>PKDJ01000042.1 GCA_002862545.1 Pseudomonadota bacterium
CGGTGTCGGTGTCGGTGTCGGTGTCGGCGTCGGCGTCGGCGTCGGCGTCGGTGTCGGTGTCGGTGTCGGTCGGAGACAGTGCCTCGGATGTTCCAGAGTCTCGTCCTGCCTTACCTCCCCGCTCGTCTCCGCCGCAGGCCAGCAGGAGCACCAGCGAGAGTCCCTTCGTCAACGCGCACCTCCGTGCACAGGGTACCTCATCGTCCGGCCTGAGCCGGTGTCGAGCCGCACGCAGCGGGCTCTACTGCAGGAAGCCCACGAACAGTTCGCAGGTCGTGTCACAGCCTTCTGGGTCGATGTCCACCGTCTCGCAGCCGGGGAGGCCGGGCGCCTCGAGGCAGGCGCAGTCGAGGAGCAGTGAGGCATCGTCCCAGGCCTTCAGAGAGCCCGACGCGGCCCAGCACTCTCCGCAGTCGGTGGGCTCGCTCGCCTGCTCGGTACACTCGGCGGCACAGCTGCCCGCATCCAAGCCTGCGTCGGCGGGGGCGCTGTTGCACAGGTAGACGCACATGGCGACGCAGTCCAGCGCCTCCTCCTCGTCAGTCTCGGAGGTCTGTGGACAGGCGGTCAGCAGGAGAAGCATGGCGAGTGGTGTGCGCAAGGAGGCCTCCGTGGGGACGCGAGCATAGGCGACTGCCCCTGTCGTCCCGTGCGACGCCTCGGTCCTTCTTGCGTCGTCGGTCGGGCCATGTCGGGGTCGACGGGTCACTTGGCTACGGAGAGACTGGAACCTCGTCCAGCGGGAGGATGCGTGAGCGCAACGGATGCTGAGGAACGAGTGCGTGAGGCCCTGGAGGAGCTTGCCGCGCGCAGCTCGGTGGTCGAGGCGTTGATTGCCACCCACGGTCCGTACACGCCGCGCCGTGCGGCGAGCCCTGACGTCTTCGGAGCGCTGTCTCGGGCCATCGTCTACCAACAGCTCGCCGGCAAGGCGGCTTCGGTCATCCATGGCCGCTTCGTCGCGCTGCTTGGCGGCGACGTCACCCCTCGAGCGACCCTCGAGCTCGATCCCGAGCACATTCGGGCAGCGGGCTTGTCGCGGGCGAAGCGCGACGCGGTGCTCGACCTGGCCCGTCACTGCGTCTCGGGTGCGCTAGAGCTCGACGTGCTCGAGGCGCTCGACGACGAGGCGCTCACGCGCAGCCTGTGCCGGGTTCGGGGCATCGGTCCCTGGACGGCTCACATGTTCCAGATCTTCACCCTCGGGCGGCTCGACGTGTGGCCGACGGGTGATCTCGCGGTCCGACGCGGCTTCGGTCGCGCCTTCGGTCGTGACGTCCCGACAGCCAAGGACCTGAAGCCACTCGGCGACCCGTTTCGGCCCTACCGCTCCATCGTGGCCTGGTACTGCTGGCGCGTGCAGGACACCCCGACGCCAGACGGCGAGCCAGGCTCGTCCAAGGGCTGACGATTCCCTGCGTCGCGGAAGAGGGACGGGAGCTCAGGAGACGACGTGGACCGGAGAACCGGCGGCGAAGGACGCCAGGTTGTCGGCCACGATCTCGATCAGGCGAGATCTCGCCTCGTGGGCCTTCCAGCCCATGTGAGGTGTGAGGATCACGTCCGGGCGTGACCAGAGGGGATGGTCCGCAGGCAGGGGCTCGGGGTCTTGGACGTCGAGGGCTGCGCCGGCCAAGTGCCCGCGCTCGAGTGCGGCGGTCAGGGCTGTGTGGTCCACCAGTCCCCCACGGCTCGTGTTCACCAGGAAGGCGCCAGACCTCATCGTCGCCAGGAAGTCGGCGTCGACGAGGTGTCGGGTGTCCGGTGTGAGGGGGCAGTGGAGCGAGACCACGTCGGACCGAGCGAGGAGAGCCTCTCGAGAGACGCGCTCCACCCCCGCGATGCGGGTGCGGGAGGTGGCGGGAACCAGGACCCGCAGACCCACGGCTCGCGCCAGCTCGGCCACGCGGCCGCCGATGGCCCCCACCCCGATCAGGCCGAGGGTGCGGCCGGCGACCTCATGGTGAGCGCTGCCGAGACGGACGCGGTGATCGCTCTGATCGCCCTGGCCGGCGCGCCGGAGGAGCTGGTGGGTGCCGCTGAAGAGCATCAGCACGAAGGTCAGGGTGAGCTGGGCGACGGCTCCTGTGCTGTAGCCGGGCGCGTTGCAGACCAGGATGCCCCGCTCCCGGGCGGCAGCGAGGTCGATGTTGTCGGTGCCTGTGCCCGCCTCGCAGATCAGCGCCACCGTCTCCGGGAGCGCGGCGATGGTCTGGCTCCGGAGGGGCACCTCCTTCGAGATCACCACCTGGCAGCCGGCCGCTAGTCGCGGGATGTCGGTAGGGTCCACCGCGCCGTGCCGCGTCAGCTCGGCCACCGCCTCGAGCGCCGAGAAGTCCACCGCACCGTCGAAGTCCACCTTGGTCGCGCTCAGGAACACCGCACGCATCGCGCCTCCCGTCGGCCTGCACTCTGGGTAACGACTCCTGGGGCGTCTCAGCCGCTATGCTCCCGCTCCGCTCGGAGCCTCCGTGATCCCTCGCCCCTCCACCCTGCTGTGCCGCTGGACCCTCACCGACGACAGCGGTGCAGCGGTCTCGGATGGGGGCGAGGCGCTCAGGGGGCATGTGCACGGCGTCACGCCAGTGTGGGCTGCACTGGAGAGTGCCCTGGATGCGGCGGCGGAGGGTGACACGGTGCAGTTCACCGAGGAGCGGCCCTTCGGGGAGCCTGACCCGGCGCTGCGGCGCTCGGTGCCGCGTGGAGAGTGGCCTGGCCACGTGCCGGCGGTTGTCGGGCCGTTCGCGTTCCGGGTGGACGGACAGGTCGAGCCGGCGACGGGCCACATCGTCGCTGTCGATGCGGAGCACGTACACGTCGACCAGAACCACCCGCTCGCAGGCAGGCGCATCACCTTTGCCGTCGAGGTGCTGCGGGTGCGCGAGGCGACCCCTGGCGAGCAGCGCTTCGCCCGACCACTGCAGTTCCCCTCCGATCTGCTGCACGCTGTGCCCGACGACCCGGTCCTCGCGTCGGTGGACGGCCTCTGCATGGTGCCGCCACATCCGTGGGGTCAGGGACTCTACGGCCGCCTGCTCGGAGACGCGGGCGATGCGATCGAGCTCGGGGTCGGGCTCGGAGGCACCTCGCTCTACCTCGGTGAGTGCCTGCGGGGAACCGGCCGCCGGGTGTGGGCCTGCGACACCTTCGCCGGGCTGCCCGCGCCCGACGCCGAGCGCGACAACCCCTACTTCGTCGAGAAGCTCTACGACGGCACCACCCCGCTGCTCGAGCGGCTGCGCGCCGAGATCGAGCGCCGTCAGCTCGACGAGGTCGTCCAGCCTGTTCCCGGGCGCTTCGCCGTGGGCCTGCCGGGCATTCCGGAGGAGGTCCGCTTCAGCTTTGCCCACCTCGACTCGGATCTCTACGAGTCGGTGCGCACGTCCCTCGAGGCGGTGTGGGACCGACTGCTGCCAGGAGGGGTGCTCGCCATCGACGACTTCCTGCACCCTTCGCAGGGAGTGGCCCGGGCGATGGCGGACTTCTTCAACGCGCGGGGACTGCGCCCGGTGTGGCACGTGGTCTTCCCGTACGGGGTGTACTGCATCAAGGGGGCTCCGGAGTGGCCGCGCTCGCTGCGCACCATCGACGGGAACACCTACAGCTTCGCAGCGCTGCGCTCGGATGCGGCGCTCGTAGCCGAGGTCCGGGCCGCGGTCGCACGGGCCTGGCCGGGGTCACGGGGTGCACAGCGGGCCCAGGCGCTGCTGTCGCTGCTCGAGCAGCCGGCCGACCAGCCTGACGATCTGTATGCCTACCTGTGGGCGATGGCGGACTTCTTCGGTGGCATCGCTGGAGGCTTCACCGAGGCGGAGCGGATCTGAGGCGCTCGGGCGCTAGACGAAGCGGTAGCCCACGGCCTCGAGTGCAGCCGTGGTGCGCTGTCGATCGACGGATCGCACGAGGACGATGTCGGTGTCGTAGGTCGAGATCACGAACAGGTTGATGCCGGCCTCGGCGAGAGCTCCCGACAGGTGACTCAGCACACCCACGAGCGAGAAGTCTAGCGGTCCGACCAGCGCGAACCGATGCCAGCCTGGCTCGACGGCCTCGGCCTCGGGAGGGACGTGCGCCTCCTCCAAGACGAGGGACAGCTCGTCGGCCGTGCGAGTCAGGCTGAAGAAGCCGCTCGCGGGCAGGGCAGGAACAGCGGCGGCGGGCGGAAGGCGGACGACGGCGAGCGGCTCTGCATGCCAGCGAAGCCTGGGGAGCTTGGCCCGTGCGGTTTCATCGCTCATGCGCCCTCCACGCTGAGGTGCGCTTGCAGGGCGCGAGTGAGCCCTGCAAGCAGCTCGCGCTCAAGGAGGCCTCGGTCGAGGGCTTCGGACATGGGTCTCCGCGGGTCACTAGCTCCAGCCTACTCCAGCGGCTGCCACAGCGAGCAGCTGATGAGGGACCTGCACTCCAGCGAGCCTCAGCCGGGCCGCGGAGTCCCGGCCGGCCACTTGGCCTTCTCGGCATCCCAGAACTTCTGCCGCTCTTCGATGCGCTGTGTCGTGCGTGCGCTCAGCACCGCCATGGTGATCAGCTCGTCGCTGTCGATCCACACGAGCCAGTCCGACGCGCAGCGGTCGAGCATCACGGAGGCCATGCCCATGTAGCCGAAGGTGACCATCGGGTCGCCGCACTTGGGGCAGGCGGCGGTGCCTGCTCGGTCGGGCACCGATGGAACAGGCTGCGCGAGGTCGACCTGTGAGGCCAGGAGCTCTGCGCTCTGCTCGACCAGGGGAATGAGCCGACGCTGGGACACCAAGGTGCCCTCGCAGACCGGGCAGCGGTGAAGCTCGACGGGTCCGTCTGTGGACGGCGCGAGTGAGACCTTGCAGCGTGGACACAGCATGGAGGTACCGAGGTCAGAGAGGGGCGCTCAGATCCTCTACAGGGTGGCCCCATCCTGCCCCACGTCAAGCGATTTGGGAGGTGTCGTCTCGCGTCGGTGGCAGGGGCAAGCCGCGATTGATGACGACGGAGGTGACACGCCGGCAGCGGGTCGATGCTAGGCGGATACGGCCCCAGCGGCCGTTGTCTGAGTCGGAGTCTCCATGCGTCTGATCGCCCTCTTCTTCCTGGGCATGTGCGCCCCCGGGACCGGCGTCGACGACACAGCCGACACGGCCGACACGGCTGAAGCGGATGACATCGACGGGGTCTACGCCGGTGAGGCCCTGCTGGAGGTCCCCTTCTGGAGCTGGGAGACCTGCACGGGTCCGCTGACGCTGGTTGTCGACACTGAGGGCTACGTGGAGGGGGACTCCACCTGCGTCAACGCGGACAGCGGCACGGTCTTCCCGCTCAGCTTCACTGGAGAGGTGGACGGGGAGGGCCGCATCTCGGGTGAGGTCCTGCTCGCCTACACGTACGTCGACGGGTCTTATGGCGAGTACACCGACCCGCTCGAGGGCGACCTCATGGGTGATGCGCTCAGCCTCGTGTGGCAGACCCACGTGACCGACGATCCCGAAAGGTCGGGGATCGTGCTGGACGGCTACGGCGACGCGGTCCGCGAGTAGCCTCGCCGGCTGCGCTACCAGTCGGTGGGCTTGTAGTCTTTGAGGAACTGGCCCCAGACGTGGTTGCCGGTGCCGATGCCGTCGAAGATCGGGTCGACGATTCGAGCGGCGCCGTCGACGATGTCGAGGGGTGGGTGGAAGCGGTGCTCGGCTCGCTTGCGCTCGGCGTGGGCGGCCGGGTCTTCGTCGGTGACCCAGCCGGTGTCGACGCTGTTCATGTGGATGCCGGCCTCGATGTAGTCGAGCGCGGCGGTGCGGGTCATCATGTTCAGCGCGGCCTTGGCCATGTTGGTGTGGGGGTGCCGCGGTGACTTGAAGGTCCGGTAGAACTGCCCCTCCATGGCGCTCACGTTGACGATGTGCGCGTCGTTCGTGGGCACGCAGGCCATCAGCGGCTTCAAGCGGGCGTTCAGCAGGTAGGGCGCCACCGCGTTCACGAGCTGCGTCTCGAGCAGCTCTACGGTGCCGACCTCGTGCATGCGCAGGCGCCAAGAGTTGATGTCGCGGAGGTCGACCTGCTGCAGATCGGCGTCGAAGCGTCCGGCGGGGAACAGGGCGCCCCCTGCGTGGTGGTCCTCGTCGGTCAGGCGCGTTGCGGCGAGCTGGGCGCTCGACGGGGCCTCTCCCTCGACGGCGATGGCGTGGGTCTCGGCGAGGATCGACTGCTCTCGGTCGGTGAGCTGGGCCACGTCGCCGGTCTCGAGGGCCATCAGGTGCCCGTAGAATCCGGCGGGGCGCCGCACCGTCTGGCAGGCGTTGTTGATCAGGAAGTCCAGTCGCTCCTCGGTCGCGAGCAAGCGCGCGCAGAGACTCTCGACGCTGGGCGTGTGGCGCAGGTCGATGCCGTGGACCTGCAGGCGGTCGAGCCACTGCTCGGCGTCGTCCTCGGCGGCGTAGCGGCGGGCAGCATCGCGGGGGAAGCGGGTCAGCACGTGGACCGCGCAGCCGTTGCGGAGCAGCATGATCGCGGCCTGGTAGCCGATCTTCAGCCGTGCTCCCGTCACGAGCGCGACGCGACCCGAGAGGTCTACGGCGGGATCGCGCTTGCGGTAGTTCAGGTCGCCACAGGCGAGGCACATGTGGTCGTAGAAGAAGTGCACCTCGGTGTACTTCTCCTGACAGCAGTAGCAGGTGCGGGCCTCGGGGAGGGTGCCGACGGGCGGCGGCAGCGCCTCTCCAGCCTGGCGGCGCGGCGTCTGGAAGATCGGGTTCTCGCGGAGCTTGCGGATTCCCGTCTGGGAGAGGAGGGCCTCGGTCTGCTTGCGCACCTGCCGCTTGGCCTGCTTGCGTCGCTCGCGCGCGAGGCGGCGGCGCTCTGGGCTCGTCGGACGGGACACACGGCCTGCGGCGATCAGCAGGCGCTCGCGCAGCGCGGCATCGACTCCGGCGAGGAGTCCGCGATCCGCCACCAGGGCCTCGAGCAGGTCGGCGGCTGCGGACATCCGCGCGTCGAGGTCGTCGGCCATGAGTCCTCCGTCGGCGCGCCTTGTAGCGCGTCCGCGGCAGCGGCGCGCCCCGGTGTGGGTCACTGGCAGAGCCTCTGGGATGAGCACGGGAAGAGCCTGGCGCCGGAGTTCTAGTGCCAGGGTCTTGACAGCCTGGAGGCGGTGCCCTAAACATGAAGAGTATGCAGCGCCGCCCACCTTTGTGGAGCGGCGTTTCTACGTTTAGGGGCCCGCATGCAGCTGTACATCGACGGTCATCTCGGCGTCGATGGTGCAGCACAGCGGCTCACGGGCACGCTCGACGGAGAGCCGGTCGAGCTTCGAGCCGTGTCGCTCGTCGACCGGCCCGAGGCGCTGCAGCTGCTCGAGGATGTCGCAGCCTTCCTCGACGAGTGCGCACATCCACTGCTTCCCGAGGTCTACGGGGTCGTCGCCCTCGACGACTGGGCTTGCCTCGTGGTGGCTCCCACCGAGGGGATCACGGTCGCGCAGCTGGCGCGAGAGCGCTGCTCGGAGGAGGTCGCGGCGACGCTGGTGTCGCGCATCGCGGGGCTGATGGAGCACATCCACACCCTCGAGGACGGCCACGGGTGCACCATGGGCCTGCTCATGGAGGGTCTGTCCAGCCGCGGTGTGCGGGTGGGACAGCCCTTCACGCTGCGCTGGTGCCAGCCGGAGGTGATCTTCGGCGTCGCGGAGGCAGGGAGTGCGAGCGGCGCTGCTCGACGCTCCGGAGGCCCCGAGGACGACGTACACGATCTCGGTGCGCTGTTCCTCGAGCTGCTCGTCGGGATCCGCGATGCGCAGCTGCTGCTCGGAGAGGTCGGGCGACTCAACGACCCGCCGCGGCATCACCGCCGCCTCCGGGAGGGCATGCGCACCCTGGGGGTCCGCGACGAGCTCGCGCGGATCATCGAGCGCATGTGCAGCTTTCATCCTGATGAGCGGCCCACACCCGCCGAGGTCGTCGAGCTGACGAGCGGTCTTCAGGTCGTGGATCATGCGCTGCATCATGCGGTCGACCAGCGGGCTGTCGCGCTGCCGACGCCGAGCGACGACCACCCGCTGGTCGGGCTCGAGCTGGGCGAGCGAGCCGCTCCGCCCGCCGACCGCACCATGGGCCCCGCAGACTGGGCCAGCTCGCCTCCCGAGCTCCCGAGTGTGCCCACCCCGCCGCGTCCCGAGCTCCCTCCGCTGCCGAAGCCGCGCTTCGACACCGGCGGCGTGACAGTCTTCGAGCGCCAGCGGCCGAAGCGCGTCGTCCGGGAAGAGCGTCCGGCTGAAGAGGCCGCGAGCTCGCCGGCGCCTGCACCCTTCCCGAGCACCTCCACGCCTGCCCCAGCGCCCTACGTGCCGCCGCCCCAGCTCGACACGCCAGCAGAGGGCTCGAGGCGTGGTGCCGGTTGGCTCGGCTGGTTGATCGGCGGGGGCTGTCTCTCCGTCGGTGTGCTCAGCGTCGGGGGCATCGTCGCCATCGCCCTCGGAATCCTCCTCGCCTCGCTGCTGTAGCGCGTATGCCTCGGTCCCCGACGTCATGAACGAATCGGCCACCCAGACCGGCCTGTGGGCGGCGGTCTTCAACCGCCGCATGCTGCTGTGCATCCTCACGGGCTTTAGCTCGGGGCTGCCGCTGTACGTGCTCTACCAGATGGTCCCGGCCTGGCTGCGCTCTGCGGAGGTCGATCTGGCGACGATCGGTCTCTTCAGTCTCATCGCCTTCCCCTACACCTGGAAGTTCCTGTGGTCGCCGCTCATGGACCGCTGGACGCCGCCACTCGGCCGCCGCCGGGGCTGGGCGCTGCTCATCCAGATCGGGCTGATGGGTGCACTGGCCGCGTTCGCGCTGTTCGACCCGCGCGAGGCGACCGGAGGCATCGCGGCGGTCGCCGGTGTCGTGGCCCTGCTCTCCGCCTCGCAGGACGTCGTCCTCGATGCCTACCGGCGCGAGATCCTTCCGGACCACGAGCTGGGCATCGGCAACAGCATGTTCGTCAACGCCTACCGGGTGAGCTCGCTCGTGCCGGGCTCGCTGGCCCTGATCCTCGCTGACCAGCTGCCGTGGTCCGTCGTCAACCTGGTGGTGGCATCCTTCATGTCGGTGGGCATCCTCACGACCTGGCTGATGCCCGAGCCGACGCTCGCTGCGCCGCCTCCTGTGGATCTCCGGGAGGCTGTGGTCGAGCCCTTCCGCGAGTTCTTCGCCCGCAACGGCACCCGCCAGGCGGTGCTCGTGCTGGTGTTCATGCTGCTCTACAAGCTGGGAGACAGCATGGCGACGGCACTGGCCACGCCGTTCTACCTCGACACCGGCTTCTCGATGACCGAGGTGGGCACGGTCGCAAAGGCCGCGGCGCTGTGGTCCAGCATCGTGGGGGGCATCCTCGGTGGCCTGATCATGGTGCGGGCCGGGATCCAGCGCTCGCTGTGGCTCTTCGGGGTGGTCCAGATCGTGAGCATCCTGGGCTTTGCGGTGCTCTCCGAGGTCGGTCCCGACAAGACCGTGCTGTTTGCGGTGGTGAGCTTCGAGTACCTGGGCGTCGGCCTCGGCACCGCCGCGCTCGTGGCCTTCATCGCCCGAAGCACCAACCGGGCCTACACCGCCACCCAGCTGGCGCTGCTCACGAGCCTCACCGGCATTCCACGAACGCTGGCGAATGCCGCCACCGGCTACATCGTCGAGAGCATCGGCTACACCTCCTTCTTCCTGGTGTGCACCGTGCTGTCGATCCCGGGGATGCTGCTGCTGCCCTGGGTCGCCCCGTGGGGCGACGACCCACCCGAGCCGCCGGCGGACGGATAGGCTGTAGGTGGAGCGTGCATGCGGCTCGTCGTTGTCCTGCTGGTGATGGGGTGTGGGGAGGCGACCTCGAAGCGACGGGGTCAGCCCGAGCCCACCTTCGATCCGACTGCGCCCGAGGGTGCCGAGAACGTCCTCGTGGTCCTCCTGGACGACGTCGGCATCGACAAGGTCGGCGCCTACGGCGCACACTCCGAGGCACCGCCGACACCGAACCTGGATGCGCTCGCGGCCGAGGGGGTGCGCTTCGAGCATGCCTATGCGCACCCGACCTGCACGCCGAGCCGGGCGGCGCTCCTCACGGGACAGTACGCCTCGCGGGCGGGCCTCGGCTCGTGGATCGACCCGTGGACTGACGACGCGGCGCTCGATGTCGGCTCGGTCACGCTGCCTCGGGTGGTGGAGGCCTCGCCGGAGCATGCGTGGTCGAGTGCGGCGGTCGGCAAGTGGCACCTGACGACCTTCCTGCGCAAGCGCCCTGGCGAGCATCCGCTCGAGCTCGGCTTCGGCACTCATCGTGGCAGCCTCGGAAACCCGACGAACTCGGTCCTCGCGGCGGAAGACGACCCTCGTGGCTACTTCCGCTGGGAGAAGAGCATCGACGGCGACCTGTCGTGGTCCGAGACCTACATGACCGTCGACACGGTGGATGATGCCCTGGCGCTGGCCGTAGAGCTGCCCGAGCCCTGGTTGCTGTATGTGGCCTTCAACGCCGCCCACACGCCGCTACACGTGCCGCCGGCAGATCTGTTGGTGGAGCCGCTGTCGGATGCGCCCGACGATGCGGAGCTGTTCGGTGCCATGGTCACGGCGCTCGACACAGAGCTGGGGCGACTCTTCGAGGGGCTGGCGGTACGCACGGCGGCCCCGATCACCACGCTCGTGATCGGCGACAACGGCACGCCGTCACACGCCATCCTCCCGCCGCTCGACCCCGAGCGCAGCAAGGGCACGGTCTCCGAGGGTGGGGTGAGGGTCCCGTTCATCGTCTCTGGGCCGCGGGTGACGATGCCGGGGGCCGTCTCGCAGGCGCCGGTCCACGTGGTCGACGTGCTCCCGACCGTCGCCGCCATCGCGGGCGTCGAGCCATCTTCGCTCGTGGACTCCCGTGGGCAGCCCTGGGTGCTGGACGGCGCAGACTTGACTCCCCTCCTGGCCGATCCCTCTGCCGCTCGAGAGCGCCTGCTCTACAGCGAGCACTTTGGCCCCAATGGAGAGCCCCCGTGGTTCTGGTACGGCCGGACCCTCCGTGACGACCGCTACAAGATCGTGGTCAGCGAGCACGCCGAGGCCCTCTTCCGGCTCTCCGAGGGGCTGGACGAGGGGCCGGATCTGCTCACGACGGGCACGACCCCCGAGGACGAGGTGGCCCGGGAGCAGCTGCTCGCGGAGCTGGAGGCCATCGACCGGCGCTGGTGAGCCTGTCGGCGCACGCGCTGACGGATACAGCATGGCCATGGACGGCATCCGCATCATCGACCTCACCCGGGTGCTCGCGGGCCCCTGGGCTACGCAGCACCTGGCCGATCAAGGCGCCGACGTGATCAAGGTCGAGCCGCCAGGAGGCGACGAGACCCGGCGCTTCGGCCCCGTGATCGACGGTCACTCGACCTACTACCTGTCGGCGAACCGCAACAAGCGCTCCATCGTGCTCGATCTGAAGACCGAGGCAGGCCGAGCGGTCCTCCACGAGCTGCTCGCCTCGGCCGACGTGCTCATGGAGAACTTTCGGCCTGGTGTGCTTGCGCGCCTCGGTTTTCCCTGGGAGGAGCTGCACGCCCGGTACCCACGCCTGGTGGTGGTCGCCATCCACGCCTTTGGTGACACGGGCGATCCTGCCTGGGTGGCACGCCCCGGCTACGACCTCGCACTGCAGGCCCTCGGCGGTGGCGCATCCATCACTGGGCAGCCCGATGGCCCTCCTGCGAAGTACGGCAACAGCATCACCGATCTGGTGGCCGGACTGCTCGCGAACCAGGCGGTCCTCACGGCCCTGCTGCGCCGCGAGAAGACGGGTCGCGGGCAGAAGATCGTGATCAACATGCTCCAGGCGCAGGCAGCCTGCCTGGCCTACCACGCCACCCGTCACGTGGTGACCGGCTACGTCGAGCCCCGACGCGGCACGGCTCACGGCGGCCTCGTGCCCTACCGCTTCTTTCCGTGCGGCGACGGCTACCTCGCGGTCGCCTGTGGCAACGACGCGATCTGGCAGCGCCTACGGACCGCGCTCGCGCTGCCCGATCACCCACACTGGCGCACCAACGTCGACCGCGTCGCCGATCGGGAGGCGGTGGACGCCGCAGTGCAGTCTGCGCTCGACCGACTCACCCTCGACGAGGCCGACGCGCTGCTCGCCGCCAACCGGGTGCCCGGTGGACCGGTCCTGACGGTCGATCAGGTGATGGCGCACCCTCAGGTGACGACCGTGCCCGTCCAGCACCCGGCCTTCGGTGAGGTGCCCCTGACCGGACCGGTCTTCACCACCGACACCACGCGGACGGACCACACCTGTCCGCCCGAGCTCGGAGAGCACCGCGACCTCATCCTCTCGGAGCTTGGGCTGGACGGTGAGGTCATCGCTGACCTCGCGGCGAAGGGTGCCTTCGGCTGAGCCTCAGGTGAGCGTCGCGACCGCGTCGTGGTACTCGCGGACGAGGTCGTCGACGATCCGCTCGATGGGCAGAATGTCGGTGATCTCGGCGACGCCGTGACCAGCGGACCAGATCTCTTTCCACCGCTTGGCGCCCTCGGGGGTGCGGTCCGGGGTCCAGTCCTCGGGCAGGGTGCGCCGCAGGAAGTTGGCGTGTACGCCGCTGATCTTGTCGGTGTAGACGATCTCTTCTGGGCCGGAGTCGCAGACCATCTGCTTGTAGCCGTCCTGGGCGCCGCACTCGGCGCTCGCGATGAAGCGGGTGCCCATGTAGACGAGCTCGGCACCGAGGGCGAGACTGGCTGCGATCTGCCGGCCCGTCGAGATGGCACCGGCCGCGATCACGGGCACCGAGAGGTTGTCCCTCAGGTAGGGAATCAGTGCGTAGGGGGTGAGCCGTCCCGCGTGGCCGCCGGCCCCTGCAGAGACGCCGATGATGCCGTCGACCCCCGCAGACTCTGCCTTCTTGGCGTGCTTGAGGTTGATCACGTCGTGGAAGACGGTCGCGCCCTTTGCGTGTGCTCGCTGCACGAAGGGCGTGGGATTGCCGTAGGAGGTGATCCACACCGGCACCTCGAACTCCTCACACAGCGCCACGTCGGCCATCAGACGCTCCGGATCGGTCAGCCGGATGGTCATGTTGATCGCGAAGGGCTTGTCGGTGCGTGCGCGCAGCCACTCCAGGTCGGACCGCAGCTTGTCGAGCGTGCGGGCGTTGAGCGACGGCATCGCCCCGAGGATGCCGGCCTCGGCGCAGGCGAGCAGCATCTCCTTGTTGGAGATGATGAACATCGGCGCAGCGACGATGGGGTAGCGAAGGCCGAGGCGGCGGGAGAGCGGGGTCGACAGCGGCACGGGAGTCTCCGGGGCGGCCGACACTCTAGCCGGCTCGGGGCCGGCCTCGCGACGGAAAACGTCTCGGGGGCTGCTCGACCGAGAGGCCACCGCAGGCGGCCCGTTCATGCTGGTGTAAGGCACAGAAAAGAGTCGAGAGATGCCGTGTACTGGAGAGCTGAGGGGCGTCGTTGAGGCACTTCTTGCGTAGATTGCTCACACCCCTATTCTGAAACGGAACAGGGGGGTTCAAAATGGAACACGAGGTGAGCGGGCGGGTGATGATCCAGGAGACGCGAATCCCGGTGGTGGGGGTCACCGTCGACATCTGGCGACGGTCGCTGTTCATGGACCGGCTCGTCACGTCTCTGGAGACTGGTGCCGACGGGTCGTTCGTGACCCGTGTGTCGCGCGGTCTGTTGTCCAAGTGGCTGGCCGACGAGATCTACCTCCGGGTGTGGAACGGCGACGAGCACGAGCTGCATGACGGCACGGAGCAGCCGCGGGTGCTGCGGCAGCCCCGCGAGGACATCGAGGTGGCGATCCCGCTGGCCGACATCGCATCGGAGCAGGGGGTCTCTCTGATGCGCGAGGTGCAGCCGCGCGTCACCGGTCGGATGACCTACGTCGATGCCGAGGGGGTCGCGCTGCCGGAGTGGACGGACGCCTTCCGCGAGCGCCTCCAGGGTCTCTCGGTCCAGCTCTGGGATGCGGAGCGGCAGGTGCGACTCGCGGTCGAGGACGCGGCTCGTGGTGCCTACCAGCTCTGGTTCTCGACGGAGGCGCATCCGCGCGTCCGGTTGATTCAGGTGCGCGTCGTGTCGCGGGCGGGGCCGGCCGTCTACGAGGGCCCGATCATGGGGTGGTGCCACGAGACGCTCCAGCACGACCTCACGATCGTCTGCGAGCGTCAGTAGTCGACCACCAAGCGCGCGCCGGGCTCGAGTCCGTCTTCGATGACGCTGATCGAGCCGTCTGGCCACAGCAGCTCGAGGCTCATGGCCTCGGCCGTGTCTCCGAGGCCCAGGTAGAGCTCGAAGCCGTTCTGGGCACTGAAGCACGACCCGCCCGCGACCGTGCGGTGAACCGAGCGCTCGCTGCCGTCGGGCTCGCGAAGCCGGAGGGTCGCGCGGGTACCGATGGCGTCGCGCGACACCCGCAGACCGTCTCCTCTCGCCTGCACGCGGATGGCCCGCCGTGGGCTGCCCCAGTCGAAGGCGAAGAGGCGGTTGGGCTCTTGGGCGATCTCGGAGTCGAGGAAGGCGGGCCCACCGTTGGTGACGGCCAGCTCCAGCGCGCCGTCGCCGTCGACGTCGACGAAGGAGGTGCCGTGGGTACGGTAGGGGTAGACCGTGAGCGGCAGGCCGTCGTCGAGGGCCGCGAAGTCGATCAGCGGGCTGGCGTTGACGAACCACAGGCTGTCGTCGGTGTGGCTGCTGATGAAGAGCTGATCCGACGCACCCCGTGAGGGGCCGCCGTTGCCGATGTACACGTCGAGGAAGCCGTCGGCGTCGACGTCTCCGAGCTGGCAGCCCATGACGCCGACGCGCTCGGAGACCGGGCGGCTGTTGAGGTTGGATCGGACCGCGACATCGGTGAAGCCCTCTCCGGCCTCGTTCAGGAACAGGCGGTGACCCGCCCCCACGACCTCCTCCGGGTACGGGTCGAAGCCACCGAGGGGCACACCGTCGCAGTCCTCGCCGCCGCGGTGGAACACGACGATGTCCTGCCAGCCATCATTGTCCATGTCCTCGACGCAGGCGGCGAAGGAGTTGATCGGAGAACCCGGTTCGTCGAGCTCGCTCCAGCGGAACGTCTCGTTGACGAAGCGAGGGTCGCCGGTCTCGACCAGCTGGTTGATCCACACGATGTTGCTCGAGCGGTAGGCGTTCTCGTACAGGTCGAGGTCGCCGTCGTTGTCGAGGTCGACCCAGGCACTGTGGCGGGTCGACTTCAGCACGCCGCCGAGGCCGCGCTCGACGGCGACCTCGGTGAAGGTGCCGTCGCCGTTGTTCTCCCACAGCAGGTTCCGGGCGAGGTCGGTCGACAGAGCGCCGCATGCGGTGAGCCGGTTGGAGTTCACGAAGAGGTCCACGTCGCCGTCGCGGTCGTAGTCGCCCCAGACGGCGTTCGCGCTCGCGCGCACGATGAGGCGCCAGCCGACGTCGATGCCTCCGACTCCCGCCTCTCGGGTGACATCCTCGAAGGACAGCTCCCCGTCTTCGACGAGGCGGTTGCGGAACAGAGCGTCGCGCTCCGAGCACTCGTTTCCGCCGTTGGCGACGAACAGATCGATGTCGCCGTCGTTGTCGTAGTCCGCGGCGGCAGCACCCCAGGCCAGCGCGTCGGGCAGCAGGTTCTGCACGTGGACGAAGGACGGGCCCTCTGCGTCGGTGGTGTTGCGGATCACGAAGGAGGGGTCGCCCGGGTTGCCGACGAAGAAGTCGACGAGGCCGTCGTTGTCGAAGTCCGCTGCGACGAGGGACCGCCCACGGTTGCGATGGCCGAGGAAGGTGTCTTGGAAGGCCGAGGGCACTCCGATGTCGCGCACCGTGACGTCGAGATCGAGCCAGGAGTCATCGCCGCCGAGGATGCAGGTGTCGACGGGCTCGGCGGTGTCGACCGCATCGAAGACGGGGTCGCAGGCATCGCCGAGGCCGTCCCCGTCCTCGTCGCGCTGTTCGGGGTTCGCGATCCGGCGGCAGTTGTCTCGGCCATCCGGGATGCCGTCGTCGTCGCTGTCACGGTCGAGCGCGTCGATGAGGCCATCGCCGTCGGTGTCGACGGCTTCACCGTCTTCGGAGAGCTCGCGGGCGTCCGGGATGCCGTCACCATCGCTGTCGACCCGTCCGGGGTCGAGGCCGAGGGCAGCCTCGTCGTCGTCGGCGACGCCGTCGTGGTCGAGATCATTGCTGCCGGCCGCAATCCACGCTCCGCTCGTGCCGCCGATGGCTACGTCCTCACGGGGGCCCGGTCCGGTGTTCCCTCGAGCGAGGGTTGCTCCGAAGCCCGGCCCTCCCCGGTACAGGTGGGTCGGGCGGTCGGCGAGGCCGCGGGGTGAGGCGGCATACAGCACCGTCACCCCTGCCGCAGCGGAGGGTGCACCCACGAGCAGGTCGTCGTACCCGTCCCCGTTCTGGTCGGAGAAGGCAACGGCGGCGCCGTAGGTCAGGGTGGCGGCGAGGTCGGGCGCGTCGAGAGAGCGGGTTCCGCCCCAGAGGAGCTCGTCCGGTCCGCCGCGCAGGAGGAGCACGGAGTCGCGGCCGGGCGCGCCGAGCGCCACGTCGGCATAGCCGTCAGTGTCGAGGTGACCGGTGGCCAGGGACGCGCCTACCCGGTCGCCAGGTGCTCCTCCTGCGAGGCTGATCTCGCGGACGAAGCCATCGAGTCCTCCGTAGAGCAGGAGGCCGCCGCCCGCGCCCTCGTCGAGTAGCGGGGCGCCGAGAATCAGGTCCGGCCAGCCGTCGCCGTCGACATCGCCCGAGGCGGCAGCGGCGCCCAGCCCGCCTTCGGTCACGCGCTCGAGGCTGGCTGCGGGGGCCAGTCCAGCGTCGGTGCCCTGCCACAGGCGCGCCCGCGACAGGGAGGGCTCTCCGACGAGGAGGTCGTCTCGCCCGTCGAGGTCGACGTCGGTGAGGAGCAGGGAATCGGCGACCGCCTCGACTGTCCAGGTCGGCACGATGGCGACCTGTCCGTCGCGGTTGAGGTGGAGGCGGACGGTGGTTCGGCCGGCGAGCACGAGATCGGTGTCGCCGTCGCCGTCTACATCACCGGTGGCGACCCGTCGGATGCCCTCGTCGCTCGCCGCGCCCCAGAGGACACCGTCCGGCCTCCAGCTCGGGGTGAACCACCACAGCGCGGCGCCTTCGCCAGGGGCGCCGGATGCGAGGCGCGGCGCGGCGGCGGCGAGGTCGTCTCGACCGTCCCCGTTCAGGTCACCGAGGGCTACGCTCGCACCGAGGCTGTCCAGTCCGGTTAAGACGGTGGAGAACTCGGTCTCGAAGTCGGGATCGGCACAGTTTGGCAGCCCATCGCCGTCTGCGTCGCCCCAGTCGTCGGCGTAGTCGCCGTCGCAGTCCGAGTCCACAGCGTCGCAGAGCTCGAGCGCCCCGGGGCGAATCGCCGGGTCGTCGCGGCCACAGTCGACGATGTCCGAGAAGCCATCCATGTCGGCGTCGGTGAAGGCTCGCCGTCCCTCGAGCAGCTCTGTGCGACCGGTGACCGACCACCCGAAGGCCAGCTCGGCCAGGCCATCGCCGGTCGTGTCGGGCACCAGCGTCGTGGAATCCGCCTCGGGAGCCGTCAGTCCTGGCCAGGCCGCCGGGCCGTCCGACCCGCCGTGAAGCACCAAGACATGTTCGCTCTCCGCTACGGCGAGGGTCTCGTGAAAGCCGTCTCCGTTGGTGTCGAGCCCGCCTGAGAGGGCGACACCTGCACCCGCTACATCCGGAGTGCTCAGCTGCAGGGACCAGCGCTTGGGGCCCACTCCGCCTGGCCCGCCGGGGTGCTCGTCGACGCCGCCCGTGGTGCTCGGCAGGACCCGTGTGCCCGGGTGGCCAATCCACAGATCGCCGTGTCCGTCGTTGTCACTGTCGCTGACGGCGACGGCTGCTCCGTAGCGTGACCAGGCGTTCGGCCCGGCTCCGCTCCACATCCGCGTCATCGCCTCGGGCTCACCGCCGCGCCAGACCTCGACCCAGCCTCGCTCGGGAACGAGGGTGCCCGAGAGGGGAACGCCGATGACCAGCTCCGCCCGGGCGTCGCCGTCGATGTCGCCGAGCGCGAGGGCGTCGCCGAAGCCGGCGCCGCCGACCCACGTTCGCACGGGGCCCTCGGGCAGCGAGGGGCCACCCAGGAACAGGTGCACACCGTCGTCCCCGGTGATCGCCAGATCACCGTATCCATCGCCGTTCGTGTCACCGCCGACGAGGGTGCGCCCAAGGTCTGGTCCGAGCAGCTCGAGCTCAGCCTTCAGCAGCCAGGAGGCGACCGCCTCTGGTCCGGCCGGGGTGCCCAGGTGGCCGTTGATCCAGCCTCCACCGATCTGCTCGGTGACGATCAGATCGTCGAGGCCATCGGCGTTCCAGTCGACGACGGCGAGTGCGGAGCCGTAGCCGGGGCCCGCCTCGAGCACTTGGTCGGGGAACCGTCCGTAGCCGTCGGCACTTCCTAGGTAGATCTCGACGCGACCGTCGCTGGTGGCCACCGCCAGATCACCCCGTCGGTCGCCGTCGAAGTCTCCGGCGGCCAGCCGTCGCGCGTCTCCTGGAGTGCCCGGGTGTGCCCAGTCCGGCGTGAACCGAAGGGCGTCAGGAGCGCCGCTCGGCGCTCCGTGGTCGGCGCAGCCCAGCAGGAGGACGAGCAGAGGAGGCATGCTGTGAGCGTAGTCGATCCCCGACGGGATCCGCGCTCAGCGTCGCGGCCGGAGGGATTTGTTTGAGTTCTGTTGACGTGGAGTCGCGGGCTCGGCGGTCGCTCTCACGTCGGGTGTTGACGGTGCGACCTGACTACCGCTCGATGACGATCCGCTCGTTCGGCGAGAGGTCCTCGAGGGTGGTCGTGGTGCCGTCGGTCCAGGTGATGTGGAGCAGGTCGACGGAGACGGCATCGCCCAGGCCGAGCATCAGCTCGGGCCCGTGCTGGGCCGAGAAGCCGTTGCTGCCTCGTAGGCGGTCGGTCACCGTCCACGTCGTGCCGTCGTCGCGCCGGAGAGTCGCATCGACCCGGGTGCCGATCGCGCTGCGGTTGACGGTCACGCCGTCGCCGATCAGCCGCAGCTTGAGGGACCGACGCACGCCGAAGTCGAAGCGGAAGAGCCGGTTCGGCTCGCGCTCGATGGTGTCCTCCCCGAAGCTCGGTCCGCCGTTGACCACGAACATCTCGAGCGTGCCGTCGTCGTCGAGGTCGGCGACGCACATGCCGTGGGTCTTGTAGGGGTAGGTGCCGTAGGGTGGCAGGGAGGGGTCTTGCTCGGCGGGGCTGTCGGTCCAGCTCGAGCCATCGAGGTACTGCGGCACCTTCAGCGGGCCGACCCCTGGAATGTCGAGCTCGAGCAGCCCGGTGGACAGGAACAGCTGGTCGTACATGCCACCTGCGGGTCCGCCGTTGCCCACCGCGATGTCGGGCACGCCGTCGAGGTTGAGGTCGGTGACCGTCGAGCCCATCACCCCGAGGCGGAAGACGTCCGTCTCGCGATCGTCGGACTTCACCACGTCGCCGCAGTCGGCTCCCCCTTCGCCTGCGACCAGGTACGGGTCGAAGAAGGCGTTGAAGCCCGAGGCCTCGCTCACCTCGACGAAGCCTCGTCCGCCGGCGTTGAGGAACAAGGCGTGACCGCCCACGTGCGGACCGGATTTTGGCCAGCCACGGGAGAACACCATGATGTCCTCCCAGCCGTCCTGGTTGAAGTCGGCTGCAGCACTCGCGAAGGAGCTCGTGGGGAAGCTCAGATCCGAGCCGGCGAGCGACAGCTCCTGCGTCACCCGCTCGAAGGTGGCCTCGCCAGACTCTCGGAGCAGGTTGCGCCAGAGCACGTTGCGGCCCTGGAAGTTGTTCTCGTACAGGTCGAGGTCGCCGTCGTTGTCGATGTCGAGCCAGGAGCTGTGCCGGGTGCGGGCCTTGTTGTCGAGACCGGCGTCGACGCCGAGGCCCGCGTAGGTGCCGTCGCCGCGGCTTCGCCACAGCACGTTCAGGCCCACGCTGCTGTCGGGGTTGTCGGGCTCGAGGGCGCTGACGGGCACCGCGTTCACGTTGACCCAGATGTCGAGGAAGCCGTCGGCGTCGAAGTCGACCATCGTGGCCCCGGCGCTGGCCGTGGCGGCGATCATGCCGTCGACGCGCGGTCCGAGCACGCCCGCGGCCTCCGAGACATCGGTGAAGGTGCCATCGCCGGCGTTGCGGAAGAGCCGGTCGACCCCGACACCTTCGTTGCCGCCGACGGAGGCGAACAGGTCGACATCGCCGTCGTTGTCGACATCACCAGCGGTGGCTCCCCACAGCAAGCCGCGCTCGGCGAGCCACTGCTGAGGCTCGAACGCGAGCGCACCGCCGGGCTCCGTGACGTTGCGAAGCCACATCGAGGGGTCGCCAGGGTTGCCGACATACAGATCGAGGCGGGAGTCGCCGTCGAAGTCGGCTACCACGCAGGCGCGGCCGCGCTCGAGGTGACCTGCGCCGTGGTGCACTGCCGCCGCTAGCGCCACGTCGTCGACGGCGACTGGCTGCGGGTCGAAGTCGACCGGAGCGAGCAGGTCGTCGGCGGGGTCGCCCTTGAGGGGACCCTGCTCGCCGGGCCCACAGGCCAGGAGCCAGAACGGCATCAGGACGCGCACGCGAAGAAACTCCCTCTGCGGCAGGGTAAGGGGCGCGCGGGCGGTCGTCCAGCCGGCACGTCGGTGGCCGAGACGCCTGGACGACGCTCCGGGAGAGCCGGCTCTCGACCATCGCTCGCGCGGGGCCGCTGTGCCAGAACACCCCGGCTCACCGGGTGCATCCCCTCGGCTGCAGGTCGGTGTGCACGACCTACGCAGAGAACTCAGAGGGCGTCGACGTGGGCCGCGATGTCGGCGATGTCGGCGTCGGGAAGGTCACCGAACTCGGGCATCGAGCTGGGACCTGCCAACATGTTGCGGATCACCGTCTCCGGGTCGAGACCCCGAATGTCCGGGAATGAGCCTCCGGCACCATCCTCGCCATGGCAGCGGGCGCAGTGCTCCGAGAACAGGTCGGCACCTCGGGCCGTGTCGGCAGACAGGGCGAGGATGTCGTCGACCCGGTCGACAGAGGACGCACCGCAGCCGAGGGTCACAACGCACAGCAGCACGATGGGTTGTCGCATCGTCACTCGTCCTCGTCGTCGAAGGGTACGTAGTCGTACGGCGGCGGCTCGTCCATGGCAGGCGGCTCGCCGATGGGCCCACTCCAGGGCTCGGGCGGTGGGGCCTCCTCGTCGTCCTCGAAGAAGGGCTCCGGCTCTGGAGCCGAGCTCCGTGGCGGCTGGCGCCGAGAGGGGGAAGCCCCGGGTGGAGGACCGGGCTCGTCTTCGAGCTTGGTGACGGCGCGGGCGTCGACCCACACGGCGTCCTCGGCCTCGTCGTCGTTGATGCCCACGCGCGGTCGGCCGCTCTTGGTCTGCCCGACCCAGAAGATCGTGCCTGTGCCCGCATCACCACGGTTCTTCCAGGCCACGCGATCGCCCTTGCTCAGCTCGGGCGGTGGGGGTGGTCCCGCATCCTGGGCCTTGGTCAGCGGCTCCACGTTGCTGGAGGCGACCCAGTAGGTCTGGCCGTCGTCACCCTCGACGCCGAGCCGCGTGCCCTCACCCCACTTGTTGGGGCCCTCCCAGAACACGGTGCCGTTGACGCCCTTGTGCTTGCCCTTCACGATCTGGATGCGCGTGCCCTTGTCCACGATGCCCTCCGGGCGTCGCTCGTAATCCGCTGTGGGACTCTTCGGCTGCGCCGATCTTCGAGGTGAGGACCGAGGGGGCCTGGCTGTGCGACATCCTGCCGCACCGCACCGCGCTGTGGCTCCGGCTACGATTCGAGCTTGCGATGGAGGAAGTCGTGCTCACGGTTGCTGTGGTGTCCGCACTGCTCGCTGGGACGGCCTGGGCGGGCCAGGTCACCGTTTTTGCGGCCGCCTCGTCCACCGACGCGCTGACCGAGGTGATCGAGGCCTTCAACGCGCAGGGCGAGCACAAGGCGGTGGCCTCGTTCGCGTCCTCCTCCACCCTCGCCAAGCAGATCGAGGCCGGCGCACCGGCCGGGATCTTCCTCGCCGCCAACCCGAGGTGGATGGAGTACGTGGACGAGCGCGGGCTGGCGAAGGAGCACCAGTCCTTCGTCGGCAACCGGGTGGTGCTGGTCGCGCCGTCGGGAGCCGAGCGGGAGCTCATGCTCGAGCCCGGCGTCGACCTCGTGTCGAGCCTAGACGGGAGGCGGATCGCCATCGGTGATCCGGACCACGTCCCGGCCGGGCTGTACGCCAAGGCCGGACTCGAGCACCTCGGCATCTGGGACGCCGTGGCGCCGCACCTGGCCCGAGCCAAGGATGTCCGCGCAGCCCTGGCCTATGTCGAGCGCGCCGAGACACCCCTCGGCTTCGTCTACGCGACGGACGCGGTGGCGTCAGGCAAGGTCACGGTGCTTTCCGTCTTCCCCGATGGCGCACATCCGCCGGTTACGTACCCGGTGGCTCGCCTGTCGGATGACGAGGCGGCGCGCGCGTTCTACACCTACCTGACCTCCGAGGAGGGCTTCGGGGTCTTCGCGCGGCTTGGTTTCTCTCGACCCTGACCTGAAGGGGAGGCCTGATGTTTACCTGGCTCGTGGCTGCCGCCTTGGCGCAGGATGCACCCGAGTCCAAGCCCGCGCCGACGCTTGACGTCCGGCCGGGGGCGTTCGTGCACATCCGGCCCGAGATCAGGATGAACCCGTCCTTCGATGCCGACGTCGATGACGATGCGTACCGCATGAGTCAGAGCGCGCGGGTGTTCCTTGAGGCACGGCGGGGGCTCGTCGCGACGCGGATCGACCTGCAGCACGTCTATGTCTGGGGTGAGCGTCCGAGCTCGCTCGACACCAGCCCCGGGGCCTACGCCTACCAAGGCTACCTCGAGGTCGGAGACGACGACCGCTGGGTGAGGATCGGGCGACAGGAGATCCACATCCTGAACGGATTCTTCGTGTCGAGCGCGCCATGGAACGTCGCCGGCCGCTCGTTCGACGCCCTGCGGGGGATGTGGAGGGTGTCGGACGGAGTGACCCTCGATGCCTTCGGTGTGGTGGAGGCGCCGCCGCTGCCCGAGACCGAGGCGACGGACGACAGCCTGGGTGGCACCTTCGGCGCCGTGATGGCCCACTTCAAGCCCAATGACGAAGTGGAGCCCTCGGTCTGGCTCATGGCGAGGGGTGGGGGCCCGACCCTCGAGAGCCCCGACCAAGACAAGCTGTGGATCGCTCCGGGAGCCCGACTTCTGGCCCACCCAGGAGACACCCGCGTCGACCTCAACCTGATCTACATGGCGGGGCGTGATCGCGGGCTGCCGCTCAGTGCCTACCACCTGATCGCCCGGATCGACCAGCGGCTCGGCGGGCTGGGTTTCGCGGCGATCTTCGACCAGAGCTCAGGGCATGGCTGTGCCTCCGACCCACTGGTCGAGGGCTGTGGGAACGAGGTGAACAGCAACTTCGACCTCGGGTTCGGACGAAACCACTACCTGCGCGGGAACGCCGACCAGGTCGCGGGCGTCAACGTTCGAGACATCGGCGTCGAGTTCAACAGCAAGCCCATTCCGAAGGTGGGTGCACTGGTTCAGTCGCATCTGTTCCAGATGACCAATCCAGATGGCCAGTGGCTGCGCAACGGGGGGCGGCCGCAGGGCACCTCCTGGATTCGCAACAACGACGACGCCAACCTCGGCGTGGAGGTGGATGCCATCGTCGACTGGAGCCCGCAGGAGGGCGTGAAGATCGACGCAGGGTACTGCTTCTTCCAGCCGATCGGTGCCGGAGCCGCGATGACGAGCACCGACCCGATGCACTACCTCTTCGTCCGCAACCGCTTCACCTTCTAGGGTGCGGCGGGCTCACGTTGTGGGCTCGGGCTCGTCGCCCTTGTACAGGGTGCTCTCCTTGTACCAGGCGACGACGTCGGGCCAGAGCACGCGCGCGATTCCGGCTGCGGGCAGTGCGAGCAGGATTCCGACGAGGCCGAGGACCTCGCCACCCAGCAGCAGTGCGATGATCACGGTCACGGGAGACAGACCGACCTTCTCGCCGACGATTCGTGGCGTGATCACGTAGCCCTCGAGTGCCTGCACGACGGCGAAGACGGCGAGCACCCCGAGCAGCGGGCCGGGCCCCGACCAGTCGAGGAGCACCAGCAGGACCGACGCGACGAAGCCGATCACGAAGCCGAAGTAGGGCACGATGTTCAGCAGGCCCGCCAGCAGTCCGACCGCGAGACCCGTGGTGACGCCCACGCCTGCGAAGCCGAACACCACCGCGAGGCCCAGGGCGTACAGAGCGCCGAGGATCATCGCCACCTCGACCTGCCCGCGGAACCAGGCCCCGACGACCTCGTCCATCCGCTTGATGCGCTCGAGGATGAAGTCTCGGTTGGCCATGGGGATGTAGTCCACCAGTCGGAGGCGCATCCGATCGAAGTCGCGCAGGAAGTAGAACGTGAAGATCGGGATCATCACCAGGTTGACCAGGCTCGCGGCGATGGCGCCCGTGCGGGTCCACAGCTCCATCAGGCCCTTGCCAGCAGCCTTGGTCAGCGTGGGAAGCTGGGCCTTGAGCGTGGCGCCATACTCGGCGATGGCCGCAGAGACCGAGTCGGGGATCGTGACCTTGAGGTTCTTCTCGACCCAAGGCAGCACACGGTCTTGGAGCAGCTCGATCAGCTGTGGGAGACCATCGGCGAGAGCGCCCAGCAAGTGGGCGATGGTCGGGTAGAGGAACAGCAGGAAGGCTGCTGTCGCGCCAGCGCCCAGGCCGAGAAAGGCGAGGATGGCACGGGTGCGGGAGACTCCACGGGCCTCGAGGATGTCGACCGCAGGGTCGAGCAGGTAGGCGATGAAGAGGCTGACCAGGATCGGGACGAGCACGTTCTCGACCGCGTGGAAGACCACGTAGATGGCGCTGATCACCAGCAAGAAGGTGACGAGCTTCGCGAGGAGGTGTGGGTACCGGGTGTAGCGGTTCCACACCTGATTCTCGGTGAGGCCCGAGGGATGGCGGCTAGACACGAGAGCCTCCGAGGGGACGGGTGGCCGAGTCTACCGGCAAGGGGACCCGCTCGGGGAGACTCGACGGCTTCAGGGGAGCTGCGCGAGAGCAGCGACGAGCTCGTCGCGGGTGACGCCGTAGCGGTTGAGCCGTCGAAGGAGCTGCCGTGCGTTGCCGTAGCCGATGCCGAGGGCCTGGCCGAGCGCCACGCGACGAGCGCGCGATCCTGGTCCGGTGAGCCCGTGAGCCCACAGGTCGGCGGTGTGGAACTCGCTCCGCGCGGTGGCGGTTCCAGGGCGGGCGCGCGCCAGGGCCGCCCGCACGGCAGCCGGCGAGGCATGCTCCACGCCGATGTCACCATCTCGGGTGCACTCGGCGCGCGTGAGATGGGCATGCCGGCACGGACCGACCATCGCCTCCACTCGCCTGCGGATCTGCTCACCGGCGGGGTCGGGATCGGTGAAGACGACGAGCCCCCGGGTGGCGTGCGCCCGTCGCAGGCGAGCCTCGACATCGACCCCGAAGGCGTGGCCACCAGTGCACAGGACGTCCGCCTCGACGGCTCGGTGCACTGCAACCGCGTCAGACGGGCCCTCGACGACCACCATCTCGGCGATCACGGAGAGCCCCTTCGGGCTGCCGGCGCGGGTGTGGACCCGCGCATCGGCTCTGGGCAGAGCGTCGTCATCTCGGGACGATAGCCCCTCTCGGTGCAGGTTGCTCGCCCCAGGAGGCGTCACGAGCGGACGCACGGTCGCAGCAAGGTGTGGCCCGAGACTGGCGTGAGGTCCTCGTAGGCTTGACGACGGCCCCGCGAGTCCACTAAGGGCCCCGCTCGCACGGCCTGGTCTACGAGTCCGAAGTCCAGTTGGCCCGAGCTGTTGGAGCGTCCATGAAGGTCCAGTGTGACAACTGCCAGGCGGTCTACAACGTCCCCGACGACAAGCTCGTCAAGCCTGTGAATAAGGCCACGTGCAGGGCCTGTGGTCATCGGATGCTGATCCCGCGTCCGAAGCCCGAGTCCGATCCCGAGGAGCAGACGCTCGTCACCGCGGTGCCGCCCACGCCGATCGGCGCCCCCGACCGTCAGCTCGAGACGGGCGAGCGTCAGACGATGCCCATCATGGACGACGAGCCGGAGCACACCGTGCCTGGCCGCATGCTCCCCGGCCCGGTCGAGGAGCAAGACACTGCGGTCTCTCCTCCCGGCACGCGCACCGGCACACCGGCGCCGGCACAGCCCCAGTACACCCCCGTGCCACCCGGCTTCGTGACGGGCACCGGCTACGACCCGGCGGATGATCTGTCGTGGGCAGCACTGGGCACTCTGGCGAGCCTCCTCGGGGCGTTCTGCCTGGCCTTCCTGTCGGTCTACAACAGCGTCTACGTCATGTGGTTCGGCCTGGCTCTGGCCTTCGGCGGGTCCATCACGACGCTCATGGTCCTGGTCACCGGTGATCGCGGCCGCCGGCCCGCCTGGAACCTGGCCTCGGTGATCGTCGGCTTCTTGATCGCTGTCGTGCTCTCTTCATCGCTCGTCGGAACCAAGGAAGTCGGTGTCTTCGTCGCCGAGAACGCCGATCAGATCGTGGCGGGTCTCGACTTCGAGAACATGTCCGCTGGGGCCACCGAGAGCCTCGCCGAGGTCGAGTCGCTCGACAAGACGCCGGAGCCGGAGGCCACCGAGGAGGCTGCTGACGGCGACGCCGCTGCCGAGGGTGATGCTGTCGCCGACGCCGACGCCGACGCCGACGCCGACGCCGACGCCGACGGTGAGGGCGAAGCGGACGGCGAGGCCGCTGCTGCCGAGGCCGACGCCGAAGAGGGTGCAGCCGAGGAGGAGGCGCCCGCCGAGGAGGAGGCTGCCCCTGCCCCTGCCCCTGCCCCGGCTCCCGCCCCGGCTGCTGCTGCCACGGCGAGCCCGAGCCCGAGCCCGAGCCCGCGTCCGTCGCCGCGTCCGTCGCCGCGTCCGTCGCCGCGTCCGGCTCCTGCCGCCGCTCCCGCTCCCGCGCCCGCCCCGGCGCCTGCACCCTCGGCCGCCCCCGCCAACGTTCCCTTTGACGTGATCACGGCGATCCTGCAGAACAACCGCGGCATCAAGATGTGCTTCGTGCCGCTGGCCAAGGCGGGCCAGCTCCCGCCGCGGGTCGACGTGAAGTTCGACCTGCTGCCCTCCGGCTCTGCGAGCAGCGTGTCGGTCGTTCAGAGCAACCTGTCGGGCACCAGCTTCGAGCAGTGCATCGCCCGCGCGGTGATGGCGATCCAGTTCCCGCAGTCTACCGGCGCGGGCCAGCGGATCACCTTCCCGTTCGTGCTCCAGTAGGCGATTTGCGTCGTCTGGGTCGTCGCTGCGCACGGGGTGTGTAAGCGCGCGACGGCTCGCCCGTTGATGGAGCGTCCCGACGGGAGGCTCCATGCTCCGGCACCGCGTTCGTCCGCGTCAGCGGCCCACTGCTCGACCGATTCGTCCGCCACGAGCCGCGAGTCGGGCGCGGGCCGTGGAGTCGGTAGAGCCGGCGGGTGAGGAGCGGCCCGCCCCGCTGCTCGAGATGCTCTCGGTCGTCGACTACGATGCGAGGGTGGCGGAGGAGGACCCGCTCCCTGTCGTCGGTCCGCCGCGGGTCGTGACCTCGCGACCAAGGCTCTGTCCAGCGGTGCTTCCTGTGATCGAGGAACCCCGAGTCTCCTCCCCGTGGCTTCCTGCGCTCGCGGTCGTCGGTGTGCTGACCCTGCTGTCGGTGGGGATCACGATCACGCTGGGGCTGCTGCTGCTGCTGGGCTTGCAGGAGCAGCCGTCGGAGCCGTCAGCACCGCCGATCGCTGCAGTGGTCGAGCCCGTGCACGTGGTCGAGCACCGCCCGAGTCCCGACGCGCTGATCGAGGCGGCGACGGCCCGCCCGCCCGCTGCGTCCTCCGAGCCTGCCGTCGTGGCTCCCGCTTTGGTGGAGCCCGTGAGCGGTCCGGTCGAGCTCTTCTTCCCCCCCGACCTGCCCGTCTCGGCGGTCAAGCTGCACTGCGATGACGGAACCACGGGGGAGGCGACTGCGATCGGCGGTCGTGCCCTGCTGGAGGCGGTCCCCGACACGGGCTGTCACGTGCGCTTCGCAGGAGCAGTGCCGACGCGTTTTCCGGTCGAGCCCGGTGACGTGCTGCGCTGTAGGTTCGATGGCCTCGTGCCCATCGGGTGCAGCGCGTGAGCCGTCGAGGGCGCGCCTAGAGGTAGACTAGGCGCATGGAGAGTCCGTGGTGATACTCAATGCCCTAGGCGCGCTTGCAACCCCGACCGTCAGCCTGGAGGGCCACTGCGCCGGTCGCGTCAACGGTGTGCTCGAAGAGTGCGCGTCGACGGCCCGCATCGTGGCTCTCACTCCTGCGGAGAACGGGACTGGCCGGTCCGGAGACCCACACTGGACAGCGGAGGCGCCGTGACCGAGCGGATGCTCGAGCTCTCGATTCCCCCTCACCCGCGCTACGTCGTGTGGGAGCTGACCCTGCGCTGTGATCTGGCCTGCCGGCACTGCGGCAGCCGAGCCGGCAAGCCGCGGCAGGAGGAGCTGTCTCTCGACGAGGCCCTCGAGGTGGCTGACCAGCTGCAGGCCGCCGGAACGCAGGAGATCACCTTCATCGGGGGGGAGGCCTACCTGTGGACCCGGTGGCTGGAGCTGGTGCGTGCCGTCGCGGATCGGGGCATCCGGCCGACGATGACGAGCGGCGCGCGGCAGCTCTCGGCGTCCGTTGCCCAGGCCGCGGCCGATGCAGGCATGCAGGCGATCAGTGTCTCGGTGGACGGACTGGAGGCCACCCACGATCGCCTCCGGAACCTGAAGGGAAGTCACCGGGCGGCGCTGGCCGCCATCGGTCACATCGCCGCTGCGGGCATGGAGCCGTACGCGAACACGCAGTTCAACCGCCTGAACTTGGCTGAGGTCGAGCCGCTTGGCGAGCAGCTCTTCGACGCGGGGGTCCGTGCCTGGCAGGTGCAGCTCACCGGACCGATGGGTCGTGCGGCGGACCGCCCGGAGTGGCTGCTGCAGCCCTACGATCTCCTCGAGCTCTTTCCGCGGCTCGCAGCCGTGGCGGAGAGAGCACGAGAGCGCGGCGTGATCGTCGATGCGGCGAACAACCTCGGCTACTACGGACCCTACGAGCACCTGCTGCGTCGCTCCCACTGGAAGGGCTGCTCCGCGGGCCGCTACATCCTCGGCATCGAGGCGAACGGAGACGTGAAGGGCTGTCCCAGCCTGCCGAGTGCTCCCTACGTCGGTGGTAACCTCCGAGAGTCGACCTTGGCCGAGGTGTGGGAGACCGCGCTGCTGGCATTCACCCGCAACCGGGGCACCGAGGATCTGTGGGGCTTCTGCAGCGGCTGCTACTACGCAGACGTGTGCCGCGGGGGATGCTCCTGGACCTCGCACACGATGCTCGGTCGCCGTGGCAACATGCCGTACTGCCACCACCGCGCCCTCGAGCTCGAGAGCCGCGGGCGCCGGGAGCGCCTCGAGAAGGTGGAGGCGGCGCCCGGCCAGCCCTTCGACTTTGGTCGGTTCAGGGTGATCGAGGAAGACATCCCTGCCTGATCCTCGCTGCGGTCAGTGGCCGAGCTCGAAGAGGTGTCGGGCACCGCTGCGGGCGGCCTGCACGACCTCGTCGCTGGGCTTACCCGTGAGCAGGGTCAGGGCCTCGCTGAGCTCACTCACGGCCCACACCCGGAAGCGACCCTCACGGGCGGCGGCCACCACGTCGGGACGCAGGTTGAGGTCGCCGGCGTTCGCCAGCGGCAGGATGCAGCCTTGTCTGCCCGTGAGGCCTGTGGCGACACAGGTGTCGAAGAAGCCCTCGATCTTCTCGTTCACCGCACCGACGGCCTGAACGTGCCCGTGCTGGTCGACGGCTCCGGTCATCGCGATGCCTTGGTCGAGCGGGACACCGCTGATCGCAGAGAGGAGGCAGCACGCCTCCGCCCCGGAGGCCGAGTCTCCGTCGATACCGCCGTAGCTCTGCTCGAAGGCGATGGAGGCCGCGAAGGCCAGCGGGTGCTCCGGCCGCAGAAGCGTGCGCATCAGGCCCTGCAGGATGTGGAAGGCCTTGGTGTGGATCTGCCCGGAGAGCTCGGCGGCTCCCTCGATGTCGAGCGTCCCCTCCGCACCAGGTGCTACGGTCGCGGTGATCCGGCTGGGGAAGCCATAGGTGAGCTGCCCAGCACGCGTGACGGCCAGTCCGTTGATCTGGCCCACCCGGTGGCCCTCCGTCTCGATGCGGAGAACCCCTCGGAGTACGCGCTCTCGGAACAGCCGTCCGGGCTGACCGGCGCGGGACTTGGTGCGTGCGATGGCCGCAGTCACGTCCTGGGCGCCGACCTCGGAGCGCTCGTCGCGGCGTGCGAGCCAGACGGCCTCCCGAGCGAGGTCCACCACGCGGCCGAAGCGAGCGGTGAGGCGCTCGGGCTGTGCGGCGATCCGAGAGCTGTGCTCCAGCAGGCCCGCGACGGCACCGGCGGTGAGCGGTGGCAGGGCTTCGCGCTGCGCGATGCGCGCGAGGACGCGCGACACGAGCAGGCAGCTCTCGGGGGTTCGTGGGAGCACGTCGTCGAAGTCGACCAAGACCTTGAAGAGGTTCTTGAAGTCCGGATCTTGGGCATCGAGCGCCATGTAGACGCCGTGGTTGCCGAGGAGGACGACCTTCACGTTCACCGGGAGTGGCTCGGGCTTGATGCACGGCTGCCGCAGGGTCGACGGCGCGCGCTCGCCTGGAGTGAGCTCGATCTGCCCGGTGCGAAGGGTTCGGGTCAGGGCCTTCCAGGCACCTGGCGTCTGGGCGAGCTCACGGGCGTCGACGATCAAGGTGCCGCCGTCGGCCTGGAGCAGAGAGCCACCATGGAGGGCCATGTGGCCGGCTTGGGGGCGGCCGTCGGGACCGGGCACAGGATCGATCGCGCCGAGCAGGGACTGCACCGAGGGCGCGTTCTCGATGATCACCGGCCGCTCTGGGTCTCCCTCGCTGTGTACACCGATCGGATTGAGCGCATACAGCTGAACGAAGTCGGGCTCGTCGAGGCTCCCGAGGCGACTGGCGAGGACGTCCTCGACGATGGCGCGGACGTGTGAGGCGGCCTCGGGAAAGGCCTCGACGATCGGCCGCCCGGCTTCCTCGAGGGCGGCTGCCGCGAGGGAGCGCAGGGCGTCGCCGAGGGCGGCGCGGTGGCGGGCGGCGATGGCGGCCGCCTTCGCGTGGAAGGCCTTGGCTGCTGCGGCCATCCCCCGGGCCCGCAGCTGGAGCGCCTGCAGATCCTGCTGCGTGAGCGTTCCGGCCTCGACGGCGGCCTGGACGGCATCTGGGGTCGCGGGCTCCCCATCCACCAGCGGCAGCAGGACGGGGCGTGGTGGACCATCCTGGGGCTGCTCGTAGGCGAGCGCGAGGCCCTCCGCCGCGAGCTGGGCCTCGAGCGGCTCGCGCAGGGCCCGCACCTCCACGTCGACCTGCTGCTGAATCGCCTGTCGCTCGTCGGCGATGGCGTCAGGGGTCACCACCTCGTGCAGATCGTCGGCAATGAAGGCACAGAGTGCGTCGATCGCGTCGACCAGGGCGCGCCCTCGGCCGCGGGGCACGGCGATGCGCCGCGGCCGATCCGGAGCGGCGAAGTCGTGCGCATAGAGCTGGTCGCTCGCCTGAGGGCGGGCAGTGGTCAGCGTGGCGAGGTGGTCACGAACGAGGGTCAGGCGGCCTGTACCGACCAGTCCGCGAACGAACACGTTCTGGCCGGGGGCGTCGATCTCGAGACCAAAGCGGAGCGCCTCGACGGCGTGGTCCTGGCAGACCACGCCGTGGACGGGCTCCAGCTCGTCTGTCGTCGTGAAGCCCAGCGAGTCCGGATCGCACGTCCAGCGCAGGGCATCGGGGGAGAGTGGGTCGGGTGTAGACATGGCGCGAGCATACAGGCAGCCGCCGCTGGCGGTCGACCCTCGGCCGCTTCACTGGTGCTGAGCGCGACACGAGTGGGCGCGCCTCGACCGAGGCAGGTTGTCGCTGCCGTTCAGAGTTGAGGGACGACGCTGGCTACGCAAGAGACGTCAGGCGCGGTCTCGTTGGCGCATCCCCAACTTGGGAAGTCGCGCCTACCGCGATAAGCGCCCGAAGCGTGCGATGCTCGCACCCGGAGGATGGATCATGGGCCTGCTCGATCGTACACAGGAGTGGCACGACGCGCTGGACGCCTGGCAGGGCATTCCCGACAAGCCTCCTGCAGAATACCGCACGCGCTCTCGTGGCTTTCAGGTCATGGAGAACGACTTCATCGAGCGGTGGTTCGCAACCTCGCACTGGGTGATGCCCGGCGTGTGGTTCATTCCGGTCATCACGCTCTGCCTCTGGCTCTCCCACAGCGTCGAGGGGCTGGAGCTGTGGCTCTCGAGCGTGCTCTTCGTGGTCGGGATGCTCGCGTGGACCCTCGTGGAGTACGTCCTCCACCGCTGGCTGTTCCACCTGCCGCCCGTCAACATCCGCTGGATCAAGGAGATCCAGTACACGATGCACGGCTACCACCACGACTTCCCCGACGATCCGGGCCGCTTGGTGGCACCGCCGGTGCTGTCGTGGCCGATCGCGGCGGTGCTCGTGGCGCTGTACTGGCCGGTCTTCGGTGCCTGGGCCCCAGCGCTCTTCGCAGGAACGGTGGCCGGCTACCTCGGGTACGACTGGGTGCACTACTACACCCACCACGCCGTGCCGAAGAACCGGCTCGGCAAGTTCATGCGCAAGTTCCACATCGAGCACCACTTCCGGATCGCGGGCAGCCAGTTCGGTCTGTCCAGCCCCGTCTGGGACTACTTCTTCGGCACCTTCTGGACGACGCGTGCGTTCAAGCACAACCGTCACCCGAAGAGCATGGCCAAGGTCGGCCCCGAGGCGACGCCCGGCGCCAAGTAGAGCGGGCCGCGCTCAGGACTCGCGGAAGTCGTCGAGAGACAGTGCCCGCAGGCTGAAGCGATCGTTGTACGCGGCCCATGCGAGGTAGGCTGCCAGGCAGGCCGTGTTGTGCGCCCAGGCGGGCATCACCGGGCCGTAGGTGAGCGTGCCGTCCCTGAAGAAGGGCTCGAGCTCTAGGGCATCTCCGAGCGTCATGCGGCCCGAGAAGAGCACGCGGATCAGCTCGTCGCGGCCCGCTTGGCCCGCCTCGAGCAGGAAGGTGTGCACCCGGAAGAGTCCGCGGAGGTACACGACATCCTTGGTGAAGACCACCCGACCTCGCACGTCTCCACCGCGGAAGATGCGCCGGGCCGAGTGGAAGGCCTCGGTGTCCCTCTGACCCGCTTCCTGGAAGAGATGGAAGACCTCGATGAAGTCTGCCCCATCGAGGGCGGCCTGGATCGCGACGATGCGAAGTGCGATGCGGCGGAGCCGGAACAGGTCCATCGTGTCGGTGATCATCTCGGCGAAGGTCGCGAGTCCCTCCTGCGCGAGTGTGGTGCGAGCGGTCGACAGCCCGAGTGCCGAGAGCACAGGCTGAGCCCGCCCGGCGCGCTTGGTTGCGCTGTGGACCAGGGCCTCGTGCTCGATGAGCTGTGCCACCTCCGTGGGGCTGAAGCGAGCGCCGGTGCGCAGAGCGACACGGCGTGAGCCGGCGGCGGCCTTCGACGTCAGCCGCTCGTCCAGCTCCACAGGCAGCGGTGCGTCGACGAAGACCTCTGACAGGGCCTGGCGGATCGCAGCGGCCGCCTCGGCGTCCGAGAGGGTCTCTGCGGGTGCGCCGAGGCGGGGACGGACCGAGCGCTCCACGAAGTGCTTGGCAGCCTCGAGGTGGGTCGGAGCGCCGGGATGGAGGGCCTGTCGGGGCTGTCCGTACAGGGCGATGGCGTGCTGCGTGAACGCGGGTGTGTGGGCGCCCTGGAGCATCTGGGCCGTGTCGATCACAGCCCGGGCGGTGCGGGCGAGGAAGCGCTCGAGAGGGTGGCCCTCGTCCAGGACCGCGAGGAGCTGACGCAGGCTGTCGACCACCTCCGAGAGGTCGACGTCGACCTGCGGGGGACGGGGCAGCTCGGGCTGCCCGGCCCGCATCGAGGCCAGGAAGCGCTCCTCGACCTCTGGGGGCCACCCGAGCGTGGTCAGGACCTTCACCCTGCGGGCCAGCTTCACCAGCCGGCGGTCGCGCCGAGTGAGGTCCTGCAGGTCCACTTCAGCCAGCGATGACGTAGATCACATCGCCCACGCGGACGACCTCGAAGGAGTCCAGCGGCCGCGATGCGGGACCGGCCTCGACCGCCCCGTCGAGGGCGAAGCGCGAGCCGTGGCCGCAGGGAGAGGGGCAGTAGAGCTGGGCTGCTCCGCCCGGGTCTCTGGAGACCGGGCAGCCACGATGGGTGCAGACGGTGCTGACTGCGGCAAACTCGTCGTCGCCGCTTCCCGTGCGGCTCACCGCCATCTCCTGGCCGGGCTTGACCTCGAAGAACTCGGTGTTTCCGGGAGTGTTCAGCGACGGGAAGTCCGCGAGCGCGATCGCGAAGCCGTCCGGCGTCGTCGTGGTGTCGGTGTCGGTGTCGGTGTCGGCGTCGGTGTCGGCATCCGTGTCGGCGTCGGTGTCGGCATCCGTGTCGGCGTCGGTGTCGGCATCCGTGTCGGCATCCGTGTCGGCGTCAGTATCGGTATCGGTGTCGGCATCCGTGTCGGTGTCGGCGTCGGACTGCGTCGGTGCGGTGGTGGTGCCACCGGTGTCGCCGCTGTCATCGTCTTTGCCGCCACAGGCGGCTGCGCCGAGTGCTGCCGACGATGCGATCATGAAGTGCCGACGCGTCCATGCGGAGCGTGGGATGTGGACCAACTTCTTCATGCCTTCCCCTCCAGTTGCTGGAGCTTAGCGGGTAGGCCTGCCGCAGCACACCTCGAGGCGCGCCGTGCTCAGAGTGTGGTCAGGTACAGCGCCACGGCGCCGACGCTGCAGACGACCAGCGCTACGAGGAGCGCGGTCGAGACGTAGGACGGGCTGGCTGCTGACGCGCCGCTCGCATCGACGGCGAGATTCGCCGCCTTGCTCGGGGCCTCGGGTGGCGGAGCAGGCGCGGCCTTGCTCTGCTTCGCGCGGGTGAGTGCGAGCAGCTCGGCGAGAGTCTCCGGATCGATCATCTCGGTCGGATCGTCTTCGTCCTCACGTGCGTGAGACATGTCACCCCTCTGCGTTGACCCCCATTGTGTACAGCGAGACCACCAGTCTCCGTGACCCTGATCTGACGCGGAGAGGTGGGCCTGCAGTGTACTGCCGGGTGAGCCCTGCATGACGGTAGGTGGCTGAGAGCGTGTAGACGCCGTAACAGCGGTCGCTGGGAGGATGGATGGGCTGGGTTCGCGGACGCTTCAAGGACAAGGACGTGTGGGTCGAGGTCGATGCCTCGGGCGCTCCGAAGTCAGCGGGGGGGCGCACGCCGATTCGCTACTCCGACAAGGCGGGCGCCAAGATCTACCGGGCAGGCACGTCACGAATCGAGGTGGCGTCCGGTGCCGAGGCGCGCGATCTCGATGCCGGAGTGTCCGCCGACGAGGCCAAGAAGGCTCGCAAGTCCTCGCGGGGCTCGGGCTTCGGCAAGGCCGGTACCCGCACGCAGCAGCAGAAGGCCATGGCCGCTGATGCCGCGAAGGCGCTCCTCGCGGGGCTCCCCGAGGGCACGGCGATCTGCTGGACCGACGGGGCCTGCAAGGGCAACCCGGGCCCGGCGGGTGCTGGGGCGCGCGTGGAGCTGCCCGACGGTCGGGTGGGCGAGGCGTCGCGCAGCCTCGGCCGGGCCACCAACAACGTCGGGGAGCTGACGGCCATCGGCATGGCGATGGCGATGCTCGACGAGGCGGGGTGGCCAGCAGAGGGGCCCGTGGCCCTGCTCACCGACTCGTCCTACTCCCACGGCGTGCTCTGCAAGGGCTGGAAGGCCAAGAAGAACGTCGAGCTCATCGGAGATGTTCGGGCGGCGCTGAAGGCGCGGCCTGGCGTGACGGTCCACTGGATCGCCGGCCACGTCGGTATCGACGGAAACGAGCGCGCCGACGCTCTCGCGAACGCCGGCGTCAGTGGCACCACGTCCACCCGGTGGACCCCGTAGGGCCTGCCGGGCGGCAGTGGGTCAGTAGATCCGGAAGTCCAGGTCGTAGGTCGGGCCCGGGTACGAGATCCAGTAGTAGTCGTAGTAGGCGTAGTAGTACGGCCCATCGATCAGGCTGAGCGTGTCGAGGATGACGTACCCGTCGATCGGCGCACCCGTCTCGTTGGTGTACGACAGGGTCTCGGGCTCGTCCTGGATCGTGTCGTCGGCGCAGATCAGCGATGTGCTCGTGTCGGCGCAGTCGGTCAGGAAGTAGAGCACCGGGTCGCTGCCGGGTGCGGTCATCGTGACCTCGACGGTCTCGCCGGCCTCGAGCCGCACCGGCACCATCGCCTCGCGGCCCCACGTCGAGTAGGGCGCGCAGGACGGGCCCGGGTCGGACAGGTCGAGGTCGTTGGCGTAGGTCTCCAGATCTCCCCAGACGGCGAGCTCATCACCCATCACCAGCGGGTCGAAGGCAATGGCCTCGTCGCAGGTGTCGGGCAGCGGGTAGGGCGGCTGGATGTCGATGGTCACGTCGGTGATCGTGGTCGGCGGGCGACCCGTGAGGTCGTCGATCACCACGTACGCCTCGATGTCACGGCCCGTGTCGTTGAGGAAGGTCAGTGGGCCCTCGGCCGTGCCGTCGACGCAGGTGCGGGCGTCGGAGCAGTCGGTCATCAGGTAGACCGCGTGGGTGCCCGAGGTCTCGGCGAACAGGCGCTGGCCGTCGGGGATCTCCACCTTGACCATCGCGTCAGCCCCAGCGCTGTCGACGCCGGCGCAGCCCGCGGGGCCGGGGTTGAGGTCGTCGGCGTAGCCCTCGAGGCTCGTGACGTACTCACCGGGGGGCAGGGGCGCCCCGTAGAAGGCCTCGGGGCAGGAGTCGGGGAACGGCGTGAGCGGCTCGCCTTCCTCGATCTCGATGTCGAGGAAGAAGGTCTCCACGTCGACGTCGGGGCTGTCGACGACGAGATAGAGCGGCTCGGCGAGCAGGCTCGTATTCTGGTACTCGATCTGCTCCTCGCCCTCGGCCGGGAACACGATGGAGTCGGAGGCCTGCACACAGGTCGACTCGTCGTTGCAGTCGCTCACCAGGTAGATGGCCACGTCACCGCCGGGGGCCTCGGCCCAGGCGTTGAGGCGCTGCCCGGGCTCGAGGATCACGCGGAAGAGGTTGTCGGCGCCTGCAGCGGCGCGTCCCGTGCAGCCGTCGGGGCCGGGGTCGACGTCATTCGTCGAGGACGACAGGCTGCCCCAGTAGGCACCCGGCTCGACCGGCAGGTCGTCGGCAGCGTCGAAGCAGCGGTCGGTGCCCTCGATGCGGTCGCGATCGCCGTTCCACACGTGGTCCATCGCCCACACGGAGGTGGAGTGCATCCCGGCGTGCAGGTCGTGCTCACCCGCGACCGGCCGGGACGTGGTGATGCTCGTCCGTGACAACCAGAGCTGAAGCTCGGTGTTGTTGCGGTTGAGGCCCAGCGAGCTGATGTCGAGGTCGAACTCGCCGCTGTCGTCGAGGAGCCACTGGCCGTTGACGGGCTCACCACCGAGTCCGAAGCCGAAGATGTGCAGCCACACGTCGCCGCCGGTGAGCGACGGGTTCCAGCGCAGCTCGAGGGTGTCGGTGGTCAGCAGCGACAGGGTGTCATCGTTGATGTCGGGCGAGGTGATGACGATGGGGTCGTGGGACGTGCCTGCGGCGGCGACCACGTCGGCGGCCCACTCTCCATCGGCGTTGTTCTCGAACTCCCACATCTCCCCAGGGACGACCGGGGTGCCCGTGTAGCCGAGGTATCCGGAGATCAGGATGTCGAAGTAGATGCCGTAGCCGGCAGGGTCCGGGAAGTCGTAGGGGCCGAGCCGGACCGGATCGCCGATGTAGTAGTTCGCGGGGTCAGCGGGCTCCCAGCCGCGGTACTCCGAGCGCTCCCCGACGGGCGGGTGCTCGAGCGGCACACAGGGCGCGAAGAAGAAGCCGAGCGGTCCGCAGAGCATCGAGTTGGCGAGGCCATCGGCATCCTCGAAGACCGCCCCGATCAGGATCAGCTCGCCGGTGTCGGTCGGCCCTCCGTCGAGGATGTTCGACGGTGTGCGGGCGAGCACGATGAAGTTGCCCTCGTCCCGCGCCTCGTCGAGGTCAGCATCGGTGTCGGTGTCCGAGTCGGTGTCGGTGTCCGAGTCGGTGTCGGTGTCGGTGTCGGTGTCGGTGTCGGTGTCGGTGTCGGTGTCGGCATCCGAGTCGGTGTCGGCGTCCGAGTCGGTGTCGGCGTCCGAGTCGGTGTCGGCATCCGAGTCGGTGTCGGTGTCCGAGTCGGTGTCGGTGTCGGTGTCGGTCTCGCCGCCACCGGTCGCCGTGCCGGTGGTGCCCTCGCCAGCGGCGGAGTCACCGTTCTTGTCGCCACCACAGGCCGAGAGGCCCAGGCCGAGCAGGCTCAGGGCCAGCAGGTTCGTGAGTCGCATCTCCACTCCCTTTGGAGGGTCGATGCTATCACCCGTGCGATCACTCGGGGAGCAAACCGCGACGCTGGGAACGGACGGAGCGGGCGATGGTCTCGAAGACCTCGTCCTTGGCGATCAGGGTCTTCTCGCCGGCGGGCCGGTCGCGCACTTCAGCCTGGCCGTCCTGCTTCCAGCTTCGTCCCACGTAGACGAGGAAGGGGAAGCCCATCAGCTCGAGGTCCTTCATCTTGGCGCCTGCGCCCATCTTCCGGTCATCGTACAGCACGTCGATGCCGGCCTCACGGAACTGGGCGTAGAGGCCCTCGGCGGCCGCGACCAGCTCCTCGTCCTTCACGGAGAGGCAGGCCACCACGACCTCGAAGGGGGCAATCGGCACGGGCCAGCGGATGCCCAGGTCGTCGGACTGCTGCTCGACGGCTGCAGCGGCGACGCGGCTCACGCCGATGCCGTAGCAGCCCATGACGAGGGGCTGCGGCTTGCCGTTGGGATCGGTGAACGTGGCGCCCATCGCCGCCGAGTACTTGGTGCCCAGCTTGAAGATGTGGCCGACCTCGATGCCGCGGCGCTCGATCAGCGGATCGCCGTTGCGGGGACCGGGCTCACCCGCGCGGGCGGTGCGCACGTCGGCGAAGGTGGGCATCGGGCAGTCGCGGCCCAGGTTGACATCGAGGCAGTGCTCGTCGGTCGTGTTGGCGCCGCACAGCAGGTTGACCATGCCGCGGACCGAGTGGTCGGCCACGATCTCGAAGGCCTCGGGGAGCCCGACGGGACCCGCGAAGCCGGGCTTCGCGCCCGTGAGGCTCTCGATCTCGGTGTCGGTCAGCATCTTGATGCCCAGACCGCCCGTGTGGTTGCGGAGCTTGACCTCGTTGACCTCTTGGTCGCCGCGAATCAGCACGGCCCAGGGCTGCTCGCTGTCGATGTGCACGGCCTTGCAGAGCACGGTCTTCACCATGCGGTCGGCGCTGATCTCGGGGAAGAAGCCCTCGAGCTGCTCGACCGTGCGGATGTCTGGGGTGTGCTCGCGCCGCATCGGGCGGGCCGCGTCGCCCTCGCTGGGGCTCGGTGCGATGCGGCTCTCGGCCTTCTCGACGTTGGCCGCGTAGCCCGAGGACTCCTCGATGAGGATCGCGTCTTCGCCGGCGTCGGCAGCGACCATGAACTCCATCGAGCCCGAGCCGCCGATGTCACCGGGGTCGGCGTCGACGCCGAAGGCCTCCAGCCCACAGCGCTGGAAGATGCGGACGTAGGCGCCACGGAAGGCCTCGTAGCGGGCATCGAGTCCCGCCTCGTCGGCGTCGAAGGAGTAGCCGTCCTTCATCAGGAACTCCTTCACGCGCATCAGCCCGAAGCGGGGACGGATCTCGTCCCGGAACTTCGTGTGGATCTGGTAGAGCGAGACGGGGAGCTGCTTGTAGGACTTGATGGTGGCGCCGGCGTAGTCGGTCACCACCTCCTCGGCCGTCGGTGCGAGGCCATAGGTCGTGCCCTTGCGGTCCTGGGTGGACAGCATGGTGCGGCTCGCCTGGTACAGATCCCACCGGCCAGACTTCTCCCACAGGGCCTGATCTTGGAGGATCGGCAGCTGGACCTCGAGGCCCCCGATGCCGTCGAGCTCCTCGCGCACGATGTCTTGGACCTTCTTGAGGGTGCGCCAGAGCAGCGGGCCGTAGACGTACAGGCCGGCGGAGAGCTTGTGGATGTAGCCGGCTCGCGCCATCAGCCGGTGGCTGAGGACCTCGGCGTCGGCCGGGTCGTTGCGGTAGGTGACGAGGTGAAGCTGCGTCGCGCGCAAGGGGTCCTCCGTGGACGGGCGCGGTGCGTAACCGTTCCGGCGGCCAGCGTCGGTGAGCTGCGGCGGGGTCGACGGGGCTCGGTGGTCTCGCTGCGCAGCCGGCGACCGCGAGTCGGGGCTCACGCGGGCAGCAGCTCGCGGTAGAGCGGGAGCGCGGCCTCGGCGATCTCCCGGTAGGCGCCCTCGAGGCGCGGCGGGGGTTCGCCAGAGGGAGGGGCGAAGCCGGTCGAGCGCCACACACTCGCGTACCAGTGCGGGGCCCACACGCCGTCGGAGTCTCGGGGGCCAGCGGGCCAGCTGAGCATCCGGGGCGTGAAGGAGACGCCCAGGGTCGCGCAGAGGGTGCGCAGGGTCGTCTCGGGGGCGGACCGCAGCGCGTCGCTGTCGACCACCGGCGCCTCGGGGTAGCGGCGTCGCAGCGAGACGAGCTGGGGCAGGCCGATGTCATCGAGGGTGACCTCGGCGCGGCTCTGGACGTAGGACGCGACGATGCGCCGCGGGTCGCGCACGAGGAACACATGCGTCAGCTGATCGAGCCAGGGGCCGTCGACGTGAGGCAGGAGGTGGTGCGCCATGTGCTTCTGGACGAAGAGGGCCTGGGTGCCGCCGGTGCTGCAGCGGCGAGCGACGGCCTGCCAGTCGGGCTCTCCCTCGGCGATGACGGCGTCACGTGCCGGATGCTCCAGGCCGGTCGCTTGGAGGTAGTGGGCGTACAGGGGCTCGTCCCAGACCTCGGTGTCGGGCCGGTTCTCCCACGAGCGCAGGAAGGCGGTCGACAGCGAGCGGGGGCCGGACCAGATGGCGATGCGCCTCACCACAGTGGCGTCGACTCCCGCCGCGCGAGCTCGGTGTAGAGCTGCTGGAGGCGATCGGTGACGGGTCCGCGGGGACCGATGGTGCGTCCGTCCACCGTGCCCACGGGAGTGAGTCCGCCGAAGGTGCCGGTGACGAAGGCCTCGTCGGCGCTGTAGACCTGTCGCAGCGCGAAGTTCTTCTCAAAGCAAGGAATGCCGTTTTCACGGCACAGGCGCAGCACGTTGCCGCGGGTGATGCCCGGCAGGCAGTAGTCGCCGCTGCTCGTCCACACCTCGCCCCCGCGCACGATGAAGAAGTGGGTGGAGTTGCAGGTGGCCACGAAGCCGTGGGGGTCGAGCATCAGGCCCTCGTCGGCCCCTGCTTCGTGAGCCTGGATGCAGGCGAGGATGCAGTTGAGCTTGCTGTGGCTGTTGAGGCCTGGGTCCTGGACGTCGGCCCGGCCGCGCCGCACGTGGACGGTGAACAGGGACAGGGGGTGGCTGCCGGCGTCGGGGGGGAGGGTCTTGATCTCGGGCAGGATCACCAGCGTGGGGCCCGACACGATCACGCGCGGTGACTGGTAGGGCGTGGAGCGGATTCCCCGGGTGAGCATCAGCCGCACGTGGGCGTCCCGCAGACCGTTCTCGACCACGGTGCGGCGGATCGCCTCGCGCAGCCCGGCTCGATCGAGGCCGGGGTCGAGGTGCAGCGCTGCGCAGCCCTCGAGCAGTCGGTCGAGGTGGGCGTTGAGGAAGGCGATGCCGCCCTCCTTCACCCGAAAGCTCTCCCAGACGCCGTCGCCGAGCATGAAGCCACTGTCGAGCACCGAGACGCGGGCCTCAGCTCTCGGGACCAGCTCGCCGTTGACGTAGACCAGGACGGCATCGTTGCGCGGATCGGGCACGTAGCTGTGGGTCATGGTTCGCCCCTCGGGCGACGTAGCCTACCGGGCGTGCGCGGTCAGGGGGCGGTGTTGGCCTCGAGGTCGGCCTGGGCGCGCAGGGCCAGATCGTCCGTCGTGAACTCGGTGTCGGCCATGCCCAGGCCCAGTCGCACCTCTCCCAGGTGATGCGTGCCGCGAGCAACCCGGGCAAAGCGGCGGGCGATGTCCTGGAGCCGGCGGTGCATCAGGTCGCTGTGGACGCCGCGCATCGCGATGAGGAAGGCGTCGGGTCCGAGGCAGCCGACGAGGTCGACGCGCCGGACGGTCTGGAGGATCGTGGTGGCGACGGCCTCTCGCACCTGAACTACGCCGGAGCGCTGCCAGCGTGCAGCGAGCGTAGCCAGCTCTCGGATCTCGACGATGCCGACGGCGAGGGGCTCGAGGCGGCGGTGTGCATGCGCCACTAGATCGTCCAGCCGGCCGAGCGTCGCGGCGCGCATCGGGAGGCCCGAGACCGGATCGTGCTCGCTCGCGCGGCGGATGTGCAGGCGGCACTGAGCCAGCACGTGTCGAGCCAGCAGGTCGGCGGGTGTGTCGGAGGGCAGGAACACGTCGGCGCCGGCGTCGAGCCAGTGCCCAGCGTCGCCCGTACCCGCGACGACGCAGGGCATGGTCCCGCGGCCTTGGGAGCGGGCGAGCGCGAGCGCAGGGTGGGCATCCGTGCCCTGGACCGGGGAGAGGATCACGATTGCGTGGGGTACCACCTGTTCGAGGGCCGGAATCACCGCCGTCGGGACGTCGCTCGCCACGGTGCTCACGTGGTGACCCTCGAGGGCCTGGGCCAGGGCCGCGCGCTGTGGACCCTCATCACCGAGGACGAAGACCTGAGGAGCGCCCGTCGCCTGCTGATCGAGGACCGCTCGGACTCGGCGAAGCAGTGCGGGCAGGCTGAAGCCGTCCGGAAGAAACCCGGCCGCTCCCTGCTGGACGACATCGGCCTGCAGGGTCCAGTCATCCGGAGGCCCGTAGATGAAGATCGGGGCTCCGTGATGGGTCAGGCTCTGCAGGTCGGCGAGGTGCTGGTGCGGCAGCACGATCGCCGCGGGTCGAGACGGCGCCAGCGCCGCGTGCAGACCCTCGAGATCGGACGACAGGACCAGCGGCTCCGTCGTCCACGAGGCCTGACGTCGCAGCAGCGTGGTCATGCGACCACCCGCCAGGACGTGGATCGCTGCAAAGCGGGGGCGAGGACGCTCGCCGAGGTGTGCGGCGAGCTGCGCGATCGCGGCGGCTGCCGGTCCGGTCCAGTCGACGAGCGCAGCGGCCGTCTGCGCCAGCTGGGTCAGGCCCACGGCCTCAGCGGAGCGGGACAGCCGGTCGAGCTCGCCCGAGGCGGTGGCGCGGTCGTCTTCGTCGCCCTCGAGGAGCTCGGTCAGCTGTGGAAGGAGCTGCTCGGCGAGCGCGAGCACACGCTGCTGAAAGCGCTGGTTGGCCTTCTTCCTGCGGCTGCCGGACCTCGGCATCGACCCTCCGTGGAGCGTGAGCCCCGTAGCACGACCCGCGCTGCGCGCCCTCGCGAGACTCCGAGAACTGCGGGACGGTTCGGGTGTCTCCGCGTGAGGGGCTCGGGTCGGCAGACCGCCGCGGCGGGCGACGAGCGCGGGCGACCTCGCAGGGCTGGATTTTGGTGAGGAGCCCCCTGTCTTCGGTCTCGACTTCGCCGCAGACGAGAGACCTCTGAACCCCCCCTTGCCCCTACCCGGTCCGGGCGCCATACTTCCGACCCAACCCTCCGCCCCATCGGAGCCGCGCGATGAAGTTCGAGAAGTACACCGTCAAGGCCCGGGAGGCGATCGCCGACGCGCAGCGCATGGCCGGACGGCTTGGGAACCCGGAGATTCGTCCCGGGCACCTCCTCGCGGCCATGCTGGTGCAGGAGGGCGGCAGCGTGCCCTCCATCATCAAGCACCTCGGCCTGCGGGGCGAGCAGCTCGAGTCCGAGACGGCTCAGCTGGTCGACTCGTACTCCAAGGTTCGGGGCGGCGCGAAGGCGGGCCTGTCCCGCGAGTTCCAGCAGGTGCTCGACAGCGCGGATTCAGCGGCCAAGTCCTACGGCGACAGCCACATCACCACCGAGATGTTCCTCGTCGCCATCGCCTCCGGCAACAGCAAGGCCGGCAAGATGCTCCAGAAGCTGGGCATCGACCGCAAGAAGCTCTTCGATGCGCTCGAGGTGGTCCGCGGCGGCCAGAAGGTCACCAACGAGGACCCAGAGTCGCAGTACGAGTCGCTCGGCAAGTACACCATCGACATGACGCAGCAGGCGATCGACGGGGAGCTCGACCCGGTCATCGGCCGCGACGAGGAGATCCGTCGCTCGCTGCAGGTGCTCTCGCGCCGCACCAAGAACAACCCGGTGCTCATCGGTGAGCCCGGTGTCGGCAAGACCGCCATCGTCGAGGGCATCGCCCAGCGCATCGCCGACGGTGACGTGCCCGAGTCCCTCGTCGGCAAGAAGGTGCTCTCCCTCGACCTGCCCGCCCTGCTCGCCGGTGCGAAGTACCGCGGTGAGTTCGAGGAGCGCCTCAAGGCCCTGCTCAACGAGATCGAGAGCAGCGATGGCCAGGTGATCTTGTTCATCGACGAGCTGCACACCCTCGTCGGCGCAGGCAAGACCGAGGGCAGCATGGACGCCGGCAACATGCTCAAGCCGGCCCTCGCCCGCGGCAAGCTGCGGTGCATCGGTGCCACCACCCTCGACGAGTACCGCAAGCACCTCGAGAAAGACAAGGCCCTCGAGCGGCGCTTCCAGCCGGTCCTCGTGGAGCAGCCCTCCGTCGAGAGCACCATCGCGATCCTGCGCGGCATCAAGGAGAAGTACGAGGCCCACCACGGCATCAACATCACCGACGAGGCCTGCATCGCGGCGGCGACCCTCTCCGACCGCTACATCTCCGACCGCTCCCTGCCCGACAAGGCCATCGACCTCATCGACGAGGCGGCCAGCCGCATCAAGATGGAGATCGAGTCCAAGCCGGCCCCCATCGATCGCCTCGAGCGCAAGATCGCCGGCATGAAGGTCGAGCTCGCCTCAGTCGTCCGTGACGAGTCCAAGTCCGCCCAGGACCGCGCCGTCGCCCTGCGCGAGGCCATCGAGCAGGCGGGTGTGGAGCTCGCCGAGAAGGAGGGCCAGTACACCGCCGAGCGCGCCTGCATCGAGGCCATCGCCACCGCGAAGGAGAAGCTCGACGAGCTCAACTTCTCCAGCGACAAGGCCCAGCGCGACGGGAACTACGAGGAGGCCTCCCGCATCCTCTACCAGGAGCGTCCGGCGCTCGTGTCCGAGATCGAGAGCCGCATGGCCGAGCTCGCAGATCTCCAGAAGGACGGCGCCATGCTCTCCGAGGAGGTCACCGAGGAGGACATCGCCAAGGTCGTCGCCCGCTGGACGGGCATCCCGGTCTCCAAGCTCAAGGAGAGCGAGCAGCAGAAGCTGGTCAAGATGGAGGACCGCCTCCACGAGCGCGTCATCGGCCAGGACGAGGCTGTCGTCGCCGTCGCCGACGCCGTGCGTCGCGCCCGTGCCGGCCTGCAGGACCCCAACCGGCCCATCGGCAGCTTCCTCTTCCTCGGGCCCACCGGTGTCGGCAAGACGGAGCTCGCCAAGTCCCTGGCCGAGTTCCTCTTCGACGACGACACCGCCATGGTGCGCATCGACATGTCCGAGTACATGGAGAAGCACGCGGTTGCCCGCTTGATTGGCGCTCCTCCCGGCTATGTCGGGTACGACGAGGGCGGTCAGCTCACCGAGGCCGTGCGCCGTCGTCCCTACTCGGTCGTGCTGCTCGACGAGGTCGAGAAGGCCCACCCCGACGTGTTCAACATCCTGCTGCAGGTGCTCGACGACGGGCGCCTCACCGACAGCAAGGGCCGGCACGTCGACTTCCGCAACGTGGTCGTGATCATGACGAGCAACGTCGCCTCGTCCAAGATTATGGAGTCGAAGGGCGATCGGGATCGCGCCTACAAGGCGGTAAATGCCGAGCTCAACAAGGCCTTCCGTCCTGAGTTCCTCAACCGGATCGACGACAAGATCATCTTCGATCCGCTGACCCGCGAGAACATGGACCACATCCTGAGCATCCAGCTCAAGCGGGTCCGTCGCCTCTTGGCCACGCGGGAGCTGCTGCTGGAGATGACGGAGGCTGCGGCCACCGAGATCGCCGACCTCGGCTTCGACCCAGCGTTCGGCGCGCGTCCGCTCAAGCGGGCCATCACGACCTACCTGATGAACCCGATGTCGAAGGCGATCGTCGGCGGCGGCTACCTGGCGGGCGACACCATCAAGGTCGATCTCGAGGAAGAAGACGGCACCAAGAGCCTGACCTTCGAGCGTATCGCGGCGCCGGAGCCCAAGGACGAGCAGGCCGAGCAGCACGCCTAGTGTGGGCCGTCGCGCTGCTTCTGGCCTGTGGTGGGGACAAGCCGTCCGACACGGCAGGTCGTCTGACCGAGACCTCCGTGCCGGCGCTCACGCCGGTGGACTCGTCCGCGCCGACGAGCGGCACGTCGACGGGCAGCACGTCGACGGGCACGCTGGCGACGGGCCACACCGGTGACACAGGGGCCCTGGCCGACAGCGCCCGGACCACGCCGATCGAGACCGCCGAGACGGGCGACACGGCGCCGGTGCCGGTCGAGGTCTGCGGCAGCGGCCTGGACGACGACGGCGACGGCGACACGGACTGCGCGGATGCCGACTGCGCCTGCACGGTCGGCTGCTTCGAGGAGCGCATCGCGACCGCCCCGAACCTCCTGACGAACGGGGGCTTCGAGGCGGGCTCACCGGTCCCGGGGGGGCTGCCGCTGGAGCCCGGGCTGTGGTCCGGGGACCGGGCCGAGGCGGTCGAGAGCGTGGGTGCGCCGCCGTTTGAAGGAGCGCTAGCCCTCGCGGCCCTGGCGACGGGTCCCGATGGGCCGGCCGACGACCGCTTCGAGGTGGTCCAGGTCGTCGACGCCACCGAGCTGCGAGGCGATCGGCTGTGCATCGGGGCGGCCGTGCGTCGGGCGGCTGGCGATGGCGAGACCGACACGGCCTTCGGGCTCGAGGCCTGGAGCTACCTCGGTGCCCCAGACGAGCTGGCGGACCGCTGGCCGACGCTGCTGGCGACGGACTGCGCGACCTCGGGGAGCTGCGCGGCGGTCGAGGTCGCCGCGCCGGAGGAGGCCTGGACGGTCCTGGTCGGGGAGCTCTACGTCACCCCGACACCGGGAGTGGCATCGATCGCGGTTCGGCTCTCCGCCCTCGAGGACGTCGTCGACGATGCGGAGGCGCCAGAGCTCGACGGGCACGGGCTCGATGCCGTGTGGCTCTACGCGCCGTAGGCCCTCAGCGGGAGAGCAGGTCGGAGCCGCTGCGCTCGAGGGCCCGCACGAAGGCAGGACGCTCGCGCATCCGGGCGAGCCAGGCGGCGGCGCTTGGGTAGCGGTCTCCGCCGCGGGAGAGACCGGCCTGCACGGCGTAGACCATCTGCACGTCAGCGCCTGAGAGGGCCTCGCCCGCAAAGAACTCGCGGCTCGAGAGCGTCTGCTCGATGAACGCGAAGTGTCGCTTGATCTCCCGGTTGGTGTAGGTCGCGTCGATCTTGCTGGCGACGGCGCCGGTGAGCGGCCGGAGGAAGAACGGCACGCCGGTGCGCATGCGGGTGGTGATCAGCTTCACCAGCAGCGGGGGCATGACGGAGCCCTCGGCGTAGTGAAGGAAGAAGCGGTAGTCGATCAGAGCCGCGGCGTCGGCGGGGCGGAGCGCACCCTCGCGCTCGACGAAGTACTCGATGATCGCGCCCGACTCGGCCAGCGCGTGCCCGTCGACCTCGACGATGGGGGCGCGCCCCAGGGGGTGGACCTCCATCATCTCGCGGGGGGCGCGGATGGTCCGGGGGTCGCGCTTCCAGTGGCGGATGTCGTACTCGAGGCCCAGCTCCTCGAGCAGCCACAGGATGCGGAAGGAGCGAGAGGTCTCGAGGTGATGCACGGTGGTGGACATCCGGGTGGGCTAACCAGGACGGACGGAGGGCCCTATGGACCGTGCGCGCTACCAGCGAATCTTCACAGCGGCCAACAGCCGCCTCGCGGAGCTGACGCCCGAGCACTGCCGTGATGCGGAGCTCGGCTCCGTGCGCGCGCTGAAGTGGGCGGGGCCGCGGCCGCCGATGGTGCGGGCGCTGGTCAAGCAGCTTCGCGACATGACGCCCGACGAGAGCAACCGTGACCGCTGCCACTGGACGCTCCGGCGCCTGCACGCGGCACTGCAGCGCGCGGGAGCGCCGGCGGATGCGTACCAGACCGCCGCGAACGCCTACATCGATCTGCAGCCCGAGCTGGCGAGCCGGTGGCTCGACGCCGACACGCTGCTGCGTCCCTGGGGTGAGAAGTAGGGAGGTGCCCCCCGCTCACATCAGGATGCCGTTCCGGTCGGGCACGAGCATCGGCGGCAGGTCGTCGTCGCCGAGGCGCTGGCGGAGGTTGACCTCGATCTTCCGGGAGAGGGCGGAGAGGGGGAGGCCGTTCCAGAACATGCTGAACGGGTCCTCGAGCACGCGGCCGGCCTCGCTGATCAAGATGAAGGCCAGGCAGACCAGCAGGTTGAGCGGCACGCAGAGCCAGCCCGTGTCCGCGACGATCGCGAACGGGAAGAGGATGCTGTAGGCGAGGATCAGGCGCTCGGCGATGAAGCCGTAGCCGCGGGGGAAGGGCGTGCCCTTGATGCGCTCGCAGCCGCCCTGGATGTCGAGCAGGTGGCGCAGGCTCTCGTCCATGTCGGACTGCTGAAAGTCGGTGATGGCGCCGGCCCGATGGAGGGCGCGCAGATCCATCATCTGGTCGTGGAGCAACGCATGGGTGGCGTTGGACTCGTCGACCAGCCGCTCCCGCTCCTCGGCGGACAGGTGCAGGCGAAGCTCCTCGTCGTGCTTCAGGGACTGCTTGCGCAGGAGGATGCGGAGCACGTGGACGTAGTGGACGTGGCGGCGGACCATGCGCTCGGCGGCCTCCTTGCGCAGATCGTCGTGGCCGTCTCCCTCGCCGACGTAGCCGACGACCTGGGTGCACCAGTGCCGGCTGGTGTTGATCAGGCGGCCCCAGAGCTTGCGGCCCTCCCACCAGCGGTCGTATGCCGAGTTGGTCCGAAAGCTGACGAAGATGCCGATGGCTCCACCGACGACCGCCAGGGGAACCGTGGGCAGCTCGAGCCACGTGAGGCCCAGGGTGTGCAGGAGGGCAGCCGCGGCGCCCGCACCGGTGAAGATTCCCGCGAAGCGGGACTGCCAGTGGAGGAGGCCCCAGATCGACCCTTGGTTGCTGACCATCATCCGACACCTCTCAGGTCGACCCGGCTCGGGGCGACAGGGACGTTGTGCACTCTCGTGACGCGGTGGGCACGCTACACCACGTCGTCGATGGAGAGGGGGCTAGTCGGCGATCAAGGGGTGTCCCCGGCTCTCCGCTGGGTATGGAGTCGCGTGCGAACCCTTCCACCGACGCGCATCCTGCTCGTGTTCCTCGTGAAGGCCCGGGGCTCGAGGTCCCGATGAGCAGCTCCGACCACTCATCGGGCGGGTCGTTCGAAAAGCGCGACATTTGTCAGGCGGATCGCGAGGCCAGCAGGTAGGCTCGCGCCGAACTGAATGAGGGCTCATTCATGAAGCGCACCGGCCTCCTCCTCACCACTCTGCTCGTCGGCGCCTGTGCCGCCCCAGAGTCGGTAGAATCCGACGTCGACTGCAGCGGCGCCGACGCTCGAACACCCTGCTCGGAGCCCGTCTTCGATGCGGCGTACTACGCCGAGCAGTCCAGCGCCTACTTCGACACGATGGACTACACGGTCGAGGCCGGCTGGCCGCCGTACTCTGAGCACGTCGCGCGCTGGGAGTGGCCGCCGTGGCTGATGCTGACAGCCTTCGGTCGGGAGGACATCGAGGCCTCCGACACGCTGCTCACGCTCTACCCGTCCATCGTGGTCGACCGCGACTGCCGCGGCTTCGACACGCAGCCCTTCGGGCGCTGCCGGGTCACCTTCTACTACGACGCCCATGACGGGCTCGGGTGCCCGATCTACGAAGAGTTCTCCTTCAACGACGACGGAGAGATCACCTGGATCGAGGCCTGGAGCGACCAGCCGGGCATGCTGCCGATGGGCGATGACGATCCGTGGGCCGAAGGAGACGACGTGACCCGGCTCTCCACCCGCATTCCGGGGCTCGGGACCGCCGACGGGGCCATCGCACTGGACTCCGAGGCGATGCAGGAGGCTGCGGCCGCGGATGCCGACGTGGCCGACTTCGTGGCCCGGGCCGAGGACTGGACGACCGCCTGGCGCCAAGAGCTCGCCGACACCGACACCGACACCATGTGGTCCGTCGGCTGTGGGTGGCAGGTCGTTCCGTAGGAAAAACGGTTGAAATGGACCCCGGGCGCGCGGTGCGCTCTCGCTGGCGGGCCGACCCACACCGGCGAGGTGGTGACAACCGGCCGCTGAGCCTATAGACGCGCCGACCGAAAGCGAGGCTCCAATGACCAGCACTCAGGCCGAGATCGACGTCAGCTACAGCGTCTCCAACGAGTTCTTCAAGCTGTGGCTCGATGGCAACATGCACTACACGTGCGCCGCCTGGGACGACCCCAACTGGACCCTCGAGCAGGCGCAGGAGCACAAGCTCCGCGTGCTCTACGACTTCGCCGAGCTCGACGAGACCAAGACGGTCCTCGACATCGGCTGTGGCTGGGGCTCGGCCATCGACTGCTGCACCCGCTTCGGCATCAAGCGCGCCGACGGCATCACGCTGTCCACCGGCCAGCTCGAGTTCTGCCACCAGCGCGGTCTCGACCCCGAGAAGGCGCGCTTCATCCTCTGCGACTACGCGCTGTACGAGCCGGAGGAGAAGTACGACGGCCTCATCTCCATCGAGATGATCGACCACCTCTGCTCCCCGGCCCAGGCCCGCGACGGCCTCGCCATCCAGCTCTACCGCGAGTACTTCAACAAGCTCGCCGAGTGGGTCGAGCCGGGCGCCGCCTTCGGCTTCCAGGCCATCCTGCGGAACAAGATTCCCCGCAGCCGCAAGGATCTGAAGGCCCTCGCCTTCACCGCCGACGTGATCTTCCCCGGCGGCCTCAACCCCCGCATCGAGGAGCTCGTCCAGGCGATCTCCCCGAAGTGGGAGCTCGAGGAGCTCATCATGCGCCGCAAGGACTACGGCAAGACCACCGGTGAGTGGCTCCGCCGCATGCGCATGCACGAGGACTTCATCCGCAAGACCTGGGGCGACCAGCTCTTCGATGACTACGAGTACTACCTCGACACCTGCGTCAAGGGCTTCGCCGCGCACTGGTCGGGCGACGTGCAGATGAAGCTGCGCCGGATCTGAGTTCGGTCGAGAATCGAGGTCCAAGCTCCCTCGGTCGGTAGAGGGGCGCACAGGCTGTGCGCACTCCCGACCGCGGGCCACGCTCGAATCCCTCACAGCACGGTCGGTCCGCGGCACCGGGTCGCCGGCGCCGTTGCTCGAACACCCGCCAAACAGGGGGGTGGCGCATGAAAGGCACCCGCTCATACGTACGCATGCGGAGGAGGCCCCGATGGC
>PKDJ01000144.1 GCA_002862545.1 Pseudomonadota bacterium
GCCGTCGGCGTCTGCATCTCGATCGGCGCCGAAGCAGTCGTCGCAGGCGTCAGGGATGCCGTCTCCATCAGCATCGGCACGGTCATCCCCCTCCGGGCAGACATCGCAGCCATTCGGCACCCGATCGCCGTCGTCGTCAGCGCCGTCGTCGAAGCCCGGACAGATGTCGCAGGCGTCGGGAGTGCGATCTCCATCGGCGTCGATGTCGTCCGGCCCGTCGAGGCAGACGTCGCAGCCGTCGGGCACGCCGTCGCCGTCGGAGTCGGCGAGGTCGTCCGCACCGTCGCAGACGTCGCAGGCGTCGGGCACGCCGTCTGCGTCTCCATCGGAGCGGTCGTCGCCCTCTGGACACACATCGCAGAAGTCCGGGATCAGGTCGCCGTCGGCGTCGAGGCTGTCGTCACCACCCGGGCAGAGATCACAGGCATCGGGGACATCGTCACCGTCGCTGTCGACCGGGTCTCCCAGGCACTCATCGCAGCCGTCGGGCGTACCGTCGCCGTCGGTGTCGTCGCGATCGTCGAAGCCGTCGCAGAGATCACAGGCATCGGGGACGGTGTCGCCGTCGGCGTCGAGCCGGTCGTCTCCCCCCTCACACCGGTCGCAGGCATCCGGGAGGGTGTCGCCGTCGGCGTCGAGGCCGTCGGGGAAGCCCTCGCAGGCGTCACAGCCATCGGGCACGCCGTCTTCGTCGCCGTCGGCGAGGTCGTCTGCGCCCTCGCAGGCATCGCAGGCGTTCGGCACGCCGTCACCGTCGGTGTCGCGTAGGTCGTCACCATCGGGGCACCGGTCGCAGCCGTCGGGGACGCTGTCATCATCGGAATCGAGGGCGTCATCGGCACCCTCGCAGAGGTCGCAGCCGTCGGGGGCGCCGTCACCGTCGCCGTCCAGCATGTCGTCGAAGCCCTCGCAGAGGTCACATGCGTCCGCCACGCCGTCGCCGTCGCTGTCGACGTCGGCTCCGTCGCAGTCGTCGCAGCCGTCGGGGAGGCCGTCTCCGTCGGTGTCGAGGGCGTCGTCGAAGCCGTCGCAGACATCGCAGGCGTCGGGTACAGCGTCGCCGTCGCTATCGACGGCGTCGTCGCCGTCGGGGCACACGTCGCAGCCGTCGGGGGTGCCATCGCCGTCGGTGTCACGCAGGTCGTCCGAGCCGGGGCATGCGTCGCAGGCATTGGGCACGCCGTCTAGATCGCTGTCGAGCGCATCATCGCCGTCGGGGCACCGATCGCAGGCGTCCGGCACGTCATCTCCGTCGGCGTCGAGTGCGTCGTCGCCGTCGGGGCACACGTCGCAGGCGTCGGCAACACCGTCCCCGTCGGCATCGAGGGCGTCGTCACCCTCCGGGCAGCCGTCGCAGCCGTCGGAGATACCGTCTCCGTCGGCATCGAGGCGGTCGTCGGAGCCCGGGCAGGCGTCGCAGGCGTCAGGAACGGTGTCACCGTCGTCGTCGAGACCGTCGTCGCCGCCTGGGCACACGTCGCAGGCGTTCGGGACGCCGTCTCCGTCGTCATCGAGGTCGTCGTCGCCTCCCGGGCACACGTCGCAGCCATTCGGCGTGCCATCTCCGTCGGTGTCCGAGAGGTCATCGGACCCCTCGCAGAGGTCACATCCGTTGGGGACGCCATCTCGGTCGGAGTCGAGGTCGTCGTCGAAGCCCAGGCAGAGGTCGCAGGCATCGCCGTAGCCGTCACCGTCGCCGTCGAGCTGTTCGGGGTCGGCTACGTCGGGGCAGAGGTCGCACTCGTCGGGGTAGCGGTCGCCATCTTCGTCACAGCAGTGGAAGATGTCGCCGTCGCAGTCGGTGCCGCCGCAGTCCGGGTCGACGAAGCCGTCGCCGTCATCGTCGCAGCACGCGGGCGTGTCGACGCAGTCCGGGTCGTCGCAGTCGACGAGGCCGTCGCCGTCGTCGTCCTCAGCGTTGTCGCAGATCTCTGGGCACTCGCACTCCGGATCCTCACAGTCCGCGAGCCCATCGCCGTCGTCGTCGATGCCGTTGAAGCAGTCCTCGGGCTCGCCGGGGCACTCGGTGAAGGTCATCGTGTAGTGGCCGAAGTCGGCCTCGGGGTACTCGGGGTAGCAGTAGCCGGGGTTGGGCCCCGGGAAGGGCATGCCGTAGCCCTCGAAGCCGTGGTAGCTGAAGCCGAAGCCCTCGATCACGATGTAGTAGGTCTCTCCCTCGATGCACTCGAAGCTGAGGGAATCCGACGCGCGGTGGTCGAGCACTGAGCCGGTGATCACGCCGCCGCTTGGATTGCAGTCGGCCCCGAGCACCATGAAGTCGAGGTCACAGTCCAGGTCGGTGAAGGAGAGCTCGACCGTGCCGGTGCTCGGACAGACGAACTCCCAGATGTCCTCGGGGCCCGCCTGCTCCCAGTAGCCAGGCCCTGCCGGGGGCAGGTAGCCGGCATCGTCGCAGGTCTCGGAGAGGCAGCGCGAGCCGGGCGCGTTGACGTAGACGCAGTCTGCGCCCAGCTCGCTGCCGAGCTGAAAGCTGTCGAAGCCGTAGGGGCACTCGACCGCGAAGAGGATCCCGAACAGGTAGTGGTAGGTCGGATCGGCTGCGGGCCAGTCGCCGGAGTCGAGCTTGCCCGCCACTACGGTGTCGCAGGACACGACCCCGTCGACTTCGGCGGTCAGCTCGCAGGCAAGCGCCGGCGACGAGAGGGCTGTGAGGAGCACGACTGGGTGCATGAGTGCGATTCCGGGACGTGCCAGACCGTACCCGAAGCGTGCACGAGGATCGATCACTCGCCGCGAGCGGTCGGCATGCTGGGGTCGGCGTGCCTTGGACGTCCAGGCTCGTCGGTCGGACGGTGGTTCGGCATGAACGTGGATACGTGGGCGTGAACAGCTGGAGCATCCGATGCCGGGAATTCCTGCAAAGTCCGGTCATGCCGAGGCCGCTGCTCGACTGGTCTCCTCACTGCAGCGACGGCTCGTCGAGCGCCTCGAATCGGTCGCGAATGAGCGCTTCGAACCTATCGAGTGGCTTCGCGACGAGGGGCGCCACGGCGGTGGGACACGCCTCGTCGCACCCACGCAGGCGACCTTCGATCGCGCCTCGGTGAACGTCTCAGCGATTCACTACGATGACATGCCGGAGAAGCGTCTCGGATCGGCCACGGCACTGTCCGCCATCGTGCATCCGGCGAATCCTCTGGCGTCTTCGGTGCACACCCACTTCAGCTGGACGGAGCTTCGCGACGGACGTGGCTACTGGCGCATGATGGCCGACCTCAACCCGTCCGTGCCCGTCCTGGCTGACCGCGAGCGCTTCGTCGCGGCACTGCGAGAGGCGGCTGGGGAGCACTTCGAGGGCGCCGCGGCCGAGGGCGACCGCTACTTCCACATCCCTGCGCTCGAGCGTCATCGAGGCGTGGCCCACTTCTACCTCGAGGGCTTCACGACTGGGGAGTGGGATGCCGACGCGGCGCTCGCGCGACGCATCGCTCGTGCGGTGATCGACACCTATGGAGGCCTGCTCGCCGAGGCGGTTCAGCGGACACCCACAGCTGAGCACGCAGAGGCCCAGCGTCGCTACCACACGGTCTACCTCTTTCAGGTGCTCACGCGTGACCGCGGCACGACCTCAGGCCTGCTCGTGCACGACCAGAACGACGTCGGCATCTTGGGCTCCCTGCCCTCACGCGTCGACCGCGAGCTGCTCGCGTCGTGGGCAGGCCGGGTCGAGCCGGTGCAGTTGCCCTTGGTGAAGGGGCTGGTCGCGGCCCTGGGAGCAGACGGCCGGGTCGACACCGAGGCGAAGCGCCGGCTGGCACGCACGGTGCGCGAGCACTACCGCGCCCACCCCGAGGCCCTCGCCCTGCAGGCGCGAGGCGCGCTGCTGCCGCCCACAGTGGCCAACCATCGCTAGCGGAGCGCGCCCCTACTCGGCGCGGCGCGGCGGCTTGGCCTGAATGTGGCCAAAGAGGCAGTTGTTCGTGAAGTACTTGCCCTTGTTGCCCTTGAGGTGGGTCTTCGTGTAGAGCTCGAAACTTCGCACGCCCTCGCGGTCGTGAACCTCGATCAGGTAGGTCGTGGGCAGCAGCTCGAGGTCTTGGGGCTCGGCGTCGATCTGCTTCGTCGTGGCCAGGCACTCGGCCACGGCAAGGCCCTCCCGGCTCGAGAAGGTGCGCTCTGTGAGGCCGCGGGAGCCGATGTGCTTCACGGTCGTCTTCGTGACGTCGCGGAACACGGGCCCCGTGGGTTGGCACGCAGTGGCGAAGAGCATGACGGCCAGCGCCGCCCAGGAGAATTGCATCTGTGGCACCTCGGAGGGCCGGAGTGTAGCGCAGGCGGCACGGGTGCGTGAGAGAGCAGCATGCGGAGTTGCTGGACAGGTGAAGGCGCGCAGGCGGTCGTCGGCCGCCGCGGCCGAGTGGTCGCACCGCGGCGCCGGGCGCCCAGCCGAGCGGCTGTGGGGCCCTCGGTCGAGCTCTCGGGGGGCGCCACGGTCCCGAGTCCCCTCCGGCGCGGACTATAGGTGTTCCTCCGAACCTCCTCTCCGCCTCGTCGATGGTGGGAACCCTGCTGCTCTTCCCGGTGATCTCATGCACACCGCCTTCGTCCTCGCTGCTGGCTTCGGCACGCGCCTCCGCCCGCTGACCGAGCTCCGCCCCAAGCCGCTCGTGCCTGTCTGTGGCGTGCCCTTGATCGACTACAGCCTCGCTCTGTGCGCCAAGCACGGCCTGACCGACGTCATCGTGAACGCACACTGGCTGGCGGAGCAGGTGGAGGCCCTCGCCGGAGAGCGGGAGGGTGTGCGGGTCACCGTGGTCACCGAGACGCCCGAGATCTTGGGCACGGGAGGCGGGCTGCGGGCGGTCCGGGATCAGCTGGACGAGCGCTTCGTGGTCCTCAATGGTGACGTGCTCCACGAGGTGGACCTCGCTGCGCTGCGCGCGGCAGTGCCCGAGGGGGGAGGCGCGCTCGCCCTGCGGCACGACCCGGTCCAGGCTCCGGTCTACGGCATCGTCGCGATGGACGCGACAGACACGGTCGTCGAGCTGCGGCACTACGCCTCGGGTCCAGCACAGGGTGCCGTCGCCCGGACGACGCACTTCACGGGGATTCATGCGGTCCACCAGGGTGCGCTCGAGCGGGTGCCTGACGGCTTCGCGTGCATCGTGCGCACCGCCTACACCGAGCTCGTGCCACAGCGTGGAGTGCGCGGCGTTCGCTACGTGGGGCCCTGGCTCGACACTGGTGACCCCCGCACGTACCTCGACACCAACCTCGCGGTGCTGCGGGGTGCGATCCGGCCGACCCTCGATCCGTGGTCCCGAGCCGCGCATGCGCGTCGTGCAGACGGCACCGAGCACGGAGCGTCGGGTGCAGAGCTCGTGGGACCTGCCTGGGTCGGTCGGGAGGCGCGTGTCGAGGGCGCGGTCCTCTCGGACACGGTGGTCGGAGCCGGTGCGTCGATCCCGAGTGGAGCGCGACTCCAGCGCTGTGTCGTGTGGGATGACGTCGAGGTGCCGCCTGGGGATCACAGCGACACCCTCTTTGCTGGAGCCCACACGTGTCCGGTCGCATGAGGAGTGTCCTGCGAGGGGCAGGTGTCGTCGCGGCGGGTGTTGCCGTCGCAGTGCTCGCCGCGCTCTCACCACGCGGTGGGCTCGTCGAGCCGTCGACTCCGCCCGTGCCGCCAGATGCTGACGCGTATGTCGCCGAGCGGGTCGCACGGAGCCAGGCCCTGGGCGTCTGGCCGCAGGCCACCGAGCGGCTGGTGCGTCACGGTGAGGGCAAGACCGAGGTCGCCTTCCTCTACATCCATGGCTTTGGCGCCAGCCGGGGTGAGGGCGAGTACGTCGTGGATCAGCTGGCGGCAGACTGGTCGGCAAACGCCTACTACACCCGTCTCCCGGGCCATGGGATCGACATCGAGGCCCATGCGTCCGCCGAGCCGAGCGCGTGGCTGCTGCGGGTGGCGGAGGATCTGGCGCTCGCCCAGGCGCTCGGCGACAAGGTGGTGGTCGTGGGCAGCAGCACCGGCGCGCTGCTGGCGACCTGGCTGGCGGCCACCTACCCGGAGCGGGTCGACGCCCTGGTCCTGGCGTCTCCGTTCTTCGACTATCCGGGGAGCTGGACAGCCTCGGCGCTCAACACCCGGGGAGCGGTGCACTTGCTTCAGGCCGTGAGCGGCAACCGAGACTGCCGGTACGTCGGGGAGCGTCGTCAGACCGGGTACGAGGACGTCTGGCTCGAGTGGCAGCACCACTCGGCGCTCGCGGCTCTCGAGGGTGCGCGGCGCCACTGCAGCCGCCCTGAGGTGCTCGCGGCGGTGTCGCAGCCGGTTCTGATGATGTATCACTATGCGAGTCCCGACGAGCACGACACCGTGGTCTCCGTGGACGCCATGCGCGAGGCCTATGCCGCCTTCAACGGCGGAGACCCGCAGGCGAAGTCCCGGCAGGTGGTGGTGGCGGACAGCGATCACGTGATGCTCTCCCAGTACGTCCGCACCGACAAGCGCTCCGTGCGGATGGCGCTCGACGTGTTCCTGAACAACGTGCTCCGATGAGGCACGTCCACCTCTGGAGTCCGCCTGAGGGTGAGGCCCGACGGGTGCTCGAGGCGGGGTGGCCGACAGGCGTTCGCTGCACCGAGGGGCCCGAGGTGCCCGACGGGGTCGACACGCTGGTCCAGGGGGTTCCCAAGGTGCTGCCGGCGGGACTCGAGCGGCTGATCGTCCCCTACTCGGGGCTCGCGAGGCGCACGCGGCAGCTGCTGCTCGAGCACCCCGAGGTCGTGGTGCACAACCTGCACCACAACGCGGGTGCCGTCGCGGAGATGGCCCTCGCACTCCTCTTGTCCGCCTCTCGGCGTGTGGTTCCGGCCGACCAGGCCCTGCGCCAGGGAGACTGGTCCTGGCGCTACCGGGCCCCCGTCGGCCGCAGCCTCGCAGGTCGCAAGGCCGTGGTGGTCGGCTACGGGGCCATCGGCAAGCGGGTGGCGCGTCTGCTCGTCGGCATCGGCATGCACGTCGTCGCGGTCCGTCGCGCGGGTCGGCTCGTCGCGCGCGAGCAGCTGCGGGTGGTCCCGGTGAGTGCCCTCGACGAGGCACTCACGGATGCTGCGGCGGTGGTCGTGGCGTGCCCCTCCACCCCCGAGACCGCAGGCTTGTTCGACGCGGAGCGACTGGCTCGGCTTCCACCCGATGCGACGCTGGTCAACGTGGCTCGCTCCCGTGTGGTGGACGACGCGGCCCTGTACGCGGCGCTCGTCGAGGGGAGGCTGCACGCGGCGGGGCTCGACGTGTGGCGCTACGTCGGTCGGGAGGGCGACACGGAGCCGACGTGGCCCTCCGACGCGCCGCTGCACACGCTGACCAACGTCGTGCTCTCTCCGCACCGCTCGGGCCACGTGGAGGACGTGGAGGTCCTCCGGATGGAGGCCCTGGTTGAGCTCCTGCGCGGGCTGAGTGGGGGGCGCTCTCCCAACCGCGTGGACGTGGCGCGCGGGTACTGAGGCGTGGAGCCGGCCGCGACACGCTGGGGCCTGCGTGCAGGACCGCTGTACATGCTCGGTGCGAGCTTGGCCTTCACGGTGATGGTCACGCTGGTGAAGGTGGTGCGTGAAGACCTCTCCGCCTTCGAGGTGATCGCCTGGCGCAGCCTGGTCTCTCTGCCGCTGGCCTGGATGGCGGCGCGTCAGGGCGGCCTCGGCATCACGGCTCGGGGTCCGCTCGTCGGCCGCTGCCTGCTCGGATTCTCGGCGATGGTCTGCTTCTTCACGGCGGCGAAGGGCCTCCCGGTCACGGATCTGGCGCTGATCGGCAAGCTGCAGCCGCTCGCCATCGCGGTGCTCGCGCCCTTGGTCTTGGGAGCCGGGGAGCGCCCTGGCCGACACGTCTGGGTGACGCTCGCCCTCGGGCTCTGTGGCTGCATCGTGCTCCTGGGCCCTGAGCTGGGCGAATCACCGGTGCCTGCAGACGTGCGCCTGCACTTCGGGGCGATCGCGGTTGCTGCGGCGGTGTTCTCGGCATCCGCTCACACGCTGGTTCGCCGGCTCGGTGCGACTGAGCGGCCAGCAGCGGTGGTCTTCTGGTTTCAGGCCGCCGTGCTGCCCTTGGCGCTCATCGGCGTCGTCGTCACCGGGGTCGAGCCGGTGCTGCCCTCGGGGGAGCGCCTGCTCCAGCTGGCCGGGGTCGGAGGGTTCGCCACGCTGGGCCAGCTCTGGATGACGCGGGCGTACCAGCTCGACACGGCCGCTCGAGTCGCCGCCGTGAGCTACGCGCAGCCGGTGCTCGCGGTGCTGATCGACGTGGCGATCTTCGGTCTGATCCCCGGGCCAAATGCCTGGCTCGGGGGCGCCCTCGTCGTCGCGTCCGGACTGTGGCTGCTCGTGCGACGCTGAGCTCAGCGCAGCGGCGTCTTCAGGGCGTCGTCGAGGGTGAGGCCCCAGGCCCGCTCCGCCTCCCGCACGAGCTGCTCGGGCGGACTGCGCAGGGTGTCCAGGCCCCAGAGCTGGAGGTTGCCGTCCCAGCCACCTGTCGCCAGCCAGCGGCCACTGGGATCGAAGGCGGCCGCGATGGCGCGCTCGCTGTGACCCTGCATCGTGGCGAGCACGGCCCCTGTCGGCCCATCGAGGATCCACACTCCGCCGCCGAGCGTCGTGGCGGCGACCAGTGTGTCGTCGGCAGAGATGGCTACATCGAGGACGATCTCCCCGATGGCGGTCTCCCAGAGCTCCGAGCCGTCGGCTGCCAGTCGGACGATGCCCCTGCGGGTCCCGACCGCGACGCTCTCGCCATCGGGAGAGATGTCGATGGTCAGCGGGTCGAGACCGGTCGCCAGCCGCTCGACGGAGGCACCGATGGGCCAGCGGTAGACATCGCCATCCCGGTCGAGCAGGCCGACGTGCGTGCCGGCCTCGTTCGATTCTGCGTCGAAGAACACGACACCCGGCACAGCAGCGCCCAGGTCGGGGGTGGGGTCATCGGTAGACCAGGTGATCGGACCGTCGCTCCAGGTGATGCCCCAGCATGTGCCGTCCGCAGCGACGCCGAGCCGGCGGAACAGCCGCGATGGGGCGCCGCGGTGCAGCTCGGCGCCGGTCTTCGCGCTCAGGATGGGGGTGTACCCAGCCCCCATGCCGCTGGCGACCAGCCACTCTCCATCGGGTGACCAGGCGACATCCTTGGCTACGCGCTCTTGCCAGCGAACCGAGAAGCGTTCCTTACCCGAGGGGAGCTCGTGCACGCGGACGTAGCCGTTGCCGTAGGTCGAGGCGATGGCCGAGCCGTCGGGGCTCACGGAGAGTGCGCTGATGCCATTCGCGCTCTCGATCCTCGTGGGGCCGAGGCCCGACGTCAGCTCCCAGCGTGTGATCGAGGGGCCGATGGTGACGAGCTCACCGCGGTCGAAGCGGACCCGCGTGGCGCGCTCCACCGGCAGCCGCGCCACGACACTGCGATTCTCCGCGTCCCACAGCGCTACGCCCCCTCGCTCACCCGCGACGGCGATGCGTCCGTCGGGCATGGCGACGAGGTCGCGCACGAGACCACCGGGGGACTCGGCCCAGGCCTCGCGCGCGCCGGTGTCGATCTGGACGCGCTGCAGGTGGCCGCGCAGGCCCCCGTAGACGACCCGCTCATCGTCGACGCGCACATAGGCGATGGGGGCGATGACCTGCGGGTCGGGCACCGTCCTCCGGCTCTGGGTGTCGGCTGAGACGATCTCGATCACACCGTGGCTGCAGCCCAGGACGACACGCCCATCGGGCATCGGGTGGGCCAAGGAGATGCTGTTTCCGGCGCAGCCCTCTCCGGCGAACACCTCACCCGAGCGGCTGTCGAGCCGCTGATAGATGTTCTGCTCGAAGGAGGTCACCCACGGTCCCTCGGCGGCCAGGCCGAGGGCCGGCTCGAGCGTGAAGCGCGCACCGATGCGCTCGCCGCTGGTGAGGTCGAGCCACACGACCGGCTCTGAGCGGCCGAGGCTGACCAGCACGCGGTCGATGTAGGGGATGACGAGCGCCTCTTCGACCTCGAGCAGCCGGCTCCACAGCGCGGCGCGCTGCGAGGTGGACCACAGCATCAGAGAGTTCTCTGAGGCGACGAGGAGGCGCTCCCCGCTGGTGTCGGCACCGAGGAGGCGGCCGGGGGGGGCGGAGAGCCTCGACGTCATCTCGAGGCGAGGCGTCGCAGCGAAGGAGGCCACGACGCCGCGTGCCTCTGCGGACTCCTCCGCGGCGAGGGCGTGGGCGGCCAGCACCTCGCCCTCGGGGCGCGCGTTGGACAGCTGGGCGACCTGGGCCTGGCCGATCAGGGCTCGAGAGAGGTGGCGGCGTGCCTCTGTGGCCGTCTGGCGCGCGACTTGCTCGGCCCGCTGGGCCCGATCCCTCTCGGCGCGTGTCTGGAGCCATCCCAGCAGGCCGACACCCACCAGCGCGACGAGCGCGATGGCGGCCACGGTGAGGGGAATCCGCCAGCGACGGATGGCGTCGAGGGTGCGCTCGAGGGGGGTCGCGACATGAGCCTTGACGGCCTTCCCCGCGTAGAAGCGATCGAGATCGGCAGCGAGGGCGGCCGCTGTGGGGTAGCGGGCGTCGATGTCGCGGTGGAGTGCCTGCCGAACGATGGCGGCCAGGGCTGGTGGAGCGGTCGTGAGCGGTGGGATCGGCGCGCTGTGGACTGCGGCGAGCACCTCGGCTGCGCTGTCCCCATCGAACGGAAGCTGTCCCGACAAGACCTCGTGCAGGACCACGCCGAGGGACCACACGTCGGAGCGAGGGTTGGCTGCGCCACCAGTGGCCTGCTCGGGGCTCATGTAGGCGGGTGTGCCGACTACCGAGCCCTGGATGGTGTGAGCGCGGTGCGCCTCGTGGATGCCCGCCTCGACCCAGTCGTCGGAGCCGACGGTGCGAGCGAGGCCCCAGTCCACCACCTGGGTCTCACCGTGCTCGCCGATCAGGATGTTGTCGGGCTTGAGGTCACGATGCACCACGCCGAGCGAGTGGGCATAGCCGAGGGCGTGGGCTGCGTCCTTGACGTGGACGAGCAGCGCGCGCCGCTCGTCGGGCGGGGCGTCGGCGAGGCGCTGTCGCAGTGAGCGCCCACGGATCACCCGCATCGTGTAGAAGAGCGCACCGTCTGCGGCTCGGCCGGCGTCGTAGACCGGGACGATGTTGGGGTGCTCCAGCTGTGCGACCACCCAGGCCTCCCGCGCGAGCCGGGCATCCGCGTCGGCACCGAGCCCCTCGAGCACGACCTTGCGGGCCACGTCTCGGCGAAGCCGGCGGTCGCGGACGCTCGTCACGAGGCCCATCCCGCCCGTTCCAAGCATCAGAGCGTCGGTGTAGCGCCGGCCCTCGGGTACGTCGAAGGGGTGATCAGGTGCGTCGAGCGGAGGGAGATCCACCGAGCCGGTCGGGGGCGCAGCCGCGCTGTTCTCGGGCGCCTCGTCCCAAGGGGAGCGTGGCATTCAGGTACGGTCCTCGACGACATCCCCCGGGTAGCGCAGCAACTCGAAGGAGCCCGTGCCGTCGGCGCGAACGAGGTCGGGACGCACGCCTCCGGCCCGCAGCTTTCGACGGAGGCGAGAGAGTGCCACGTCGAGCTTGCGTCGCAGGGCGTGGCGGTCGACATCGCCTCGCCAGATCTCCCGGCCGAGGACCTCCCAGCCCAAGGGTCCGTCGACCGAGGCGAGCTCGGACAGGATGCGTGCACCGATGCCGCTGAGCACCAGCGGAGGCTCGCCCGGACGCTGGATGTGGAAGGCGTCGTACAGGGCGATCATCTTCAGCGGGAGTGCAACCCCGCCAGCGCGGGTGCGGGATGCGCCGGCTTGCTCGAGGGGAACGGCGACAGCCCGCACAGTTCGCTCTCCGATCTGCAGAGCGTCCCCGGGCTCGAGGGGCGCGGGGGCGCTCGAGCCGACGCGGACCCGCCATCCGTCCCCGGACTCCCAGAACTGTGCCACGCCGTCGCGGTGGCCTGGAACGAGCCGTGGACGTGGATCGAGGAGCAGCGAGCACACGCCGGTGAGCACCGTCGTCGGCAGGCCTGTCGCCTCGAGCCCGAGGACGGCATCCGGCAGCTCGACCTCGAGCACACGGATGGTCAGGTCGCGGGCGAGCTCGACGACCAGGCCGGGTGTGAGCACCACCTCGCTGGCGAGCTTGCCGTCGATCGCGAAGCGCCCACGCAGCCCCAGCAGCTTGAGCTCCCGGCCGCGGAGCGAGACCAGGGCATGAGCCTCAGAGACCCGCCCGTCATCGATCTTCAGATCCGCCCACCAGAGGCGCCCAATCACGTCGCCGTGAGAGAGCACGGCCTCGTTGCCGTGAGGGTCCCGGAGTCGGACGGTCGCGCGCATGGCGACCCATAGCGCGGCGAGGCGGTCGTCGTGTGGTTCCGCTGGAGGCGAGTCGAGCAGCGGGAGGAGGACATTGGGCTAGGCTCGCGTGCGGGAGTCAGATCCATGCGGCACTTCTTGCTCAAATTGATCCTCAAGCTGCACTGGTCGGTCGGTGGAGCGTCGGATGCTGTCGATGGCCTGACACGTCTCGGCGCCGACGATGTCAGCCGGCTGCTGCCGCTGCTCGAGGCGGGTGACATCGTGCTGTTCGGGAACAACGGCGGGCTGTCTCACGTCGCGGTGTACGCGGGGGACGGCGAGATCGTGCACTCCATGGCGACGGAGCAGACGATGCGCGGCAAGCTGGGCTCTCTGCTCGACGCGCTGCTCCGTCCGCTGCGCTGGCTCCGAGGGGTGGTCGACAACGCTGGCGTGATCCGCGAGACACTCGCGGGCTTCGTCGAGCGGTACGAGCGGGACACCTTCGTCGTCCTCCGGGCCGAGCTGTCGGAGGACGGCCTTCGGCGCGGACTGGGCCACGTCCACTCCATCGTGGGTAAGGCCTATGACTACGCCTTTCAGAGCGACGACGACCGCTACTACTGCACGGAGGTCGCGCTCGATTTTCTCGAGGTGGCGCGTGGGACGCCCCTCGAGGTGAAGGCCACGACCGTGAAGGTTCCGGGTCTGCTGCGCACCACGGTGTACGAGCCGGTCGCTCTGTGGGGGCCGCTGCCGGCCGTCATCGCAAACTCGGCGGCACGGGCCCAGTTTGCGGAGCGACTGGAGGAGGTTCACGTCCTGGAGTGAGGGCTCGAGTGCGTCACAGAGAGACCGCCGTCGTCATGCGAGTCGACGAGCGGGGCGCGACCGAACTAAACACCGCGCCTGTCATTCGGAATGTCACCAGCTACTGTGGCGCGTTCCGCTGACCGTTCATCCCGCGCTCCCCCGATGAGACATGACGAACGACGAGACCAACGCCGACTTTGCCAAGCGCGCCGCCACCGGCGTGCTCGGCTACGCCGTCGCCATCACCCTCGTGCACCTCGGGCAGGGCATCGGCTTGCTGCTCGCCCTCGGCCAGCCTCCGCTCACGGGCATGGCGGCCTGGTCCATCGTGATGGAGCTCCTGCTCGGGCTGTTGATCGGCCTGATCGCGGCGCCGCTGTACAAGGCTCCCCGCGGCGACTGGCTGTTCCCCCTCGGAGCCGCCTTCCTGATGATCGTCGTCGAGCGCATCGTCGCGGTCGATCCGTCCAAGATTCAGATGTGGGTCGGGCCGTCCTTCGCGAGCTTGATCGTGTTCTCCATCGGGCGTGCGCTGTACCGCTGGAAGGCGCCGTCCGTGGTGGCCGTCAGCCTGTTCATGCCCGTGTTCCTGATCTCGCTGCCGATCATCGCTGAGGCCCTCCGCGACGAGCCCGAGAGCAAGGTCCAGCTGGGTGAAGCTCCGGCGGATGCACCCGACGTGCTGATGATCGTGATGGACACCGTGCGCTCCCAGAGCTGCAGCATCTACGGCTACGAGCGCGACACGACGCCGACCCTGGCGCGGCTGGCAGAGGAGGGCATGACCTTCGACGATGCCTACGCCCCGGCCACCTGGTCGCTGCCGGCCCACGCCGCACTCTTCACGGGCACCTTCCCGTCCTACAACAACGCCAACGGCGAGACGCGCTTCCTCGACGGCACCCTGCCCACCCTCGCCGAGGTGATGGTGGCCAGTGGCTGGGAGTCCTACGCCTTCTCCGCCAATCCGCACATCTCCGACAGCTTCGGCCTCACCCGTGGCTTCATCCACAACGACAAGGCCTGGGCTGCCGGAACCTCGGCGCGGAACTTCAGCTTCATCTACCGGGTGGTCGATGCGCTCGGCCTCGGCACGGTCGACGACAAGGGCGGTGCGCAGGTCATCGGCAACATCGAGCAGTGGATGGCCGAGCGTCCGAAGGACGATGGCCCTGCGTTCGTGTTCGTCAACTTCCTCGAGGCGCACTTCCCGTTCGCGCAGCTTCCGAAGGCCTACCGTGAGGCCTATCAGAGCGCCGACAAGAACACGCTGCGCGAGGTCGACCAGATCGCCTTCGGCGTGCAGTTCGGCCGGCAGCTGACCGACGACGAGATGACCTTCGTGCACCAGCCGCTGATCGACCTGTACGACGGCGGCGTGAAGTACACCGACTTCCTCGTCGGTGAGGTCGTTCGCATCTTCGAGGAGGCGGGTCGCCTCGACAACACCATCGTGGTGGTGCTGGCCGACCACGGCGAGGTCGTCGGCGAGCACGGGGCCTTCGGGCACGTCACGCCCGTCCTCGAGCAGGACCAGCGCGTGCCGCTCGTGATTCGGTACCCGAAGGGGGTCGACGCGGGTGTGCGCGTGGCCAACGGCGTGAGCACCGTCGGCACGATGGACACCATCTTCGAGCTGGCCGACATCGATCCGGGTCCACTCGGGGCGCACATCCAGGTCGCCTCGCTCCTCGATGCCGAGAGCAACATCAACGCCGGAAAGCCGCTGCTCGCCGAGCGCTTCGAGGAGGAGATGCTCGCCTCCCGCTTCCCGCCCGGTGCAGCCAACGGCACCGGTGAGCAGGTGAACCCGCGTGGCCGCTACCGCGTGTTCCGCGATGGCCCGTGGAAGCTCGTGCAGCACAGCGAGGACGGCACCTTCCTGTTCAACCTCGAGGACGACCCCGGCGAGTTCAGCGACCTCGCGGGCTCCCGCCCCAGCGTCGTGGACCGCCTCGTCGAGGACCTCGACGCCATCCGCGACGAGCTGCGTCTGCCCGAGCTCGACGCCGAGATCACGCCCCCCGAGATGCCCGAGATGACCAAGGAAGAGTGCGAGTCACTCAAGAAGCTCGGCTACCTCGACGACTCCACCGAGTGCTGAGGCGTCCTGACGCCTGAGCAGCGGGCCGCGTGTCGAGCAGATACAACGCGCGGCGCTCCCCTTCTTTCCTCCGAGAGGCAACCCCTATGGACTCCGTCTCCGACCGCACAGGCCGCGTACGCAAGATCGTCCGCGAGGTCTTTGGCGCACGCGTCTTCGGGCGCATCGTGTCGATCTACGTCCCGTTCCTTCGCCTGGTGGTCAACATCGGCCGCGCCATGGATGGTGTCTTCTTCCCGTCCATCAAGAGGAAGGAGATCCGCTCGCCCATCGTCCTGATCGGCAACCCGCGGACCGGCACCACCTTCATGCAGCGCTTCCTGACCGATCACAAGATCGGGGCGGGCATGGAGCTCTACCGCATGGTCTTCGCGTCACTGACGCTGCAGACGCTGCTCAAGCCGATCCTGCCCATCCTCGAGGCGGTCAGCCCGGCCCGGTACCACAAGCCGGAGGTCCACAAGACCAGCCTGGGCAAGGTCGAGACCGACGACGCCTCGATGATCACCCGCTACTTCGACGGGTTCTTCCTGTACGGCTTCTTCCTCGCCTTCGACGACGAGGATCTGCTCTACACGGTCGACCCGAAGATCCGTGACACCTCCGAGCGTGACTTCTCCTGGGTCAAGTCGCTCTGGCAGCGCAACCTCGTGGCCCACAAGGCCGACCGGGTGGTGGCCAAGCTCTTCAGCGTCTCGCCACGGGTGCCGCAGTTCCTCGAGGAGTTCCCCGACGCCCGCATGCTCTACATGGCGCGCGATCCGGTGAGCATCTTCCCGTCGGGCATGAGCCTCGTCACGGGCGTGCTCGAGGAGGCCTTCGGCTTCTGGTCGCTGCCCGAGGATGTCCGTCAGCGCTGGCTCGACCGGATCTACCAGGCCTTCGTCATGCTCCTCGAGCGCTTCCACGAGGACTACACCTCGGGCCGCATCCCGAAGGAGAACGTCTACGTCGTGCGCTACGATCGCATGATGAAGGAGTTCGAGGTCGTGATGGGCGAGCTGCTCGAGTTCATCGACCACGAGCCCACCGACGAGCTCAAGCAGATCATCGCCGAGCGGGCCGACAAGCAGCGCGCCTACAAGAGCAAGCACAAGTACGACCTGGCGAAGTTCAACCTCGATGAGGAGAAGATTCGCAAGGACTGCGCCTTCTTCTACGAGACCTTCCTCCCGCCCCTGCCCCACCTCACCGAGGCTGAGGCCGACCAGGCGGGCTGAGCGGCGGGTGCCATCTGCCGTCTGCGAAGGCTCGAAGCATGGCTTCGGGCCTTCGTCGCTGAGGGAGGTGTCTCCGCGCAGTGGTACTCTGGGTCCATGAACACTGTGCTGCTGGCGTTGGTTCTTGCCTGTGGACCTGCGGGGGACGGGGAGCGCTCCTCGGCGAAGGAGACGACGCCGAGCGACTCGACCCCCGAGACGCAGTCCCCCTCGACGAGCCCGACGACTCCGACCACCTCGTCATCGGGAACGACCGCGTCGACGGACTCGACCTCGAGTGACCCGGGGGGGGCGACGACCTCGACCGAGCTGGGCACGCCCGCCACCACCCTCCAGATCTCGGAGGTCTGCGCCTGGAATCGCGGCGGACCGGGGGATCCTGACGGGCGGCGCCGAGACTGGATCGAGCTGCACAACCCAGGCTCGGCCGCTGTCTCTCTGTCGGGACTCACCCTCACCGACGACCTCGACCAGCCCGACAAGCACGCGCTCGCCGCCGAGCTGGAGGTCCCGGCGGGGGGACACCTCGTGCTGTGGGCGGATGGCGATCCGGAGCGAGGGCCACACCACCTCGACTTCAAGCTCGACTCGGACGGAGAGCCGGTGGCGCTGTTCTTCGATGGAGCGCTCGTCGACGTGGTCGACGCGGGCTCGCTGCCGCCGGACCACAGTCTGGCACGCACGGCCGAGGCCGACTGGCGCGTCTCGAGGGGCAGTCCCGGTGCCGCGGAGCCGGCGGTCGGGCAGAGCGGGCCGCCTGGACGCACGGACTGTGCTCCGGTCGTCACGGCCGCCGAGGCCTACCTCGTCGAGGGCGACACGGTCGTCTTCACGGTGGCCTGCGAGGGGCCCGACGCGCTGCAGGATCTGGACGTTCGGCTGCTCGGGGTGCCCGACCCTCACACCTTCGATCCCGTCACGGGTCGCCTGGAGTGGACTACCGGTCTTGCAGACGGCGGTCGGTACGATGTCGTCGTCGAGGTCAAGCCACCCGACGAGCCGGCGAAGCCCGAGACGGCCTGGGCCACCGTCTGGGTCGCGGATGCGATCGATGATCCGCTGAACGTGGCGCCGTTCCCGTCTCGGTACCAGGAGGAGTGGGGCGTTCCGGTCCTGCACGTCGAGCATGAGGGTGCGCTCTCCGAGAGCTACATCCCCATGGTCACGCACCTCTACGGGGTGCCCTGGTCCGGCACGATCAAGAAGCGAGGTGCTGCGAGCCTGTGGTACCCGAAGAACAACTACACCCTGGAGTTCGAGCCGGACCAGATCGACATGAGCGAGCTGGGGCTGCGTCGAAAGGACCACCTGGTCCTGATCAGCAACTTCGACGACAACAGCCACGCTCGGCAGAAGCTCACCTACGACACGTGGGCGGCGATGGCGGACTTCTCGGGTGATCCGCGTCTCACGCCGTCCACGGCCTACGTGGTCGTGTACCTCGACGGTGCCTACAGCGGTCTGTACGTGGCGATCGACCACATCGACGACGAGTTCGTCCGTGAGCAAGGACTGGATCCGGCGTCCAACCTCTACAAGTCGGTGAACCACGACGCGAACTTCAGGCGGACCAACGCGGGCGGCTGGGAGAAGTGGACGCTGCATGACGGCTGGGAGAAGAAGGAGGGTCTCCCCATCGACGACTACTCGGACCTTGAGGCCCTGACCGCCTTCGTCGCGGATGCCAGCCCCTACGACTTCGAGGCCGGCGCCGCCGCGTGGCTGGATGTCGAGGAGTACATGGACTGGTTCCTCCTCGTCCACCACCTCGCTGCGGATGACTCAGCAGGAAAGAACGCCTATCTCGTGAATGATGGGGGCCTCTTCCGCTACGTCCCGTGGGACTTCAACCACGCGCTCGGTCAAGACTGGCAGACGCTGCGCGTAGATGCGTGGGCCTACAACGACTTTAGGTGGAACAATCAGATCTTCGCGCACCTCCAGGACCACCCGGTGCTCTCCATGGCGCTGTGGGCTCGGTACGCCGAGCTGCGTGCTCCGGGCGGGCCGCTGTCCGCGGAGGCGATGGTGGCCGCGCTCGAGGACTACGACGCCGTGATTCAGCGCTCGGCGCAGCGTGACTGGACCCACTGGGAGGAGGACTACCGCAGCTACGGTGGCTGGTCCTGGCGCAGCGACTTCCTCTCCGCTGCAGAGGAGCGAGCCTACCTGGAGGACTGGATCGTCGAGCGCGCCACCTGGGCAGACGAGACCCACCCATGATCGTCGTGTTCCTGCTGGCCTGCACCCCGACGGCCACCCTCGACAGCGGATTGGGTGCAGTCCTCTCGGAGACCTCGGACATCGCCACGCCGACGACGCCGACGACGCCGACGACGCCGACGACACCGACGACACCGACGACACCAACGATGACGACGCCGACCACAGGCTCGTCGACCTCAGGGACCACGGACACGGGCGTCGCGTCACCGCCGCTGCCGGTGTGCATCAACGAGCTGATGCCGTCCAACACGCGCTCGCTGGAGCTCGACGGGGCCTTCCCGGACTGGATCGAGCTGTACAACCCGGGTCCACTCCCGGTCGATCTGGCTGGCTACACCCTCTCGGACGATCCGGACGACCCCGTCCCGCATGTGCTGCCGTCGCTGCGCGTGCCCGCCGGAGGCGCACGCGTGCTGTACGCCGACGAGGGCAGTGGTCCCGATCACCTCCCGTTCCGCCTGGCTGCAGGTGGCGACGCAGTGGTGCTCGGTGCTCCCTGGGGGCGCCGGAGTGTGGTGCGGTTCGGTGCACTCGGCGACGACGTGGCGGCTGCCCGGTCGACGGACTGTTGTGAGGGGGCGTGCTGGAGCTTCCCGTTTGCGGGAACCCCTGGCGAGACCAACGTGGTTCCCGATCCGCCGATCCTGGTCGCGACCACCCCGGTGAGCCGTGGCTCGAGCTGGCGCTGGTGGACCGGGCCCGAGGCACCGCCGCTGGACTGGGCCGCGGTTGCGCACGACGATGGCGCCTGGGACGAGGGCGTCGCGCCGCTCGGCTACGGGGACGCGCACATCGTCACCGTGCTGCCCTATGGAGACAACCCGGGTGCCAAGTGGCCAGCCGCCTACTTCCGTGCGGTGTTGGAGGTGCCCGACGCGGCCGCGGTCGAGAGCGTCGAGCTGCAGCTGATGCGCGACGACGGGGCGGCGGTCTACCTCAACGGGCTGGAGGTCGCGCGCTCGAACCTGCCCGAGGGGCCGCTGGAGCATGGGACGCTGGCGCTGGGAGCGGCCTACGAGGACGAGACCGCCTGGTACCGCTTCGATGTCGAGCCGGAGCTTCTGCGAGACGGCACCAACGTCCTAGCCGTCGAGCTGCACCAGGCCACTGCGGGGAGCAGTGACCTGGGCTTCGACCTGGAGCTCGCGCTCGAGACGTGGGTGCCTGTCGACTGAGCCCCCGGAGGGGTCAGCGGACGAACAGCACCGTCGTGGCGTTGTCGCGGTGGCAGCCCGGACCGCCACAGCCCTGTCGGCTGCAGTTCGCGTCGAAGCGGCTGTCGCGGAGGTCGATGTCCCAGTTGCCCGCGCTTCCGGGAGAGGCCTTGTCCATCCAGTAGCCGGCGGAGGGGCTGTCCGTGGTCGGCACGACCCCGCTGCTGCTCGAGCAGTTGTCGACCAGCTGCACGAAGTGACCGGGACTGGTGTAGGGCAGGATGTTGTTGTCGCTGTCGAGGCCCGAGCCAGGCTCCGTGTACTTGTAGTCGAAGGTGATCGGATCGGGGAAGTCCAGGTCGTGGGTCATCAGGCGGATGTCGCTCGGGGCGAACTTGGTCCACTTGAGCGGGATGTTGCACTCCGCGCCGACGGTGCCGAACTCGAAGGGGTCGAAGTCGCAGGGGACGGAGCCACCGCCTGCAGGCCCGTCGTTCGCGTGCTCGAACTGGTGGTGCATCTTCCACACGAGGGTCCAGCCGCCGCCGTCGGTGTCCATGTCGCAATAGGCCGAGAAGGAGGGCTCACCGCCGGCACCGTCTGGGTCGATCTCGTACACCCCGCTCGGGGAGCTCGGGTCAGCCTCGAGCTGCGCCTGGCAGGACGCCTGGGCGTCGCAGTCGTCGGGGATGCCGTCGTCGTCGCTGTCGAAGGCGTCGTCGAAGCCTGGACAGGCATCGTCGCTGTCACAGATGCTGTCGCCGTCGCTGTCGTCGGGCGCGTCGAGCGGGCACGGGTCAGCGTCGTCGCAGACGCCGTCGGCGTCGGTGTCGAGCTCGGCGTCTCCGAAGCAGGTGTCGAAGGCGTCGCAGCGGCCGTCGCCGTCGGCGTCGACATCGGCGCAGTAGTCGATGCACTCGACGTTGGAGAGCGCGCTCGCGATTCCAGAGAGTCCGCGGATGATCACGGCCTGGAAGCAGGTGGACGAGCCGGGGTACGGCAGGGCGTCTTGGGGGAGGGCCGCGACACCGGCGTCGTTGGCCACAGCCGAGCCTGCGAAGGCGACCGGGCGGCTCAGGTCGAGGCAGTAGCCGCCGAGAGGGCGTGGGCAGGGCCCGTCACCCGGCGAGCCCGCGGTGATGAAGTAGACGCGCTCCCCCGCGAGTGCGTCGTCGACGACGAGGTCGAAGGGTCGGTCTACCGTCACGTACTCGGGCGCCGACAGCGTCACCTCGGTTGGGGGTGGCAGGTGGGCTGCCACAGCGTCGTCGGAGCGCGATGGGGCATCGAGGTCAAGGTCGATGTCGGCAGCGGGGCTGCAGCCGGCGAGGAGTGCGAGGGCGATCCATCTCATCAGGGCCTCCGAGAGGACGAGACGGTACCACGGACCTCGAGGCGCAGTCGGTGTCGTGAGCGCAGTCCTGTGCGACGAAGCCACACCTTGATCGGATGTCGAGGGCTCGACGTCCGCGGGTGACGCCAGCGGAGTGCAGCCACTGGCGAACAACAGAGCCGCAGGCCCGGCCTCAGCCCAGGAAGGGGTAGCGCCAGCCCCTCGGGGCGTCGAAGGTCTCCTTGATGGCGCGAGGGCTCGTCCACCGGAGGAGGTTCAGGGCGCTGCCGGCCTTGTCGTTGGTGCCCGAGGCGCGGCCTCCACCGAACGGCTGCTGGCCGACGACTGCGCCGGTCGGCTTGTCGTTGATGTAGAAGTTTCCGGCCGAGAACCGCAGTCGCTCCAGGGCCTGCTCGACTGCGTACCGATCGCGGGCCCAGACCGCCCCGGTGAGGGCGTAGGGCGACGTGCCGTCGACGAGGTCGAGGGTGCCTGCCCAGTCGTCGTCGTCGTAGACGTACGCTGCGACGATCGGACCGAAGATCTCCTCCCGCATCAGCCGGTGCTTCGGGTCGTCGACCCGGTAGAGGCTCGGCTGCACGAACCAGCCGCGGGAGCCGTCGGACGAGCCGCCGAAGAGGCACTCTGCGGAGCTGTTGCCGAGCTGCTGGTACTGCTCGTGCTTGCGGAAGGCCCGCTCGTCGATCACGGCGCCGATGAAGGTCGACCAGTCGCGCACGTCGCCGACCTTCATCTCGCCGACCATGGCGGTCACCCGCTCCGAGACCTCGCCCCAGAGGCTGCGCGGCACGTAGATGCGGCTGGCGGCCGAGCACTTCTGGCCCTGGAACTCGAAGCCTCCACGAGCAATAGCGACGGCGAGCTGCTCGGCATCCGCGCTCGCGTGGGCGACGATGAAGTCCTTGCCGCCCGTCTCACCGACGAGGCGCGGGTAGGCCCGGTAGCGGGAGAGGTTGTTGCCGACGGTGGCCCACAGGTGCTGGAAGGTGGGGGTCGAGCCCGTGAAGTGAATGCCTGCGAGCTCGGGGCGGGCGAGGATGGGATCACCCACGTCGGCACCGTGACCATGCACGAGGTTGATGACACCCGCGGGGAAGCCCGCAGCCTCCAGCAGCTCGAAGCCTCGCCAGCAGGCCAGCGAGCTGGTCAGCGAGGGCTTCCACACCACCGTGTTGCCCATCAGCGCCGGTGCGGTCGGCAGGTTGAGCGCAATGGACGTGAAGTTGAAGGGCGAGATCGCGAACACGAAGCCATCGAGCGGCCGATGGTCCAGGCGGTTCCACACGCCTGGCGGGCTCACAGGCGGCTGCTCCTCCAGGATCTGCTCGCCGTACTTGGCGTTGAAGTTCCAGAAGTCGATGAGCTCGCAGGAGGCGTCGATCTCGGCCTGGTGAGAGGTCTTCGCCTGGCCGAGCATGGTCGCGGCGTTGAGGGTCGCGCGCCAGCCGCCGCGCAGCAAGGTCGCGGCCCGCAGGAGAATCGCCGCACGCTGGTGGTAGGGCAGCGCCGCCCAGTCGGCTCGTGCGGCCTCGGCCGCATCGGCGGCGCGGGCGACCTCGGTCGGACCGGCGAGGTGAACGTTCGCGAGGACGTGCCCGTGGTCGCAGGGCATGGTCACGGCGACCGTGTTGCCGGTGAACACGCGCTCGCCGCCGATCACACACGGAATCTCCACGACCTCGCCGGCGGCAGCAGTAACGGCGGCGGAGAGCGTGGCGCGCTCGGCCGAGCCCGGTGCGTAGCCCTTGACCGGTTCGTTGGACGGCGAAGGGATACGGAAAGACCCTGCGGACATGGAGACTCCTCTTGAACGGACGGCCCTGTATCCTGGCCATCATGGCATCAGTGGCCTGTGCTGGAAGTCCGACGCCCAAGCCTGTGTCCATGACCTCCACGACCTCCACGGCTCCTGCCGTCGACACGGCGACCGACGTGAGCTGTCAGCGAGCCGACAATCCTCTGCGCCTGCAGTGTGACGGCCCGCCCGGAGCCTGGGTGGTGGCCGATGGCAGGGAGTGGCCGGTGGTCGACGGGTTCGCGACGGTGACCCTGCTTCCTCCCCGGACGGAGATCGAATGGACGATTCATGCACCCGAGGGAGTCCTGGCAGAGGGGACGACCAAGACGGGTCGTCTCCCAGCCCTCGTGGACGTGGAGCTGTCGGGCTCGCTGCCGGGTGTCGGGCTGCTCGGGCTGCCCATCGACTGCGGCACGCTGCTGGCTGCGCTGGTGTTGGTGGTCGATCCGGTCGCACCCGAGGTGCTCTGGTACGAGGACCTTGCCGGAGACGAGGGCCTCCGGCAGACGGTGATTGGCGCGACCTGGGTCGGCACGGACGTGTGGGCCATCGTCGGCAGAGAATCTGTGGTGGGTGTCAGCCTCGATGGGGTCGTGCTCGGGCGCTTTGAACATCCGGCCGGCCTGCCGCTCCACCACGATCTGGTGTGGCGTGACGACCGCCTCTTCTCCTTGGACGCCGAGGTGGATCCCACCGCGCCCGAGCGATGGGTCACGGACGGAATCGTCGATCTGACCTCCGCCGAGCGCACGTGGGCCCTGCGCGATCACGTGTCACCCGCCGGGGGCGACGTCCTGCCGGGCGGCTACTGGGAGTCGGCCTTCGGGCCCGGAGCCATCGACTGGTCCCACGCGAACACCCTGGCTGCCGACGGGGATGGCTGGCTCGTCTCCTTCAGACACCTCGACGCGATCGCTCGTCTCGACGCCGATGGGGGCATCGACTGGGTGCTGGGGGCTCCGGACAGCCCACTCGGCAGCGACTTCACGTGGGCTACCGAGGTGCCGGGAGCAGCGCTCGACCTGCGCGGACAGCACCATGCTACGCGCTTGCCGGACGGGAGCATCGGCGTGTTCGACAACCGCGTGAGCTCAAGCTCACGGGTCCTGAAGATCCGCCTCGATGGAGACACGGCGACGATCACCGACGTGTGGACGCTCGACCGCACGTGTCTGGTGCAGGGTGGGGCCTACTGGCTCGACGACGGAGGTGTTGTCGCCACCTGCTCCTCGGACGGACTCATCGTGGCGTTCGATGCGGATGGAAGCGAGCGCGGACGGCTCTCGGTGTCATGCTCTCTCACGGAGCGACCTGCTCGCGGTCTCATTCGGGCCACACCCCTCTCGGGTCTTCCGTAGGCGGCGCGCCCTCACCTGCTAGGATGCGAGCTCGTGGAGGTGTGGGTGGAACCCGCATCAGTGTTCGTCGTCGCCATCGCTCTGTTGGTCACCGCTGCGGCGGCCTTCGTCGTGTTCATCTCGGCGTGCCTCGCAGCTTGGTGGTTCCTGGGTCGAGGCTCTCGCAAGACAGATGCCCCGGCTGGCCTCTCGGCGGTCGTCGAGGTCGAGGAGACCTCGGCATTCGCCATCCCGCCTCGACCGGACGCACCGGCTGCTGATGCCGAGGAGGAGCCGGCGTCGACGAGTGCTGCCGAGCCCCCCCCAACTCCCCTGAGTGCTGACTTCGGAGACCTCGACGAGGCCGGTGATCTCGATACTGAAGATGTGGCGCCCACGGTCAGGCTGCAGCGTCCTGCGGTGCCGACACCCGCCGAGAGCACGAGCGCCGACGACAGCAAGCGTCCTCCTCCACTCCCAGTCCACTGGACGGACGAGGTCGGGGATGACGAGGCGGTCCCGACTGAGCTGTTTCAGGTGGGCATGAAGAGCGGTGATCAGCAGGCGATCGAGGCGGATGCCACTGAGGTCTTCGACGCCCATCAACACGAGGCGTTCGTCATCGACGACTTCTCGGAAGGCCCCCGGAGGAGCTGAGTGCGGCCCCTGACATCCCGTGTCGACACCCGATCGTCCAACTTTGCTCGCAACCGCGAGGCGAACCTGGCTGGAGTGGCCCGCCTCGCGAAGGCCCTCGCGAAGGCGCGTGGCGGAGGCGGAGCGAGGTACGTCCAGCGCCACATCGATCGAGGCCGCTTGCTGCCGCGCGACCGAGTCGGGCGCCTTCTCGATCGAGACAGTCCCTTCCTCGAGGTGTGCCCGCTGGCCGGGATGCACGAGGGCGGCATCGTGCCGGGCGGCTCCATGATCGCCGGCATCGGGGTGGTCTCGGGTGTGCGCTGCCTGATCACGGCGTCCGATGCCACGGTGCAGGGTGGGGCGATCAACACTTGGGGCGTCCAGCGCTCGGCTCGGGTCGCACAGATCGCTCTCGAGAACCGTCTTCCGACAGTCAACTTGATCGAGTCAGCGGGCGCAGACCTGCCCAACCAGGCCGAGATCTTCGTGCCTGGCGGGTCGGGCTTCCGCTCGATCACCCGGCGGTCGGCCGAGAAGCTGCCTACCGTGAGTCTCGTGTTCGGCTCGTGTACCGCGGGGGGCGCCTACATCCCGGGGATGTCGGACTACACGGTGATGGTCAAGGAACAGGCCGCCATGTACCTGGCTGGCCCTCCCTTGGTGAAGATGGCCCTTGGCGAGGTGGTCGACGACGAGACGCTCGGTGGAGCCGATCTGCACAGCCGCACCAGCGGCGTCAGCGATCACCTGGCCATCGACGAGGTCGATGCTCTTCGGATTGGCCGCGAGATCATGGCCAACCTCGGCTGGCAGTCCGCGCGCGTTCCGGGTGGCGACGAGCCGGCCTACGATCCCGAGGAACTCCTCGGCATCGCATCGTCTGACGTCAAGGTGCCGTTCGACTGTCGTGAGGTGATCGCGCGCGTGGTCGATGGCAGCCGGTTCCACGAGTTCAAGCCCCTGTATGGCTCCACCCTGGTCACGGGCTGGGCCGAGATCGGTGGCTTCCGGGTCGGGATCCTGGCAAACAACGGTGTGCTGCATGCTGACAGCGCGGGCAAGGGCGCTCAGTTCATCCACCTGTGCAACCAGTCCGACACCCCGCTGCTCTTCCTGCAGAACATCACGGGGTTCATGGTCGGCCAGAGCGCGGAGGCCCAGGGGATCATCCGTGCTGGTTCGAAGCTGATCAACGCGGTTTCGAACAGCACGGTGCCCGCCATCACCGTCATGATCGGTGGCTCCTATGGGGCCGGTAACTACGCGATGATGGGGCGCGCCTATGAGCCACGCTTCCTGTTCACGTGGCCGAACCACCGGATCGCGGTGATGGGCCCGGAGCAGCTGGCGGGAGTGCTGGAGATCGTCAAGCGGGACAGTGCAGCCCGTAAGGGAAAGCCGGTCGACGAGAATCAGCTCGCGATGCTGAAGCAGATGCTCGTCGGCAAGGTGGAGCACGAGTCGACCTGCTGGTCGGCCACCGGCCGCCTGTGGGACGACGGTGTGATCGATCCCCGCGACACGCGGACTGTGCTCATCCAGGCACTCGCCACGGTGCATGAGGCTCCAGTCACGGGGACCATGCGCTGGGGCACCTTCAGGCACTAGCGCGAGGCCGGTCGTCGGAGCCTCGCCAGCCGGGGTAGGGCCAACCTGCTAGACGGCAGCTGTGGACACCTCCCTGCAGCTGTTGATCGGCGGGTTCGCCGTCACCGTCATGCTCTCGGTCGGGCTCGACCTCCCCGTGAAGGAGGTACGCGCTGTCGGGCGTCGCCCCTACGCCATTCTCGGTGGGCTACTCCTCAACTACGTGCTCACGCCACTGTGGATCGTGGCTCTCGTGACGGCCGCTCCGGTGGAGCCTGCCGCAGCCACTGGCCTCCTGCTCTGTGCAGCGGCTCCCGGCGGACCAGTAGGAGCGTTCTTCACGCAGAGCGCGCGGGGTGCACTCGGGGTCGCGGTCGCGCTCGTCGTCCTCATGAACCTGCTCAATCCGCTGGTCACCACCACATGGATTGGTCTGCTCGGGCTGTCGACGGGCGAGGGGGGACTTGATCTGCTCGGCATTGCCCGAACCATCGTCTTCTACCAGCTCATTCCTTTGGGTCTGGGTGTGTTTGCGCTGAACCGGTGGCCCGAGCGCTCGGCTGTGGTGCAGCCGTGGGTGGCGCGACTGGCTCAGCTCTTCATGGTGCTGATGGCGGTCGGGTTCGTGGTGCTGAAGCCCGAGGTGATCCTCGAGGCTGGCCCCTGGCCTCTGGTCGTCGCGAGCCTGTCAGTGTTCGGAGCCCTCGGCATGGGCTGGGCGCTTGGACGGGGTGACCGGAAGCTCAGCACGGCACTCGCACTGACCGGTGGCGTCCGCAACATGTCCATGGTGATGGTCACCGTCGCGGCGTGGTTCCCGGATCCGGCGACGCTGCTCGGGGCGATCTCTTACAGCGTCTCGATGTTCACCTGGTCCGCGCTTCTCGCCGAGGTCGTCAAGCGCCGGCAGCGCTGATCGGATCGGCGGCGATGGTCTCCAGGGCGGCGTAGAAGCGCGCTGCGTGGACGCCGTCGACGAGCGCGTGATGGGCGGTGAGGGCTACGGAGACATCGGCCTCGGCACCGCTGCTACGGACCCGCCCCCAAGCGAGTCGGGGCACGGTGTCACGCGGGTCGCCATGGAAGGGATGCACGAGCATGGTGACGTCGAGCCAGGGGAGGCTGGTGAGGTAGAGCCGATCGTCTTCTTCGGGCGCCGCCATCACGAAGTCGCCGTCACGGCGTCGCTCGACGGCAGCAGCAGACGCGTCGAGGAAGGCGCGGAGATCAGGACTCCAGGTCACTGGGCAGCCGGTGAAGGTTCCATCTTGACGAAGGATGGTGAACGCAGGGTGCACGGCGTCATGCTCGACCACACCCTCGCCACGGATGCGCTGCCGCAGCTCGGGCACGCGGTTGGCAGCGGTCGCGACCGCCCACACGAGGGTGCGTGCGACCGAGGCTTGCTCCGCACGAGCCCAGCGGATCAAGCCGCCGACCTGAACCCGGGCCGCGATGTGGAACCAGGGCACCTGGTAGGAGCGAAACAAGTCGAAGTGGGGGCGCCTCGGCCAGGACTCCAGGTCGATCCACCGCATCATGCACTCCGAAAGGGGCGGAAGGTCGGCTCGTCGGCGAGAGCGAGCAGCTCGCGATCACCGCTCGAGTCGCCGTAGGCAGAGATGGGGCGGTGGGCCTCGGGGTCGAGCAGCTCTCGCACGCGTGCGACCTTCTGGGGGCCGTTGCAGTTCGGTGAGGCGAGCGCACCGGTGAAGCGGCCGTCTCGCCACTCGGGCTCGGTACAGAGCAGCTCCAGGCCGTGGCGGTCGCACCAGGCCTGCAGCCAGAGTCGCATCGAGGCGCTCACGATCACGACGCGGTGTCCCTGGTCCTTGTGCCAGCTCACCCGCTCGAGGGCGCCTGGCCGCAGCAGCAGCTCGAGCTCGTCGGCGAAGGAGACTCCGGCGGCATCCAGCTCGTCCTTGGTGCGTCCTCGAACGAAGTGCCCCACGAGCATGGCCTTGGCTGGGCCTGCGCCGATCACGCCCAGCTTGTGAAGTGCGAGCATCGGAGACAGCCAGAGCATCCCGAGGACGAACCGAGGGGTGCCCACCACGTGTCGCAGATACGCGAACATGGTGTCGGCTCGGGTGAGCGTCCCGTCTAGGTCGAACAGGGCCAGCATTCGCGTCGCTCCAGCGCTTGCGAGGACCTATCCTCGCGGTGCTGGCCGAGGCGACTCGAGTGAGACGAGGGGCTCAGGGGCGAGGGGTGCGATCCTCGACCGCGAGGAGGGTGTCGAGCTGCCGCTTGAGCACGGCCTGTCGCGTCCGCAGCCGCCGTACGTTCTTGCGCGCGAGCTCGAGCTCGCGCTCGCGGGACGGGCGGTCACGGGATTCTGGAGGGAGCTTGGCGACGGCCTCTTCGCGAGCATTCTCGACACGCATGGCCCGATGCAGGTCCTCGTCGACGTCTGCCAGCTGTCGCCGGATCGCGCGCCTCTCGTCAGTGTGGTCGGGGGCGATGCGCCGGGGGGGGGGCGGCACCGTGCTGCTCGTGGGGTTTCGGAGGTTGGACTCTTCGTAGGCCACAAACCCGGTGGAGGGTCCCGCGGTGCGGGGGGCTGGCGGCGGCGTGAACAGGCGCGCTCCTGCTGGGGCCGGAGTGAGTGCCACATCGAGCCAGCCGTCGAAGGCGTAGAGCAACAGGTGCGTGAGGCCGTACTCGAGCTGGCGTCGGAGCATGCGTGCGTCGAAGGCGCGGCCTGTCATGCGGAGCAGGGGCGCATCGCGGCGTGCACCGAGGTAGTGGTGGGCGACGAGTGCGCCAGATGGATGGCCGGCATCGCGCCCGAGCGTGCGCTTGTTGTGTGCCTCGAGCTTCAGACCATCAAGCTCGTCGGCGAGCGCACGGAAGGCAGCGACACGGTCGACCACGTCATCCTCGACCCAGAGGAAGCCCATGCGCTTCTGCATGCCGTAGCGCACTCCGCGATGACTCCAGCGAGCCGTCACCATGCGCCGCATGACCTTGCCGACAGCGCAGTCAGCGAGGAACAAGACACGCGCTTGGCCGACGACGCGGCTCCGGTTCTTGGCGAACTGCTGGCTCGTCCAGCAGACGGCCTGGATGCCGGATGCGCTCAGAGCGCTCACGAGCTCGTCGGCGACCCTGACCTCGGCACCATCGGCCACGATAGCGAACTGCATGAGGGCTCCACGGGGGGACGCCCAGTATGCTTCGTGTCGGGCCGATGGTCCAGCGATCTAACCGGACGACCGGTTGCTCTCGGTCGTCCAGCGCGCAGAGATCAGGCGCGGGCTGCGAGGGGCGCCCGGGAGGCGCGCCAGGCCAGCGGCGTGAGGCCGATGTGCTCCTTGAAGACGCGACCAAAGGAGGCCTGGCTCTGGTACCCACACTTGATGGCGATCTCACCGACAGTGAGTCGGTTGTTCGTGAGCAGCTCGAGGGCCCGGATCACGCGGGCGCGCTGCAGCCAGTCGGTGGGCGTGAGGGAGAGCTCCTCGCGGCAGCGACGCTGGAAGGTACGCAGAGAGAGGCCGGAGTGACGAGCGGCGTCTGCGGGCCCCACCGGATGGGGCAGACGGTCGAGGAGCCAGTCGAGTCCACGGCGCAGCTCGGGCGAGCGAGCGGTCGGCAGGTCGACCTCGACCTCGTCCTCCAGCCAGCCGCCGAGCAGGCCGGCGAGGGCGGTGAAGAAGGAGTCGGTGAGCGGGCCGTCCTCGGGGAACATGCCCCAGGAGACGGACTCGGCGACCATCTCACGGAGGAGGGGGTTTGCATCGAACACCGAGACGGGCGAGCCATCGAGCGCCTCGGGCCACAGCGTCACCCACTGCACCTTCGTGGGGCTGTTGGTGCGCAGTTGATGAGGAACTCCTCGTGGAATGAACGCAGCCCTGCCGGGTGGAAGGAGGGCATCCCGCTCGCTGGTGCGGAGGCGCACGACGCCGTCGAGCACGAGCATGAGGCGGGGACGGTCCTGAAGCTGCCAGTCGCCGCGACGAGCCGGCATGTCGGCCTCCGTCGCGAACGCTCGCGCCGGCGGGCGGGCCGGGCGGGCGTGGAGGCGGGGACGCGAATCACGAGAGAGACGGGCAACGAACATCCTGAACTCCAATCGACGGGTGTCAGTTTCGCGAAGGGCTGCCGGCATCGAGCGCCCGCCATGCGACGGGCGTGAAGCCGAGGTGATCCTTGAAGACCCGACCGAAAGACGCTTGCGACTGGTAGCCACAGCGCATCGCTACATCGGCGATGGAGAGGTCGGAGTGGTTGAGCATCTCGAGTCCCTGCAGAACCCGAGCGCGCTGAAGCCAAGCGCTGGGCGACATGCCCAGCTCGGCGCGGCACCGGCGCTGGAAGGTGCGAAGCGACAGGCCGGCGTGCAGCGCCGCGTCGACCGGACCGACGGGGTGCGCCAACCGGCCGAGGAGCCAGTTGAGTCCTTGTCGAAGCTCGGGAGAGCCGGCGTGGGGCAGCGTGATGTCGTCGGTGCTGGCGCGCCAGCGTCCGATGAGCCCGCCGAGCGCGGTGAAGAAGGCGTCGGCGGCGTCGGTCCGTGGGGGGTCTTGACCCCAGTCGGCGGCGTGCCGGACCATCTCCGTCAGGAGTGGAGGTGCGGCGAACACGTCGAGCCCCTGGCCAGGCTCGAGGCCGCGCCAGAAGCGCACCACACGAACCGCGACGGGGCGCTTGACCGAGACCGCGTGCTCGACATCGCCGGGGATCCAGACGACGCGTCCGGCGGGAATGACGGCGCTGCAGGTGCGTGCGTCGACCCTAACGACCCCTGCGACCGGCAGCAGGAGCTGCGGGTGGCGATGGGTCGACCACTCGGGCTCGGCGGGCTGTAGGACCGCATTGAGACCGAAGGCCGGGACGGAGCCGGGTGGGACGGCAGAGTAATTTTCGCTTGGGCTGAACATGTTTTGTACATCCGCGATGGGTTCAGCCTATCCGTTTGTTGAACAAACGCGGGGTCAGCTCCGGCCGGTGCGGCTGAAAACGCACTGTTCATCGTGGGTGAGCATGAACAAGGTGATGCGACCAGACAGTTTCAGCGTGTGTGACGCGATGGGGTCAGAAGACGCGGATCCGCTTCCGGTGCCGCCTCCTGCTTACGTGTCGAGGGCGCGGACGAGCGCTACACCGCTGGCTTGTCACAAGTTGTCGTGTGCGGAGTAGGTTGCGCCTACTTGCGCTCAGTGGCGCGGCGCGAGACGGATCTGATGGACCACGGGGTTCGATCCGTCGTACCAGAGGGGCTCTCGGCTTCGGTACACGACGCCGCCGTCTTCCGCAGTCACACTCACCTTGAGTGCGGTCGGGCCCTGTGGCTCTGCGTACCAGCAGCCATAGACGCCGTCCTCGGTCGAGATGTCTGTGGCGAGGATGCGTCCGTCGGCTGCGTCGTGAGCCGCGACGCGGAGGCCCTCGAGGGGTGTCCCATCGGCCGTGGTGACCGAGCCGCGGAGTTGTGGGCGAAAACGAAGAAAGGCTCCACCGTCCTCGAGATTGAATGCCCAGTGAGTGAGTCGGAGTGTGAACTCTTCGAGGCGCCCGGCGTTGTCTCGGACGGCCTCTTCCGTGGACAGGAGCACGCGCTCGGTGCCGGGAACATGGACGCGCAGGTAGAGGTCGGGCAGCCCCTCGAGGCCGCCGTCATCGAAGTCCCTCGTGCGGTAGCGCAGGATGAACCGTCCATCATGATCGGTCATGCTCTCGTCGAGGGCGTCGTCGAACAGGACGTCCTTGTCCCACAGTCGGATCAAGAGTCCCGGAATCGGCTGGTTCGTCTCGTCGATCACGAGCTGGCCTCGAACGAACCACTGCTTGTCGCGTCCTTCGGTCACTGAGGCACCCTCTCCAGGGGCGGAGGATGGAGGAGGCTCGGTCGACCGTCAAGCACTGAACCCGTCGCTGAGCGACCCTCCACGCGCCGATGCGGCTCGCGCCGGCTTGACCTGGGTACCGAGCACACCACACGGGGCTGCGCAGGTTTTGCACGCCAGACACCCGATTCTTGCCACGGCTACTGGGTGTGAAGGGCCGCGCGGCGACGCGCATGAGTGGATGAATGATCGTGTTGTGCGCGTCCGATCACTCGGCCTGTTCGTCATGGACAGGTCTCTGCGCGAGCCCGGCTGCGCTCGACGGCTGTGGTGCAGTGGGCTGGGCTGAAGTGAGTCGATATGGCCGAGCGGGGAGGTGTGGATGTCTCTGCTGGGCATGTTCAAGGGCGAGGGGTCGACGGGCTTCGGCTTCAACTCGTCTGCCGAAGAGGTGACCGAGGGACTCGATCTGTCCGGCAAGACCTACTTGCTGACCGGCTGCAACTCCGGCATCGGTGCCGAGACCCTGCGGGTGCTCGCGCTTCGCGGAGCGACGGTGATCGGCGCGGCGCGAACGGATGCGAAGGCCGAGGCGGCGGTCTCGAGTCACCGGGGAGCGCTGCCAGTCGCCTGTGAGCTCTCCGAGCCCGACTCCGTGAGGGCCTGTGTCGAGGCCGTCAAGGCACTGAACAAGCCCCTCGATGGCATCATCGCCAACGCCGGCATCATGGCGCTCCCCGAGCGGACGGTGCACCACGGCTACGAGCTGCAGTTCCTCACCAACCACATCGGGCACTGGATCTTGGTCACCGGACTGCTGGATCAGCTGACGGACGACGGTCGGGTGGTGATGCTGTCGAGCGAGGCCCACCGCTGGACGGTGAGGGGCGGCATCGGCTTCGACAACCTCGATGCCTCAAAGAGCTACGACGGCTGGAGGTTCTACGGGCAGTCCAAGCTCGCGAACCTACTCACGGCGAAGGAGCTCGCGCGACGCTTCGAGGGCACGAAGAAGACCGCCAATGCGGTCCATCCCGGTGTGATCGTCACCAACCTCGGGCGTCACATGGGTCGTGGGATGAACGCCGCATGGGCCGCGCTGGGTCCGCTGCTCTTCACCAAGCCCATTCCGCAGGGCGCCGCGACTCATGTCTACGTGGCCGCCAGTCCTTCGATGGCCGAGAGCGGCCAGTACTGGGAGGACTGCAACGTGGGCAAGCCCACGAGGCATGGTCGTGATGCGGCGCTCGCCTCGCGGCTCTGGGAGGAGACCGAGCGCATCGTCGCCGGCCTCTAGGGGGCGTGCTGCACGACGCTTGAGGCCGAGCTGAGGCCAGTGGGTGCCCCTCGACGAAGAGGTATGGGGGCTGCACAGCCACCTGCGTGCGTCGACTCGGCTGGATGCCCAGGGCGTCAGACCACCAGCGCGCGGCCGGCGGCCCCGATGTGCTGCCGCGTGACGATGGCACCGCTGCGGGAGAACCAGGCCTCCCGGTAGAGGTTCACGGTTGTGCAGACGTGCGTCGGCACGAGCCAGACGAGGGACCCTGCACAGACCCCCTCTCCGCGGCACGGCTGGTGCTCTTCGCTCGGACCGCGCCACGCCCAGTCGGGGTGAGCCGGCGCGACACCCGAGGGGCGGGCGTCGGGAGACAGGGCCTTCGAGCCCGCATCGAGGGTCACCCGATCGCCGCGGACGCTGACCGCCCGCGACACGACCCAGGCGGCCTGGCGCAGTCCAAGGTCGGCGGCAGCCGGAGCCGTCCGGGTGTCGGAGAGCACCACGGTGCCCGGGGAGATCTGGGCGCGCCATGGTCCAGTCTGGAGGCCCTCGTGGTCGAGTGCATGGGCATAGCTGTGGGTGCCGGAGGTGATGACATCCAGTCCGGAGACGCCGAGCGCGTCGGCGAGCGCACACAGGCGGTCGTAGCCCGCATGCGCCGCCTGACGCTGGGTCCAGGTGTGGTGTCCGTCGTAGCCGTGCAGGCCCGACACGCCGTCCGTCGAGACCCCTCGCCAGTCCTCGGGCGGGGTGCCGGTGCGTCCCATGCCGAGGTCGACATCGAGGAAGATGGGCAGTCCGGTCGCGCGAAGCTCAGTGAGATGAGCCGGATCGTCTGCGAGCAGGTGGATGCGAGCGCCTGCGTGTCGGCGTGCCAGCGCCTCTACCGCCTCGACCGCCGAACCTCTCAGCGGGTAGGCGACGAGCACATCAATGCTCGAGCCATGACTCTCGGCCGCCTCGAGGACGAGCTCGAGCTCGGGGACCGTGGCCACCTTGAGACAGTGGACGCCTGCGGCGAGCAGGCGGGCGATCACGGCCTGGCTCTTCACGGTCTTCACGTGTGGACGCCAGCGTCCCGGTCCTCCCGCCCGTGCCAGCACGGCTGCCACGTTGTGGTCGACAGCGTCGAGGTCGATCACGAGAGCGGGGGTGAGCGGGGGCTCGAAGTCGGGGACGGGTGGCTGCATCTGCGGCGCGTATCCCATCGGATCTCCAGCCGAGGACAGGCCGGAAGGGTACACGGTCCCATGACGCTCGACTTCCAGTGGTCCCCTGGGCTCGTCCTGCGCGTGCGCTACCGTCGCCATGTTCGCGAGGAGGGCATGCGGCCCGGTCGCGCCATCACGGGGCGCAGCTTCACCTGGAGCGTCGACGATGTCGGAGACGGCGTCCTTCGACTGCGACCAGACGATGTCCACGCCCTCAGTCCGCAGGACGATCGGCCGGCGCTTCCCCACCGACGACACCTCGACGCGCTGATCGACGCGCCTCCAGACCTCCGAGTCTCGACCTCCGGCACGCTGCTCGGACTGCACGACCCCGCGGCGATCGCCGCCAGTGCCGACATCTCGACGGCCACGCTACGGGCGCTCCCAGCCGATGCTCGCCGCTTGATCGCGGGAATGGCCCACCCCGACTCGCTCCATGCCCTGGCCGAGGATCTCTGGAGCAGCCTGGTGTCGCAGTGGATCGCGCTGGGCACGGTGCCGACGGAGCCGCGGAGCGCGACGGTGAGCGGCCAGCTTCCCGTCCTCGGCACGCCAGCACGCTTCGTGGTCACTCGCACCGCTGAGCCCCTCGATGACGGCACCCGGCTGGTGTGCACCACCGAGGTGCTGCAGGCCGACGTTCAGGCTGCGCTGGCGGCACGACCGACACCCGTGCAGGGCATGGTCGTGGAGTCGCGGATCACCCTGGAGACGGACCCAGCCACCCTGGTGCCCCGGGTGCTGGAGGTCCGGCGTCTGCAGCAGGTGTCGGTGGCTGAGCAGGTCGGATCGCAGCTGGACGTTCGGACGTGGGAGTTTCGATAGTCGGGACTCTGACGGTCGAGTAGCTGCGTGCTCGAGCAGGATACGCGAACCGCGGGCGGCGACTGGTGTCGGAACGACCGTCCGGAGGCTTCATGTTCCTGCTCGTCCTCGCTGCCTGCTCCACACCGCCCGAGCCGTTCACCCCGACCGTCGATGTCGCCTGGTCGGAGAAGACGGCCGAGGGGCTGTGCAAGGTCCTGGAGACCACCGAGCGACCGTGCGGTCGTGAGGGACAGACGGCGACCATCGGCGAGCACGCTCTAACATTCCGCGTGACGGTGGAGAGCAGTGAGGAGTCGTACGGCATCCTCAGCATGCGGGGTCATGCGGCCGTGCTGCGCGACGGTGTCGAGGTGCGGGCACTGCGCACGCCCGTGCGTGCCTTCGGAGGCAACCTCACCGAGGCCTACGAGCGCGCAGCGCATGAGTGGGCGGTGGTCTACGGCGTCGGGCTCGCGGACTGGGCGCTTGGCGACCCGGCGCGGCCCTCGCTGGTCGCGACCGACAAGGCCAACCACGAGTCTCCTCCGGCCGCGCGTGGCGAGGGAACCCTCTACCGGGGGTGGCCGCTGGTGCGGGGGAGCAAGCAGGCACTGGATCACGAGCCGGTCGTCGCCGCGCTCGGCTCGGTGCTCGACGGTCTGTCGGGCGGGCCGCACGGGATCGTCCTGGAGGTCGACGGTGACGGCGACGGCATCACCCGCACCCTCTGGCTGGACGGTGAGCCCAGCCCGGCGCTCGAGGAGGCCCTGGCCGCGACGCGCTTCGCCGGGGCGCCTGGCCTTCAGATCAGGCAGTTCTACCTCTACGACGAGTGACGGGAAGGTGTGGGACGTCTAGAGCCACACCGGCAGCGCCCGGGTCATGACGCCCCGGCTCGCGGTGTCGCACTGGGCCTGTAGGGTCCACTGGGGCTCGGGCTCGCCCTCGACGAACCAGTGAACACGGCTCGCGAGGGTGCAGCTCGCGAGGACCCCGTCGTCGACAGGAACCGCGCCCCCTTGGACGGGACAGGACAGGCCCAGGTCCCAGGACACCTCGAGGTCGAGGGTGCCCGCATCGCTGTCGAGGCGGTAGCGCTCGGCACGCGAGGTCAGCGGGTCACCCAGGTTGTCGAAGAGCCACAGCTGGTCGCCCCTGCGGGTGGCGTTGTGCTGCGCCATGAAGCCGGCGGTGTCGTCGCCCGGCGCGAAGTCGGCCTCCGGGAGCCCGCGGTCGGAGCCCACGGCGAGCCACCGGGGCGCGAGGTAGTCGGGCGCGTCCGGCTCACCGCCGAGCGCGAGGATGCTGTCGAAGTTCAGCAGCGACAGCACCAGGTCGCCCTCGGGGCTCACGGTCAGTCCATTGGCATGGGCCCACTCGCCGCTGCCCGGTCCGGGTGGGGCCTCGGGGTCGGGTGCGGTGATCGCGAAGTGATCCGACAGCCGCATGGACGCCTGGAGGGCGCCGTCGGCGAACACATGCACGCCGTCGACGTCGGCGACGGGATGGGGCTCCTCGAACAGTACGTAGGTGCGGCCCTGCCAGACCGCGAGGTCGTGGTGCAGCGTCCCGTCGAAGTCCACCCCCTGCTCGTAGCGAGCCACCGTCTCGCCAGTCGGTGTCTGACCGACCAGGACGTCGTCGCCGAGGGCCCAGATCACCCCATCGGCCCAGTGGTAGCCATGGCGCGGCGAGGCAAACGGGAGGGTGTCGTCGTACCAGAGCAGGCGTCCGTGACCGTCGAGGATGACCAAGACAGGGCTGCCGCAGTCGACGGCGAGCAGGACGGCGTCGAACGCCTCGGGAGGAGTGCCGGTGACGGTGAAGGCCGGGGCGCCCAGTGGGCCCTCGGGGGAGCCGGTGCGGACGGTCCCGGAGTCCGCTCCCAGTGTCCACGTGTACTCGGTGTCGGGCAGCAGTCCCCAGGCGACCGGGTCGACGCCGGTGGCGATGCGGGTCGGGGCGTCGGGTGCGGTCAGGGTGAGCGTTGCCGGGTGATCGCTGCTGCATCGGACCCGCAGTGGGTTCTCCGGTGTGGGTGCGCACCGCTCCCGAGCCGTCACGACAGCGGAGTCGGCCGCCATGTCAGGGGCGGGAGGGCTGGAGCAGCCGAGCAGGAGGGACCACCACACTCCGGTCCGGTAACGTCGCGTCACGCCACGAGCGCGCACAGGGCGGCGGGATACGCCCGCGCCAGGAGGATCGCGTGTCCGACGACTTCTTCGCCACGGTACAGGCCGACGGCATCGCCGCCATCGTCTTCGGTCGCTCGCGCATCCCGCGCCTCACGTCCGATCCGCATCAGGAGGCGCTGCTGCAGCGCGCGATCCTGAACCATGCCGAGGATGGCCTCGACCGCTTCCATGCGCCGCTGCACCTTCCCCTGCTCGTGGGGCGCGCGGTGCAGCCGGGGCGGCAGCCCTGCCTGGCGGCCTCCGCGGCCTCGGTGCTCGTGTGGTCCGGAGCGCGTCTGTACGACAACCTCATCGACGAGGACCTCGACGTGGCATGGTCGAGCTTGTCACGAGCAGACCTCGTCTTCACGGCGTTCGGGATCGCGACGGTCGTGCCGCCGACCCTGATCGCGCGTCTCCCGCTCGAGCCCCTCCAGCTCACGCGGCTGCAGGACATCCTCGCGCGCGGCATCCTGGCCCTGTTCGCGGGCCAGCGCGACGCCCTCACGCGCGACGGCGCGCCCGCCAACCCCAAGGCCGTGGTGGATTCGGTCGAGGGCATTCATGGTGCCGCCTACGGGATGGCGGCTGCGCTCGGTGCGGCGGCTGCAGGTGCAGATGGCCTGCAGGTTCAGCACTGGGAGCGCTACGGTCGGGCTCTCGGTGCCGTGCATCAGCTCCGGGAGCCGGCCCGGTCGGGTGCGCTGCAGGCACTCGGTGAGGCCGACGTGCTCGAGGCGCGCATCGCCACCGCGCTGGAGGCGCTCGAGGCAACCGAGGCGCAAGAGCCGGCTCGGAGCCACCTCGTGGCCCTCGTGCGAGACGTGCCGATCGCCTAGCGGCTTCGACTCAGCGGCAGGTGTTGCTCTCGACCACGCCGGAGACGACGACCGCGCAGGCGTGGCTGGTGTATTCGAAGGGGTCGCCGTCGTAGACCGCGAGATCGGCGTCCTTGCCGACCTCGAGACTGCCGGTGCGATCGTCGATTCCGAGGATTCGTGCGGCCCCGAGGGTCAGGGCTTCGAGGGTGCGGTCCTCGCCGAGACCATTGGCGCCGGCGATCGCGGCCTCCCAGAGCACGACCCGGACCTTGGGCACGTAGCCCTCGTGACCCGAGAGGAAGGCGATCGGCACACCCGCATCGGCGAGGACGGCCGCCGTGTCGAAGGCGCTGTTGCGCTGCTCGCCGGGCTTCCACGACCGGGCCATGACGGGGCCCACGATCACGGGAACCTCGGCCGCGGCGAGCTGCTCGGCGACCAGCCAGCCCTCGGCGGCTCCGGCGATCACCAGATCGAGGCTGAACTCCTCGCCGATGCGCACGGCGGTCAGCAGGTCGTCGGCGCGGTGCGCATGCACCACCACCTTGCGCTCGCCGGCGAGCGCCTCGGCCAAGGCCTCCATGCCGAGATCGATCGGGGGCCGGTCTGCAGCGGGCAGGCGGCGCCGCTCGGCGTACTCCCGTGCGGCGGCGAGGGTCTGGCGGACGAGAGCCGCCGCGCCCATCCGTGAGGCCGTGCCCTGGTCGCCGAAGCGCCACTTGGGGCCATCACCGAGGGAGAGCATCACCATGGCGTCGGGCACCACGGCGACGGTGTCGGCCGGGGCGGGCGTCGTCTTGGCGATGAGCGTGCGACCGCCGACAGGCTGCCCTGGAGAGGGGGCGCTGTGCACGGTGGTCACGCCGAGGCTTCGGATCCAGCCCACGAGAGGATCGGTGCCGAGGTAGCCGTCGAGGGCGCGAAGATCGGGCCGGACCGGGTGGTCACTCTCGGCGTGGTCCTGATCGGGTGGGTGGTTGTGAGGGCCAGTGAGCCCCGCGGTGGTCAGCGCGTCGATCAGTCCTGGGGTGAGCACGGCACCCTCGAAGACCGTCGCGCCCTCCGGCTCCTCGACCTCGCCTTGCGGGCCCACGGCGATGATCTTGCCGTCGTCGACGACGACGACACCGTCGGCGATCGGCGGGCCGGAGACGGGTCGGACCTCGTCGGCCTTGAAGACGAGGGGGGCGGCGAGGGCCGCGGTGACGAGCCAGGCGAGCATGCAAACTCCTGCGCGCCTCCCCTAACCCACGGCCCGTCGCGCTCTAGCGGCGGTGGCGGCCTGGCTTGCGACCGGGCGGGCGACGGCCCCGTCCCCGGGGTGCTCGACGCTTGGGGGGCGGCGGGACCAGGCAGTCGGGCCCACTGCCGATCAGCTCAGGCCGACCGGCCTTCTGCAGGGCCTCGCGGGCGAGCTCCCACCAGTCGCGGTTCCAGTACATCAGCAGTGCCTTCTGGAGCTTCTTCTCGCGGAGCCCACGCGCCACGTAGACATCCTCACCCGTGAGCGGGTCGATGCCCGTCCAGTACATGGCCGAGGCGATGGACATGGGCGTTGGGATGAAGTCCTGCACCTGACGGGGACGGTAGCCCTTCGACTTCAGCCAGAGCGCGAGCTCGACCATGTCGTCGAGGGAGCAGCCGGGGTGGCCCGAGATGAAGTACGGGATGTCGTACTGCTCCTTGCCCGCGTCTTGGCTGGCGCACTCGAACATGCCCTTGAAGCGCTCGAAGGCCGCGATTCCTGGCTTCTTCATCTTGTCGAGGACGCGATCGGAGACGTGCTCGGGTGCCACTGAGAGGTGGCCGCCGACGTGGTGCGCGGCGAGGTCCTGCACGTACTCCTCGTCGAGCTCGGCCAGGTCGTAGCGTACGCCGCTGGCGATGAAGACGTGCTTCACACCGTCGGCCTCGCGGACCGCCTTCATGACGTCCTTCACCGGCCCGTGGTCGGTGACGAGGTTCTCGCAGACGCCGGGGTGTACACAGGAGAGCTTGCGGCAGTGCGACTCGATCTTCTTCGACTTGCACCGCATCTTGTACATGTTGGCGGTGGGGCCGCCCAGATCGGTGATCGTGCCGCGGAAGTCCCCCATTCGGCGGATCTCACGAAGCTCCTTGAGCACGCTTGCCTTGGAGCGACTCTGGATCACCCGGCCCTCGTGCTCGGTGATCGAGCAGAAGGTGCAGCCTCCGAAGCAGCCTCGCATCAGCACCACCGAGTGCTTCACCGTCTCGAAGGCGGGGATGCGCTCGTCATACATCGGGTGGGGGACGCGGTTGAACGGCAGGTCGTAGAGCTGGTCCATCGCGAGCGAGCCGTCGACACCGGCGTCGTCGTCGAGGGGCAGCGCAGGAGGGTTGAAGTAGACCGCCTGCTGTCCATGGGGCTGCACCAGCGGACGCGCATTGCCCGGGTTGGTCTCGAGCTGGAAGAGCTTCGCCATGCGGGCGTAGGCGGCCTTGTCGGTCTTGACCTCCTCGTAGGAGGGCAGGACGACGTTCTTGGCGTCGGTGGTGTAGCGGGCTGGATCGGCGACGAGGTCGGGGACCTCCTTTGGCCTCGCGATCCAGGCGGTGCCGCGCACGTCGCGGATCTGCTTCACGTCCTCGCCGGCTGCGAGGCGCTCGGTCACCTCGAGGATCGGACGCTCCCCCATGCCGAACACGAGCAGGTCCGCCTTGGAGTCGAGCAGAATCGAGCGCCGGACCTTGTCGGACCAGTAGTCGTAGTGGGCGATGCGTCGGAGGCTGGCCTCGATGCCGCCGAGCACCACGGGAACCCCCGGAAAGGCCTCGCGGCAGCGGTTGGCGTACACCAAGCTCGCGCGGTCGGGCCGCATGCCGGTGCGCCCACCCGGGGAGTACTGGTCCTCCGAGCGGTTCTTCTTCTGCGAGGTGAGCCGGTTGAGCATCGAGTCGAGGTTGCCGGCGGTCACCCCGAAGTAGAGGCGTGGCTTTCCGAGGGCGCGGAAGGGCTCGGCGGAGCTCCAGTCGGGCTGGGCCAAGAAGCCGACACGGTAGCCGCGGCCCTCGAGGAAGCGCGCGATGAGGACCGGCCCGAAGGCGGGGTGATCGACGTAGGCATCACCGGAGACGATGATGATGTCGATCTCGTCCCAGCCGCGCTCGTCGAGGTCGGCCCTGCACGTGGGCAGGAAGGGGTGCCGGTAGCGACCGACCCGGCGGATCTTGTCTCGAAGATTCGGTCGCGCGCCGCTCGTCGCTGCGAACGGCGTGCCGTCGACGTCACCCATCCCCATCGCGGCTCTCCAGCTGCGCTCAGCCTAATCGGTCCATGGATTCCGAGCGTCAGCTGCTCAGGGCATGGCGCCCAGGTAGTCCTGCAGATCGGACTCCGCGACCTCCAGGATCTTTGGGGACAAGCCTCCCTCTTGACCGCTGGAGATCAGCTCGCGCAGGCCCGCGATGGCCTCGGAGGAGTCTCCGAGGTGCCACTGCGCCTGGGTCACGCGGTACTGCGCGATCTGGCCGAGCTGCGAATCGCCCTCCTGCTTGGCGACCTCTGCAAAGTGACGCTTTGCGCGAAGGTAGTCTTTGGTCGCCATCGACATCTCGGCGAAGGCCATGTGGGTCTGTGCGTTGGCGTCGGGCATGCCGGTGTCGTCGAACAGCGAGGGCAGATCGTCGTCGACGAGGATGTCCGTGTCACCGACGAGCTCCAGCAGCTCCTCGCGGCTCAAGCGATCGGGCTGGGGCAGCGGCGCGGGGGCCTGTGGCGCTCGGGCCGTGTTCCGCGAGCGGGGGCGTGGCGCCACCTCGGCTGACGCGATGGGTGCGGCCGCTGAGGCGCTCGCGGGCGGCTCCACCGAGGTCTGCATGGCGAGCCACATCAACACGAGCACACCGAGGGCGAGCATGCTGCCCACGGCGGCCTTGAGGATGTTCGCGGTTGTCGGGCTCACGGCATCTCCGTGGGTGCCTGGTAGCCCGACCGTCCTCTCGGATCAGCCCTCGGGGTCTGCGAGGAGCTGTCCCTTGCCGTTCCAGCACGTGACGGTGATCACCGGATCCTTGTCGGGATCGGTGTAGACGTACTCGGCCTGAAGGTCGAACGGGCCTCCGCCGAAGCCGAGCGCCACGGTGCCGTCGAGCGTCTTGTCGGTGTAGGCGATGTACCACTCGAGCGTGTCGATGGACTGGCCGAGGTCGTCACGGCCGCCACCGAGCGCGAGGATCTCGTACTCCATGGGCTCGAGCCCCGCGAGCGCGGTGAGCTTGAGCGTCCGGATCTCGAGGTCGTAGTCGACCGTGGTGCCGTTGTTCAGCTCGTCGGACAGGATGAGGCTGCCGGCCATCTTCAGGCGGCCGACCTTCGCGACGGCGTCGTCGATCTCGAACGGATCGAGTCGCAGCGGACTGCTCGGGTTCTTCCCCTTACCGAAGAGGAAGGCCAGCGGGCCCGCATCGTCGAAGCGGAGCACGACCTGTAGACCGTCGTTCTCGACGCGGAGGTTGGAGAAGAAGTCAGCTGGGTCGAGGAGGTTGCCCTCGACGATGGTGCCGCCGTCCTCGACCCACAGGTCCATGACGACCTGCTCCGTCGTCACCTGGTAGATGCCGTCTCCGACGTACTCGATGGCATTCGGAAGCTTGGTGGGGGCTCCGATCAGGCTGGTGATCGCGCCGCTCAGGGCGGTGCCCAGCTCGCGGGAGAGCTGCCCGCAGACGACCATCTCGTGCAGGCTGTCTTCAGCGTCGTAGACGATGCGGATCGTGTCGTCGACGTCGGCTCCGTCGGAGCACTCGTCGACATCGACGCCACCCTCAGGTGAGACGCCGCAGGCCAGCGATGCTGCGACGGCCACAGTGGGTGCCAGCACCCCAGATGTGTGTCTCAATGCGCCTCCCCAGACGTGCCCTGACAAGTAGACACCGCGGCAGACGAATGTGTCACCCCATCATTCGAGACTGTTGGACTTCATCACCTCGCGGAAGCGCTCGAGGACCGGGCGGGCCGTGCGCTCCTTGGTGGTCTGGTCGAGGGCATAGAGGCCGAAGCGCAGGTCAAAGCCATGGTTCCACTCGTAGTTGTCGACGAATGACCAGTACAGGTAGCCGCGCACGTCGACGCCCTCGTCGAGGGTCTCCTTCATGCTCGCCAGGTGCCCATCGAGCACCTCTACGCCGCGATCTTCGACGAACGGGGTGCCGTTCTCGGTGACGACGATCGGCACGCCCCACTCCGCGCCCCGGCGGATCACCCGGCCGAGGCCCTCGGGGTACGGCTCCCAGGAGAACTCGGGGAAGAGGTCAAAGATCGGAATCTCGGGCACGACGCTGAAGGCGAACCCGCGGACCAAGACCTGGTTGTAGTAGTTGATGCCGAGCTCATCGAGACGACCTGCTAGCTCTGGGCGGGTCGTCTCGGGCACGCCGTCGAGGTCACCATCCCATGCACCGGTGGTGAACGCGTCGAGGTAGAGCCGGTGGTAGAGGTAGTCCATGTGCTCAGCGGCACGCACGTCGTCTTCGTTCGCGGGATCGAAGGGGTCGATCGCCGTGAAGTTCATCACGATGCCCACCGACGCGGCCGTGCCGTCGCCGTCCGCATCGACGGTGTCTTCGGCCTTCACGGCGTCGTACATCGCTGCGTGACCGTCGATCTGGTTGAGCATCACGGCGATGGTGCGCTCGACGTCGAAGTCGAGCCCGGGGGGTGACGAGCGGTCCTCACCAGGCTGGAGGTACCCGGAGAGCGTGGTCGCATAGGGCTCGTTGAGGGTGTACCAGCGGTCCACCTCTCCGCCGTACTCCCGACCGACCCATGCGCTGTACAGGGCGATCAGGGGGACGATGCGCTCCTTGGTCACCCAGCCGTCGGCGGTGCAGCCGTCGGGGTCGAGGTGACAGCCGACGCCATCGTGCACCCAGCGGGGCATGACGTAGTGGTTGAGGGTGACCACGGGGGTGATGCCACGGTCGCGCAGCGCGGTGAACATCTCGTGGTACCGGGCGACGGCCTCCGGGTCGGCGTGTGCGGTCAGCTCGTCGACCGTCGTGGCGGACTCGGCCGCGCCGTCGGGGAAGAGTCGAGACCACTCCAGGCTCATCCGGTAGGCGTTCATGCCGTCGGACTGCATGCGGTCAGCGTCGGCCTCGAACGTCTCCCACATGCCCGGGCCTACCGAGAGTGGCTCACCGGTGACGTGGAGGCTCGGGTTTCCGACGATCTCGGGAGCGGTCACCCAGTCGTACCAGTCCGAGGCGTCGTCGAGGCACTGCTCGTCCGACCAGGTGGGACAGCCCATGTCAACCTGGAAGCCGGCGGTCGCGGCCCCCCACATGAAGCCCTCGGGGAAGGTGGCGGCCTCGGCGGATGTGTCGGAGGCTTTGTCGCCCCCGCCGCAGGCCAGGGCTGCTGTCAGGGCCAGCCCAGACCAGCGCCAGGCACGCGGTCCCCCGCGAGTCGCACCCGCTACTGGCAGCAGTCCACGTTGAACGTGGCCCGCTCGGTCGTACCCATCACTGTCACGTCGGCGGTCATTTCCCACCAGCCCTCCATGTGGAAGAGCATCCCTGTAACCGTGACTGTGCCGTCGTCGTTGGTGCCGATGGCGGGGTCGTTGTTCATGGAGTGCCCATGAGACGGCATCGACACCCCGATGGCGATGTCGTCGATCATCACCATGTCGCCACTCATGTGGTCCATCGCCATGATGTCGATCGCGAAGGGCTCCGAGAGCGGGATCGGATCGGCGCTGGCCGTGTACGACACCATCCAGCTCCCGCCGTCCGTCATCACCTCGGTGCTGTAGTCGAGGCCCGTGGCGGTGGAGCCGTGGTGACCGTGGTGCCCATCGTGGGTCGCCGAGTCGCCGTCGGCGTCGCCGCCACAGGCGAAGAGGGTCGCAAGGCCGATGGCGAGTAGTCGATGATGCATAGGGTTCTCCTCGGTATGCACATAGTGCATGTGAGGGGAGCAAAGGATCCGAGCGGCCTAGTTTCCGTTGAGCCAGGCGAACAAAAGGACCATGAGCGTTCCCATGGGCACAGTGACAGCCACGAAGATGCCAAGCGCGACAATTACGTTCACGATCAGGCTCTGGCTCGAGCCGGGTGCCTGCTCGCGACGCTCGAGCGTGTCGGGTGACGGTGCGGCCGTCGCGGGGAGCGTGCCGGAGGCGTAGACGCTGCTCAGCGAGGTCAGGCCCGCGTCGGGGGTGGGGATCGAGCCGCCCGAGCTCACCAGAGCCGATTCGGCGATCGCGAGCAGCTCGGGTGACATCTGGCTCGCCACATGGGGAGGCAGCGAGGGGGGCCCACCCGGAGGCAGCGAGGGCGGCCCACCCGGAGGCAGCGAGGGAGGTCCACCAGGAATCACTCCGGGCGCCACCGAGATGGTCTCCCCGATGGCGTCTTCAGGCAGGGTCTGTCCCGAGAGCGTACCCGGGATCGTGTCGCCCTCCTCGGCGAGGGTCCGAGATCGGGCCCACCGCTTGAGGGTCGGGCCCATGAGGCTGTCTTCGAGCGCCTCGGCTCGGCTGCTCACGGCTGCGGCGTCTGGACGCTCAGTCGGGCTCCAGGCCAGCATCGCGGTCAGCAGGCCACGGACGGCGTCGTGCTCCTCGCCGGCGAGGACCGCACGAAGGGCCTCGAGCTGCTCCGTGATGAGGACCTGGTAGCGCTCCGGGCGCGTCATGATCATGTACTGCTCGGAGAGCGGCAGGCCCGCGAGGAGGCGCTCGCCCGTGAGGAGGCGGAACATCGTGACGCCGAGGGCGTACACGTCAGCGGGCGCCCCGCTCTCTCCCTCGACATAGCTCTCGGGAGCCGAGTAGCCGGGCGTGAAGGGTACCTCTCCCGCCCCCGTGACGGCCTCTCGGTAGATCTGCGCGGTGCGGGCGATGCCGAAGTCGAGCAGCTTCACCTCGCCGTGCTGGCTGATGCGAATGTTCTGCGGCTTGATGTCTCGGTGAATGAGCTGGAGTGGCGCCCCCGTCTCGGGTGATGTGGTGGTCCACGCGCAGTCGAGCGCCTCGGCCACGCCCGCCACCACGCCCATCACCGCTCTCGGAGGGAGCAGGCGATCGGTCTCGGTGTAGGAGGCCAGGTCGACGCCGCTCACGTACTCGGTGACGAGGGCCAGCCGTCCTGCGATGCGGGTCAGCTCGAGCACACCGATGATGGATGGATGGTCCAGGGCGGCGAGCATGCGCCCCTCGTCCTGCATGCGCTTGACGGCGTTGAGGTCCTCTTCCTCGGTGTCGCCACGGAGGACCTTGACCGCCACCTTCCGCACGAGCCCGCCGGGCCTGCGCTGATAGGCCAGGTAGACCTCGCCAAATCCGCCTCTTCCGAGGCAGCGATCGAAGGTGAAGCGGTGGGGCTCGCGCGCCATGACGGCGGAGTGTATCAGCCGACCTGCAGAAGAACCTCGCGCACCTTGTCGTCTGGCGCGGGCAGCAAGATGCGAACTGCAGTACCCCGACGCGTCGACGTGGCGCGAACCTGCGCGCCAGAGACTCCGTAGCGCGCGAGCACACCCCGACAGGCGTGCTCGAGGCGACGGGCGACCCCCTCGCTCGGAGGGTCCCCGCGCAGGGCGTCGAGGCACGCGACCTCGAGATCCTCCTGCAGCTCAGGGTCACTGGGGTCGAGCTCGGGTGGGGGCTCGCGCTTTGTCCGCTCGGGTCGCTTGCCGAGCTTCATGCGGGGGCCGCTGGGCATGGCTCTTCCTCCTCGTCGTCGAGCTGGGGTCGCAGGAGGAGCTCCTCCTGGAGGGTGCGGGCTTGATCCCAGGCCAGCAGGGGCAGGCTCACCGCGTCACCTGCCACTCGGAGGACCAGCCGCGCCAGGCCCCAGCGTCGGAGGATCGGGCCGGCACGGACCTCGGACGACTGGAGCTTCGCGCGGGGCAGGACGCGGGTCTGGCGGTTGAGGTAGCCCGTGCGCGCCACCACGACCGCGGGGGTGACGATCCAGCCCTGGTGACGGTGGTCCAGCCAGGCCAGACCCCAGTTGATGGGCACGAGCACCATGGCGACGAGGCCCCACGGCCAGAACCACCACACGAGGGCTCCTGCGATCAGCAGTCCGCGCCAGGTGGCGCCGAGCAGCTGCCTGCGGAGCGCCTTCGGGTGCGGAGGCCGGAGAGTGGCCTCGTCGAGATCGAGGTCGAGTGCGGGCAGCGAGGCGCGCACCACACTCTGGATGTCGGTGCTCGGGACTCCGGGGACCATGGCCTCGGCGTTGGCGGTGCCGTCCCCGCCCTCACGTGCCGCGGCGGTCTCCAAGGTCACGGTGCCGATGCCGACGAGCCGACGCAGCCAGGGCTGCGCGACGGTGACGACCTGTACCTTGCGCAGGGGCAGCTCCACCCTCCGCCGCGTGAACAGCCCCTCCGTCGCTACCAGGACGTCGTCGCGGGCGATCAGCCGGAAGCCGTAGTGACGCAGGACGGCGGTCACCGTGCCGGTCAGCCAGGTGCCGGTGACGAGTGCGAGGAGCAGTGCGAGAGTGCCGAGCCAGCCCAGTCCACCTCCGACCTGCTCTACCTGGGAGGGGTCGGAGAACTGCACCAGCTCGAGTGCCAGGCCGAGGAGCACGACGACAGCACCGAGTCGGGAGGCGGTCAGGCCGTAGCGAATCAGATCTCCGACGCTGTTCTCGGCGATGGCGGGTGCGTCGGTGTCGGCGGCCTCGGAGAGGCGTGAGCGCACGCGGCGGCCGGCCTCCAGGGCACGGACGAGCCGCTCGGCCTCCGCCTCCGACAGCGCGCTGAGCAGCCCCTCGACCTCGGTCCCCGAGGCCGTCTCGATGCGGATCTCCACGAGTCCCGAGATCCGATGGAAGAGGTTGCGCACCAGCTCGGTGTTCTGGACGCGGTCGGGGGCGATCACGCGCGTCTGCCGGTTGAGGAGGCCCGTGCGAATCTCGAGTCGGCCCTCGGCCATTCGGTAGCGCAGCGTCAGGTAGTGGACGATCGTCCGCCCGATGGTGGCGCCGAGGAAGAGCGACAGCAGGATCAGGTCGGCAAAACCCTCCGCGCTGCCCCCGCGGCCGTACAGGACGGCTGCGATCAAGATCCAGCTGCTGCGGAGGAAGCGCCAGGTCGTGGGCAGCAGGTTGACGAGCACCGACAGGGGGTGGAGCCCTCGCCACGCCGTCTCGGCCGGCGTATCGGGCGAATCGTCGAGGGCTGACTCCTGGAGCGAGTCGTCATCCCAGGTGCCCTGATCGGTGGTGCTCTCGGTGCGGGGGTGAGTGTCGACGACCTCGGTGTCGTCGTCATCTTCGGGCCAGTCCTCGGGACTCTGTGGGTCAGACCCCATCGTCGCCCTCGACCTCGACGAGCTGGTCGCGCAGCGCCTCGGCGGTCGCCAGTGACAGGCCCGGGATCACGCCGTCCCCGCCCACGCCGCTTGCGGTGTGGATCTGCAGGCGAGCCAGCCCCATCCACTGCTCGATCGGACCCTGTCGCGTGTCGACGTGCTGGATCCGCATCGTGGGGATCGCGGTGACCCGTCGGACGATCACCCCGTGGGCGATCAGCAGCTCGTCGGTCCGGAGGGCGTAGCCCCACCGTGCATACGACAGGCTGGGCATCCACAGCGCCAGCAGGAACACGAAGAAGAACCAGCACCCCGCCGCGATGACGCCCGCGAGGAGGCTGGACGTCAAGAACGTGATGCTGGCCGCGAGCCCAATGCTCGCGGGCACCCAGAAGAGGAACAGACGCGTGAAGGCCTGCAGGTAGAACAGCAGGCGGGCGCGCGGGTCGAGAGGAATCAGTTCGTCCACCCGTCAGATGTAGTCGCGTCGGTGGCCGATGCACAGGGGGGAGTGTCTCAGCAGCTACCGATCGGCCGTGATTCGCAGCATCAGCCGATCTTCGGACCGCTGTCCCATCCAGGCGCGCGTCCAGACCAGGGGCAGGCGGAGCGTGCGCAGTGGATGTGCGGTGAGCCCGACGGAGAGCTGCTCGATCCGTGCGCGCCCCTCGCCCGTGGCGTGGACGGTCTCGAAGCGCGTGCCGAGCTCGAGGGCGCCGAGGTGACCGGATTCCGGATCCCAGGGCCGGCGAGGCTGGACGCGCGCATCGACGGGTCGCTTCTCGCCGGTGAGCATCACAGCGAGGCCGGCGGAGGCCGAGCGCACATGCAGGGGTCTCTTTCCCTTTCCTGCTCGGAGGCTCGCGGCCTCGGTGTCCAGGCGAATCGGTGCGGGATTCCAGTGGAGGTCGGCGGAGGTCCTGCTCAGGAAGGCCCGTCGTGGGTCGAGCTCGAGCCATCGGAACCGATCGGCGACGACCACCCTCGAGGCGAAGCGGTCGTGCTGGCCCTGCGCGCCACCGGCGCCGACGTGGAGCGGGCCGGCATGCACCTCTCCACGGGCCAGAAGATCCCAGGCAACGCCACGCAGGTTGTCCGGGTGGCCCGCTGCTGCGGTGATCGCCACGGGACCATGGGTCCAGCGGGCGCTACCTCCGACCATGCGATCGGCATCGACCGCCGCGCTGGCGAGCGTCCGCTGGCTCAAGGGCGTGGAGCGGACATCCTCGAGGTAGCTTTCGAGAAAGGGGGACTTCTGGCGTCCGAGGCGCACTCGGAGAGGCCCGAGCCGACCGCGGGTGGGGAGATCGGTGAGGAGGGGGACATCGCCGGTCTCCCGCAGGCGCTCCGGGTCGAGAGGCTCCTCCTCGGGAGGACGCTGGGCGCGTCGTGCTGCCGGACCGTCGGCATCCGCCATCGGGCCTGGGCCCATCGCCAGCGCTGCGGTCATCAGCCACCACATGGCTCGCGGCCTCCTTCCTCAACTCTAGCTGTCGCTTCGGCATGTCGTGGGTCGAATCGGGCAGTATGTGAGAGGCTCTGCATGACGTGGGGGTTGCCGTGCGCTCTGGTCTCTTCGTGCTCGTGATGCTGTCGATGGGCTGTGAGTCGGTCAGTGATCCGGCGGACGACAAGCCGCCGGAGGAGATCTGCGACAACCTCGAGGATGACGACCTCGACGACCTCGCGGACTGCGCCGACCCCGACTGTGCAGCGCTCTGCGGGGAGGTCTGCACCAACGGCACCGACGACGACCTCGACGGCCTGATCGACTGCCTCGACGACGACTGCGACGGGCTCTGCCCGGAGAACTGCGGCGACGGCAGGGACAACGACGGCGACGGCGCCATCGACTGCGACGACCGGGACTGCTTCGGCAGCTGCCCCGAGGTCTGCGGTGATGGCTTCGACAACGACGGCGACGGCAAGGTCGACTGCCTCGACGAGGAGTGTGTCGACCCGTCCTGTGACGAGATCTGCACCGACGGCCGTGACAACGACGCCGATGCCCTGATCGACTGCGACGACGACGACTGCAACGACCCGTCCTGCATCGAGAACTGCACCGACGGTCGCGACAACGACGCCGATGGC
>PKDJ01000212.1 GCA_002862545.1 Pseudomonadota bacterium
TTGTCCCAGTCTGGGTGGTACTCCTCCTCGATGTCGAACTCGCGAAACGGCGTGTTGTACTTCGGAACATCGATCTGGATGTAGCCGCCGGGCTCGAAGTCGAGGTTGACGCCCTCGGGCAGCCGGACGACGAACTCCTTGATGAAGGTCGCGACGTTGTGGTTCGAGACGACGGTGGCCTCGAACTTCTTCACGCCGAAGACATCATCGGGAATGCGGATCTTGAGGTCCTGCTTGACCTTGAGCTGGCAGGCCAGGCGGACGTTGTCCTTGCGCTCGCGGAGCGAGAGCTGACCGACCTCGGTAGGCAGGACATCGCCACCGCCATCGAGCACCTGGCACTTGCACATCGCGCAAGTACCACCGCCACCGCAGGCCGACGGAATGAAGATCTTCTGAGCCGCGAGCGCAGACAGCAGGGTCTGGCCCGGCTCGACCTTCGGACTGCGGTCCGGGTCGTCGTTGATCAGGATGGTGACCTCACCCGCAGCCACGAGCTGGCTCTTCGCGACGGCAAGCACCGCCACGAGGACCAGGATGACCGAGGTGAACACAGCGACGGAGACACCGACGAAGGTGACGAGCTCCACCTTTGACTCCTAGAGCTGGATGCCAGCGAAGGCCATGAACGCGATGGCCATGAGGCCGGTAGTGAGCATGGTGATGCCGAGGCCGCGGAGGCCGGAAGGGACATGCGAGTAGCGAAGCTTGTACCGGATGGCCGCCATCGAGATGATGGCGAGCGCCCAGCCGAGGCCGGACGAGAACCCGAACACCAGCGACTCGCCGAGATCGTACTCACGCTCCACCAGGAACAGGCTCGTTCCAAGGATGGAGCAGTTGACGGCGATGAGCGGCAGGAAGATGCCCAGCGCCGCGTACAGAGCCGGGCTGTAGCGATCGATGATCATCTCGACCAGCTGCACCATGGCCGCAATGACCGCGATGAACGTAATGAACTGCAGGAACGACAGGTCGATCTCCGGCAGCCCCGCCCACGCGAGCGCGCCATCCTTCAGGAGGAACTCATTCAGCGCCCAGTTCACCGGAGCGGTGATGGTGAGCACGAACGTGACGGCTGCGCCGAGGCCGATGGCCGTCTCGACCTTCTTGGACACAGCCAGGAAGGAGCACATCCCCAGGAAGTAGGCCAGGAGGATGTTCTCGACGAAGATCGACTTCAGAGCAAGAGAGATGTACGCTTCGACCATCTCAGTCCTCCTCGACGTACCCGGTGTAGGTACGCTGGGCCCAGATCATCAGGCCGAGGATGATGAAGGCGCCCGGCGCGAGGACCATCAGGCCCATGTTCGCGTACCCGAGCTCATAGGCCACCGCCGGCACCACCTGGAAGCCAAACAGCGTTCCCGAGCCAAACAGCTCGCGGAAGAAGGCGACCCCGACGAGGATCACCCCGTAGCCGAGGCCGTTGCCGAGGCCGTCGAGGAACGACTGCCAGGGCGGGTTGGCCATGGCGAAGGCCTCGGCGCGACCCATGATGATGCAGTTCGTGATGATCAGTCCGACGAAGACCGACAGCTGCTTCGAGATGTCGAAGAGGAAGGCCTGGAGGAACTGGTCGACAACGATGACGAGTGACGCGATGACCGACAGCTGCACGATGATCCGGATGCTCGGCGGAATGAGGTTCCGGATCATCGAGATGACGACGTTGCTGGCGCAGAGCACAGCGATGACCGCGGCGGCCATGACCAGGGAGCGGTTCAGCTGAATGGTGACCGCGAGGGCCGAGCAGATGCCCAGCACCTGGACCGTGATCGGATTGTTGTCCATGAAGGGGTCGGAGACGACCTTCTTGGTCTTCTTGTCCCACGTGATCAGCGGCTGACGCGCAGGAGCGATCTCGGTGGCGGGGGAACTCATCGGCTACCTCCCTCGGATGCGCATGAGGTAGGGGTCGTAGAAGGCCAGGGCCTCCTCGACCATGATGTCGACACCGCGGGACGTGATGGTCGCCCCCGAGACGCCGTCGACGCAGTAGTCGGTCTCACCGGGACAGAGCACAGAGGCCTCGCCCTTGACCACCCGGATGGGGCGGGACTTGCCGCCGTCCGTGATCTTCTTGCCGACCCACTGGGACTTGAACTTCGGCTCCGTGATCTCGGCTCCGAGACCTGGCGTCTCCTTCGGTGCAAAGAAGGTCGTGCCCGTCACCTTGTTCCCCGAGGGGTCGAGCGCGAGGTAGCCCGAGATGGGCCCCCAGAGGCCGTTCCCGTACATCGGGAGCGCGTAGGCACCGACCTGCGGCCCGTCCTTGCGGACGTAGACACTGCTGAAGGCTGGCGCCTTGTCGGTGCCCTTCACTGCGGCACGGGCGAGGTCTGCGTCGGCCTGCGTGAGATCTCCGTCGCCGTTCTTGTCGTAGTCAGCTCCCTCGACCGCCGTTCCGGTACCGTCGACGAAGCGGAGCTCGACGCGGTCCTGCCAGAGCTTGTCGATCTCCTCGCCCTGAAGGTCGCGCCCGTCCTCCGGGAGACCGAGGGCGCCGAGGATATTCTTCTGCACGTCGCGTCGTCGGTTGTCGTCCTGACGGTCCTTCAGACCGATCGAGACGCTGGCGACTGCGACGCTGCAGACAACGCAGATGGCCGTCGCGAAGCCGAACACGTAGCCGTTGCTGAACGCCATGTGTTCCCCCTAGGCCGCGGCCGCGAGGCGCGCGGCACGGCGACGAGTGGTGCGCCGCACGACGAAGTAGTCGATGAGCGGTGCAAACACGTTCATGAAGAGGATGGCGAGCATCATGCCCTCTGGGTACGCCGGGTTGACGACGCGGATGAGGACCACCAGCACACCGATGAGGAAGCCGTAGATCAGGCGCCCGGTCTGGGTGTTGGCCGACGAGACGGGGTCTGTCGCCATGAACACCGTGCCGAAGGCGAAGCCACCCATCACGAGGTGGTAGTGCGGGGGCAGCGACATCATGGACACCGACTCGGGGCCAGCGACGCCGTTGAGCACCGCAGCCATCGCGACGGCGCCGGCCACACAGCCGACCATGATGCGCCATGAGGCGATGCCAGTCGCGATGAGGAACAGTGCTCCGAGGAGCGCGCCCAGCGCGCTGACCTCGCCCATGGAGCCGGGAATCGTGCCGACGAACATGTCCATGTAGGACCAGCCGTTGGCCTCGACGAGCGCGACCGCATCAGCGCCCGGCTCACCGCTGGCAGCGGCGAGCAGTGGCGTCGCGCCGGTGTAGCCCTCGACCGCCGGCGCGCCGTACCCGAACAGGTCCGACACGATGTGAGAGTTGCCCTGGCCGCCGGCATCCCACACCTTCGCGCCCGAGATGAAGGCCGGGTAGGTGAAGAACACGAACGCCCGGGCGGTGAGCGCGGGGTTGAGGATGTTCATCCCGACGCCGCCGAAGACTTCCTTGCCGATGACCACGCCGAAGACGATGCCCATGGCGACCATCCACAGCGGGATGCTCGGCGGCAGAGTCAGCGGGAAGAGCATGGCCGTGACGAGGAAGCCCTCGTTGATCTCGTGCTTTCGCACGATGCAGAACACCAGCTCTGCGATACCGCCAGCCGTGTAGGAGGTGATGATGATCGGCAGCATGGCGACGCCACCGCGCAGGAGCGCCTCGACCGGCGTGGCAACCACGCCCTCGGCTGCGTAGGCCTGCATGCCGATGTTCCACCATCCGATGAGGATGGTCGGCAGCAGCGCGTACAGCACCAAGATCATCAGTCGCTTCATGTCCATGTGGTCTCGGACATGAACACCCTTGTGGGTGTGCTCCCCCGGAGTGAGGAAGAACGTCTCCGCACCCTCGAACATAGGCCACGCCCACTCGAGGGGGCCGCCCTTCTCGAACCTCGGGCGCAGGCCGTCGAACACTTGCTCGAGCGCCTTCTGCATCACGCCTCCTGAACGTACAGGTCGAGCCCCTCTCGGAGTAGAAGATCGAAGTCGATCTTCGAGGGGCAGATGAAGCTGCACAGGGCCGCCTCTTCCTCAGTGAAGTCCAGCAGGCCGAGCTGGATGGACTCCTCGAGGTCGCGGGCGACGATGGACTTGAAGAGAAACTCCGGCAGGATGTCGGGCGTCGCGACGACGCGCTCGTACGCCCCGACCGGCACGATGGCTCGATGGCCACCATAGATTCCGGGCCGCAGATCGACCGGGGAGCCGGCCCCGATGAAGCCCCGCAGGAAGGCCTTGTGGAAGGACCACTTGCCGAGCTGCGGCAGCGCCCAACCGAGGATGTCGCGCTTGACTTCCTCTGGGAGCACGTGAACCGCACGGCTGTAGAGCCCCGACCAGCGGTCGGCGTCGACCGACTCTCCCGTCAGGACCGAGCCACGAATCCAGCGGGCCTCGGACTTGGCCTGCCCAGCGACGTGCTTCAGCGGAGCGCCGACCACGGTGCGGACCAGCCGCGGCGTCTGCAGCCCTGCACCGACCGCCGCGACGACGCGCGTGGCGTGGAAGCTGCCGGTCAGGATGGTGTGGCCGAGCGAGACAGCATCCCAAGCGCGCAGGAACCACACGACGCCGGAGCCCTTTGGCGGGCAGATCAGGTTGATCTGCAGAGAAGGATCACCGGCGGGGTGAGGACCGCTGAAGGTGTGATGGGTGACGCGCTCCGCGCTCTCCACAGCAGGGATCGACTCGGCCTTCAGCCGGGTCAGGTGCACCTCGGCGCCGGTCGCAGCCCGCAGCAGGTCGATGGCGGCCTGAAGCGCATCGCCATCGTTGTCGCCGATCAGCTGCGGCCCGCTCGGCTGCAGCGGCCCCGTCTCGGACGCCGCGATGACGATGGCCTGCGGCGCCACGGTTGGGTCGGCCATCACCGAGAGCGGCCGCTGACGGATGGTCGGCCACCAGCCGCTCGACGCAGCCAGCTCCAGAGCCTCGTCTCGGGCCAGGCCCTGAATGTCGGCCAGGGCGACAGCCCGAAGCTGCTCCTGCGCATCTCCGTGCCGCTCGACCACGTAGTCTGTGATGACCCGCCGGTGACCTCGCCGGACCTCCTTCACGCGCCCGGCGACGGGCGAGCGAAGCACGACGCTCGGATGCGGCTTGTGAAGAAGAATGGGCGAGCCCACCTTCACCTCGTCGCCCTCACGCGCGACCAGGCGCGGCGTGAAGCCACGGATCTCGGTCGGCGAATACGCGACGGTCTCGGGAAGCGGTAGGTCCTGAATGTCCCCGCTCGCCGCTCCGGCGATGGGAATATCGAGCCCGTTTTTGACGACGATGTCCGACATCTCGGTTCCTCTGCCCATCTGACGCGCCCCCTCTGGCCCGTTGCCGGGCTGTTGGTTCGCGTGAGGGTCATCGACGCGTGGATTGCGGTCTTACGCTATTGGCGACGCCCCGTCCACAGTCCGCCGCCGCGCTGCAGCTTATCCCGCGCTTCGTCAGCGCTTGCGACTGAACGACCGCCGCATGCAACCCAGCGATGCTGTCTCGCCGGCGAACCGAAACGAGCGGCGCATCGTCCGCGGCAGTTGATAGTGTCCACGCATGAATGACGACCTCTACGAGACGCTCGCGTCGGGAGGGACTGCAGAAGTCCCGCCCTCCGCCCTCGGTACCTTGCGCCGCTCAGCGCTCGCTGCCGCCCGCTCCGAAGACGCCGAGGCACGCCTCGCCGTGCTTCGGGTGACGCCACACCTCGCGCGTCCCGACGCCGTTCGTGCCCTGTCGGCGCTCGTCGGTGACGCAGACGAGCACGTGCGTCGATGGGTGATGCTCCAGACCCTCGCCCTCGGCGAAGCTGGACTGGGCGTCCTGCAGGCCATCGCCTCCACCTCCTTCGACGACGACGTGGTCGTCGCGCTCCGACACCTGACACGCGCCGCCGATCGCTCCGCCCTGAGCACAGGCCGTCGCGCACTGACCTCCGGATCTCCGGATGTTCGCGCCGCAGCGGCGAAGCTCGTCGGTCGCGTGGCCGGCCCGAGTGCACGCCCGGCGCTCTCCCGACTCCTCGACGACCCCGAGACGAGCGTCCGCAGCGCGGTCGAAGAGGCGATCGACGAGCTGGACTCCGCACCGCCCGCCGCCGAGTCATGGGTCACGGATGGAGTCCTGCCCACTCCGCCGAGCCCCACCCCGCGGTCCGAGAGCAACCCAGAGCCCGAGCCCCCAGCCGAGCCCCCCCCGGAGGCCGAGGCAGCCCCACAGCCGACCGCCTACGACGATGCCGAGACCTCGGCGGAGCCCGGCGGCGATGCCCCCAAAGCCGACACCGCTCCCGCGCAGGCCGCCGACGAGGAAGCCAGTCTCGCGCAGGACGAGGCCCAAGACGAAGGACGCCCACAGGCTCTGCCGAGCAGCACCCGGCCCCTACTCGCTCACCTCGGTGCCTGTGCGGCCTCAGACCGCGCGGTCGTGCTCGCCGCACTCGAGAATCATCCCGCCGAGGACATCGGCGCCATCCTGGCAGCCGGCGACGGCGGCCACCGGGACCTCGCCCTCGGGCTCGCCCTGGCGGCGGCTGCATTCGGTACGCCCTCGTGGGTCGGCGCGGCGCGTCGGCTCTCGGGCCACGCGGACCCCGACGTGCGAGCCGCCAGCGCGATCGCGCTCGGTGCGCTCGGCGGTGCGAGCGTGATGCCCGCTCTGCTTCAGGCGCTGAGCGATGAGGTAGCAGCGGTCCGGCGGGCGGCCGTAGAGGCGACGGCCTCGCTCTGTCGACGCATCGAGAGGCCCGACCTGCTCGAGCGCGCTGTGTCGCCCCTGGCCGGCGACTCCGACCCTGTCGTCGTCTCAATCGTCGAAGAGGTACTCGGCTCATGAAGCGCGTTCTCGGCATCGACGAGGCGGGGCGCGGCTGCGTCCTCGGGCCGCTCGTCGTCGGCTGCTTCCTCGCGAGTGAGGGCTCGGAGAGTACCCTTCGCAGCGCCGGCGCAGACGACAGCAAGAAGCTCACACCAGCCCGCCGAGTGGCTGCTCGAGAGCGCCTGCAGGCCCTCGGTACCGAAGACCATGTGTTGATCACGGCCCGAGACATCGACGGCGACAACCTGAACGCGCTGGAGGAGCGAGCCATCCTCGAGCTCATTCGACGACACGAGCCGGATCGCGTCATCATCGACGCGCTTGGAAGCCCTCGAACGATCCCCTCGACCGTCGCGCGCCTCGAAGCCGCCGCCGGTGTGCCGATTCTCATGGAGCCGAAGGCGGATGGTACATACCCGGTGGTCGGCGCAGCCTCTCTGGTGGCGAAGACCACACGCGACGCCACCCTGGACGCTCTGAAGGAAGCCCATGGGGTGCTCGGATCTGGCTATCCGTCCGACCCCAAGACGCGGGCCTGGCTGAAGGCCTGGCTGGACACCGGTGCCCCGTGGCCACCCTTCGTGCGTACCCGCTGGGGCACGGTCAGAGAGCTGACCCAGCAGGCCCTCTTTCGGCCCCCCAGACCCGGGAGTGTCGCCGGAAGTGAGGTCACGGACTAAGGCGACAACCAGCGAGCAAGCTGCTCCCCGAGATCCCCGGCCCGTCTGTCGCGTCTCGACCCACCCCGGTCGGCGCAGGCACGACGCGCCTCCGACCAGGCGTATTATCCGACCATGCTGACCCGTATGACTCTCGCACTCGCCACGGCCGCCGGACTCTCCTACCTGGTTGGCTGCGGCTCTCCTCCCCCTCCACCCGCCTCGGGAGCGCCACAGGCTGCGCCTGCGGCTACAGCCCCAGCTCCGGCCCCTGCATCAGCGAGCAACGCCGGACTCGCCGCCGACCTCCCTCCGATCCAGTGCACGGAGGGCGCCCGACCCGAGGCCGGCAAGAGCGCCAACGGAGTCGAGCAGTGGTGTGAGCGTGATGGCGTGATGCACGGGCCCTACCACCGCTTCCACGACGACGGGACGAAGGCTGTCGACGGCATGTACGCCGACAATGCTCCCGATGGCGACTGGCTCTGGAAGCACCCGAACGGCACCAAGGCCTCGAAGGGCAACTACCGAAAGGGCAAGCAGGCTGGCAGCTGGACGTGGTGGCATCCGAACGGCAACCGGGCGCAGGAGGGCGACTTCCTCGCCGGTCGCAAGGCGGGTCACTGGACGGCCTGGTACGATGACGGCACCCGCAAGGAGATGGGGCTCTACCACAACGGCAACAAGCACGGTGACTGGACCTACTTCAAGTCCAACAGTGGCGAAGAGATCGAGCGCACCGAGACCTGGAAGCGCGGCGTGCTGGTCCAGACCACGACGCCAAGCGCTCCGGTGCCGAGCGACGACGAGGCGGAGAAGGACGGAAAGTCCGACAAGGCCTCGAAGTCCGGCTGAGCGAGACCGACTTTTCGGTCTGTCACTCGCTGCGCGCGCCAGCTCCCGCATGGGGTCCGCGGCGAGGACGAGACGCACAGAGACCCCGCTTCGAAGCGCCACCAGACCCCCCTGGGTTGGCGCTCCGAAGCGAGGCTGACCCGCCGCGACAGCCCCCCGTCACGACGAACCTCTGCGCACTTTGAATCGGACGACGTGCCCTCGGTGGTGACCTCGGGCGGACGGCACTGACCTCCCTCGATTGGTGATGCGACGGGACCATCCCGCTCACACCCACCCCCATTGCAGGGTGTGTGCCAGCCCTACAGATCCATCGAACCCCTCTTTTCGCGTGAGCAATGCGCGCAGCTTGCTCTGAGTTGAGCAGCGCGTGCTGCTCACTTTCAGCGGAGCCCGAACCGGCGCATCTTCTGATCGAGCGTTCGCTTCTGAATGGCCAGCAGCACCGATGCACGAATCCGATCGCCGCCGCTGCGCTCGAGTGCCTCTCGGATCATCTTGGACTCGAAGCGCTCGACCCTCTCGCGAAAGTCGAGGTCGCTGTCGACCGTGTCGACCAGCGGAAGTGCTGGCACACCCTCGCCGATCGTCTCACGGTGAGACCTCAGCTTGTAGACGAGGGTTCGCCTCGGAATCCGCAAGAGCGCTGCCGCACCCGTCTGGTTGCCGTGGCAGGCCCTCAGGGCGCCCTGGATCAGCGCGAGCTCGAACTCCTCGACACGCCGCTTCAGATCCATGGACTCGCCCTGATCGAACGGCCATGCTGCAGCCTGCCCGACATCGATCGTCGCGGCGTGCCGACTGCGCGTCTGCTCCGTGTAGCTGCGAAGCTTGGTGGGAAGATCCTCGACCGTCACGACCTCCCCGTGAGCAATGACCACCGCACGATCCATGCAGTTCTTGAGCTCACGGACGTTCCCTGGCCAGTGGTAGGTCTCGAGGAGCATCATCGCGTCAGGGCTAAGACCCCGAACCGCACGACCGTTGGCGGCATTGGCCTGCTGAACGAACCGCATCGCGAGCGGCCGCACGTCCTGCACGCGCTCGCGCAGAGGAGGGATCTCCAGCGTCATGGTGTTCAGGCGATACAGGAGGTCCCAGCGAAAGGTTCCCTGCTCACACATCTGCTCCAGGTCGCGGTGCGTGGCCGCGACCACGCGCACGTCCACCGGAACCTCTCGGCTCGAGCCGACGCGCTGTAGGCGCCTGGTCTCCAAGACCCTGAGGAGGGCCACCTGTGCGGCCGCCGACAGCTCCCCGATCTCATCGAGGAGCAGTGTGCCTCCATCGGCCTCCTCGAACACCCCACTCGCCTGCCGATCAGCACCCGTGAAGGCGCCTCGTACGTGACCAAAGAGCACGCTCTCGATCAAGTTGGATGGGATGGCGCCACAGTTGATGGTCCGCATCGGACCCTTACTGCGGTTGCTGCGGTCGTGTATGGCCCGGGCGAGGACCTCTTTTCCGGTGCCCGTCTCACCGAGCAGGAGCACGGAGATGTTCGATGGCGCGATGCGACCGAGCGTCTCGAACAGAGCCACCATGCGGGCATCTCTGACCACCGGGCCGGCATCCGATTCCTCGTCTTCGACGACGACCACGGGCTCGTGGACTTGAACGGGCGCAGAGGGTTCTGCGTGCTGCAGGGCCTCACGCATGCCCTGCACCAGCGAATCAGCAGTCGCACCGCTGGATGGATAGACCGCGATCCCAGCCAGCAGCTGGGGCTCGTCGTCTGAACCCGCACAGAGCCCCTCCGCGATGCGCTCGACGGCCTGCCGGCTGATCCCAGAGAGCATGACCTCGACGGTGTCGGGGGCGTACAGAGCCGTCCTGTCCTCCATCCGCAGCACACGACGCACGCGATGAAACCATGCGCTGGCCCGCAGCCCAGGCTCGGCAGCCGTGACCATCATCAACACGACCTGCCGCATCGCAACGCGGGCTCGCACCAGCTCGGCCTCGACGCGCTGGATGAAGCGCTCGTGTGACTCCAGCTGCCCGCCGCGCGTGTCGACGTCCGCGAGACGCTGGACCGATACCGACACCGAGCCCATCCGGACCTCATCGCCGAGGGCGAGGATCTGGCTGCCACGGAGGCGGTCACCGTTGATGAACGTCCCGTTGGTCGACTCCAGATCCTCGACGGTCACCACGTCGCCAGACATCACGAACCGCGCATGCTGCCGAGAGAGACGACGACTGCGCGGCGTCAGGGTGGAGGGCGCTGCACGACCGATCACGACCGGCTCACCTTCGACCAAGGGGACCACCTCCACGCCGTCACGGTGGTACACCATCAGGGACAGCCGCCGTGACGGGCCGTCCTCCGTGGCGCCGTCACCGAACACCGTGCTCTCGAAGTGGTTCGTCATGAGCCTCTCTGCAGGGACGCAGCTCTCTACAGCGCTAGTATAGGGCCGTGACTGCACCCGACCCGTGGACGTGGGAGCACCTCCGCCTGGTACTGGCAGAGCTGCAACCTCCAATTACCCTCTCGGAGCCCGCCGCACAGCTGCGGGAGCTTGAGTCCTATGCTCACATGCATCCAGCCGATCGGGCACTACACTGGGCTGTCCTGCAGGCTCGGCGTGCGCTCACGGTCGACGCTGAGCTGCCGACAGCCGTGGCAGGTGTGCATCGCGAGCGCCTGCTGTGCTGGGACGGGGGCACCGCCACCTGGTCGGGTCGCGACACCCTGACTGGCCTTCCTGCCCGAGTGAGGGTCGTGACCCTGGGTGCGGGTGAGCCCTGGCGAAGAGCACTTGCCCGCGATGGCGAGGCCCTCGCGCCGCTGCTGCCGGGCCTCCGGACCGATGCCGATGCCCTCGCCATCGTCCTCGCTCCCGGCGGAGAGGAGCCCACGCCTCTGCGCGCCTTCGCGCAGGCGATGTCGAGCGTCGAGCGCTGGACGGCAGCGGGTCTCGGAGTTCCAGAGACCCACCCGGAGCCGCTCGCCGTCCTCGAGGGTGGACTCGGGCTCGTCAGCCTCACACCCGGCTCGCCCGCCACCGAGACAGCCATCCGCGCTGCAGCTGCGTGGCTTGGTGAGCGCCGCCCGAGCGACGATCCGCTGGTCGCACGACTGGCGAGCTGGTCTCCCGACGACATCGGTGAGACGCGCGACGCGCTCCGGACCTTCCTCGCCCAAGACCTGACGGCACGCTGGCGGACCCTCGAGCGCACTGCGCGGTCACAGGCACGACGCGGCCGTCACGAGCGGCTGCGTCAGGCGATTCATGACCTGTGGACCAGCCTTCCTCCCCCAGCGGGACGCTCTGCCATCGGCGTCGACCTCCAGGGGCGGGTCGAGGTGCTGACGAGTGCAGGCGGACAGCTGTCGTGCGGACCGGTGGGTGAAGAGCGATGGGTCGCTGGGTCCGAGGGCGTCGACAAGGCGCTCGCACGGCGCATCTTGCGCACTCGCGCGACGCGTCCACCGGGACCGAGCCTACAGCGTCAGGTCGATGGCGACGACGACGAGCTGGAGCTCATGACGAGCTGGCTGGCCTCAGCGGCACGCCTGCAGACCCTCAGGGTCCTCTTGCGGCGCTGAAGCATCAGGGAAGCCGGACCCCCTGTGCGAGGAGGTCCGCCTCCGCCGCGGCGACCCACCCACGATTGGCGCGCGGACTCGCGGGACTGGGGTGCAGAACCCGTCCCACCGGAACGCCGCTCGGAGCAAGCCGACGGGCCTGCCGCTCTGCAAATGCTCCCACACCGATCACCCGGCTCGGAGCCAGCAGCTCCAGCCGCTCCGCGAGGACTTCGTCACAGGCCGAGAACAACGGCTCACGCTCTGACCGAGGGAGCTTGTCTGGGGTCCGGTTGCGCCCTGAGGCCTCCATGAAGGACAGCGGACAGTAGTTCAGGACGACGAAGTGCCGGAAGAACTCGTCAGCCGTGCCAAACCGCTCGGCAGCCCAGCCCCAGAGACGACGGCCACTGACCTCCGAGCGGGGACACGCAAGACCAGCCACCGGGCGCTTGGGATGTGGACTCGCTGGCTCGCCTACCTCACCCTCGAGCCCCATCCAGTCTCGAACGGCGCCGATCTCGCCGAAAGGAACTCCAGTCTGCGCCATGCCCCATGGCCCGGGATTCATGCCGAGCAAGACAACCCGCCCCTGCGCCGCACCGAGCCGCCGCCAATAGGCCTCGTGGAGTGAGCGGGCATAGGCCAGCGGGTTGTAGACGTGCGTGACGGGTGGGCCGAAGCTCAAGGCGTCGACAGCCGCGCACAGGCGATCGCTCAGAGCGAAGTGGTCGTCGATGGTCGTCTGCATCCGAGCCGCTAACCGACACTCCGACTGTCGGCAGGACGTGACCCGAGACCATGCTGCGCTGCGACGGCAGGCTCATGCGCTCGGCGCACCTCTCCGCACCCCGTCGTCACAGACACCGTGCGGGCCCCCCAGCGCAGCGCACTACCCGTCCCCATCATGTCGAACCCTGCAGTCAGCCCCCTGAACATTCAGCCTTCGCGGTCCCGAGGGTGGCGCCCGAGGACAAGAAGGGGTGACACTGACCTCGATGTTCGTCGCACTCGCCATGATCAGCAGCGTGCTCGCAGCATGTCCCCAGGGGATGGTCGAGGATGAAGGGTCCAAGGGCTGCCGTCCGGAGGATGGTGCTCGCCGGACGACAACGTTCGGCTACGCGCTGCGCTTCGTGGGTCCACGAGAGGCCACTCTGGGCTCCGGGGAGCTCGAGGGAGGTCACGAGGACGACGAGCCGCTGGTCATGCTCCGGCGCACGACGGGCTGGTGGCTCGGTGAGACGGAGGTGACCCAGGCCCAGTGGGACGAGGTCCTCGACAGCGATCCAGAGCCCGACCCACGACTTCCTCTGAAGCCCTGGCGAGCGAGATGGAACGAGGCCTCCCTGAGCGGCCCCCAGCACCCGGTGCAGGGCATCACCTGGTGCGATGCTGTGCGATTCGCGAACGCTGCATCCCGCGTCGTAGGGCGAGTACCCGTCTACTTCGTGTCCGAGCGCTGCGAGAAGGGAGGCCCGGTGGTGGCCAAAGAGCCAGCACCCCGCTCGGGCTTCCGACTGCCGACCGAGGTGGAGTGGGAGCTCACCGCACGGACCGCCGGAGGCTACCCCTGGGGCATCATCGGTGAGTCCCAGTACCTCTGCGGCATCGAGAACATTCGCGACAGCGCCGCAGGGCTGGTGCTCGGCTGGGAATCCTCCGTGACCTGCAGCGATGGCTATGCAGGCACGGCCCCCGTGGGCGCGCTCGGCACCCACCATCCGCTCGGGATCTCCGACCTCCTCGGAAACGTTCGAGAGTGGTGCTACGACGGCTACGGGGAGTGGCCCCCCTCGAGAGCCACCGACCCCGAGCCGCTCGAGCGGGGCGCTCTGCGCTCGGTCCGAGGTGGGAGCTGGCGCACAAGCGCCAGCTGGGCGCGTGTGGCCAACCGCCAGCGCGCGAAGCGGACCCACGCCGCCGAGGACCTCGGCCTACGACTGGTGCTCGACGCTGTCGCACTGAGTGGCAACTAAGGCGCCTCAGCGACCCTGTGCGCCGAGGTACGGACGAAACAGGTCCCAGCCCCCGAAGCCCGTACCGACGGCGACGACCTCGAGGTCAGGGCTGACGACAGCCCACGCCGGGTAGGCGAAGTCCTGTCCGAGTGCCGCCCCGAGCACCCACGCTCCCCAGCCCCGGTCCGCCAGGACAGGCGACTGTAGCTGGAAGGCCGACACCCACTCCAGCTGCATCGACAGCGAGGTCTGTCCCAAGGGATCGGAGAGCGACGGCGCGAGCAGTGTCACGACCTCGAGGTCGACGCCCTCGCGTGCCAGCGTCTCGATGAAGGCCCTCTCCCCGGCAGCCATGTCCTGGCAGGGCGGGCAGTCCATCGCCGACACGTCGATCACGAGCCAGCGGCCCGAGAAGTCGTGCAGCCGAAGGTTCTCGAGACACTGATCTCTCAGCCAGCCGTCCGGGAGGGTCTGGCCGACCTCGACGGTCCACGGCCCCTCCCACGCGGGTGGCTCGGCATCGGGCCAACCACAGAGGTACTTCCCCTCGTGGGGAGCGCCCCCGTGCCACGGGTCCCCCTTGCCGCGGCCCTCGGTGAAGAACCCGTCCACCGTGAACCGGACCGTCGCGTCACCGAGCTGGAGCCACTCGGTCTCGTTGGTCCAGCCCAAGCCATCCGGCCCAGCCACGACCGAACCCTGCTCCGACAGGAGGACGTTCTCGCTACCGCGGAGCCACTGGTCTGTGGACGCCCCATGCCACTCCAGCGTGTCGATCCCGTCGGGAGACACGAGCGTGCTGCAGGCATCCCCGCTCACGAGCTCGACATCCAGGCGGTACATCGACTCACACTCGGGACAGAGCCACGGCACAGAGCGGTCCTCGATCCCATCGAAGGCGCGCGTGTAGCTACAGTCGGCGAAGCCCTCGGCCTCGGAGGCCTCGTCGAAGTCGACCGCCCAGGTCGCCTCGCCGGTCAGCGTCGAGACGGGGACGCGGATGACCGAAGGGTCGGGCGTACAGGCCAGCAGCAACAGCAGCATGGCAGGACCGTAGCCCACAGCCGACTGACCGTCTGTCACGGACGACCTTCCCCACGTCGGCCACCTGACGGGTTGTCAGGATCTGCGCCCCAAGAGCCGCTCTCCTGTCGGGCACGAGACTTGCTTCCTGACGAGAGGAGGGCAAGAGGAGAGCTATGCGGGAGTGGTCTGCCATCGCCGTCGCCGTGTGCTTGCTGTCTGGCTGGACAGCGCTTCGTGCGCACCTGCAGCGCTCGTCGGCGCCTCCGCCGGAGGATCTGCCGGCGGTCGAGGCCGTGGTCACGACGTCCGAGCCGGCCCCGGAGCAGGTGGGCTCGATCAAGCTCACCCGGCACTCCATGCGCATCGCCGCCGCCGGCCGACACCTCGTCGAACACCGTCCGGGCCGCCGCTGGCGCGACGACTGCAGCGGCTTCGTGTCGGCCGTCATGACGCGGGCCGGCATCCCGATGGACGGGAGGGTCGCCACGATCTGGGCCTCCGCGGAGCGGAACGGCGCGCTCCACCACAACCCGATTCCGGCGATCGGCGATCTCGTGTTCTTCGACAACACGCACGACCGCAACAAGAACGGCAAGTGGGACGACCTTCGCACCCACATCGCTGTCGTTGTCGACGTGGACCCGGAGGGCACCATCCTGATGGCGCACAACGGCAGCAGTCGGCGCCTGATCCAGATGAACCTCCTCGAGCCGCACGTCCACGAGACCAAAGACGGCGCGGCGCGCAACTCCTGGCTCCGCCGACACGGCTATGGCGACGACATCCCGCTCTACCTCACCGGACAGCTCTGGAGCGGCTTCGCGACCGTCTCCGATCCGGACGCGTGGCTGTCCGACGAGGAATGAAGACACGAGACCAGCTCGGGATGTTCGCTGGAAGCTGGGTGCGACCAGCCACCCTGCCACGCAGCGTGCACGAGCTCGCGGTCGCCATCCCACGCGGCGTGACCCTCGGCACGTCTTCGTGGAGCTTCCCCGGATGGGCCGGACTGGTCTACGACCGGCCAGCAGACGCCTCCCTGCTGGCCCGTGAGGGGCTCGGGCCGTATGCGCGCCACCCGCTGTTCGGAGTGATCGGAGTCGACCGTGGCTTCTATGCGCCCGTGCCCGTGGCAGACTGGCGGACCTACCGCGATCAGGTGCCTCCCGACTTCCGCTTCGTGATCAAGGCCCCGCGTGACGCCCTGCTCGCACGCTACCCAGACCACGCCCGATACGGCGCGCAGCGCGGTCGCCCCAGTGCACGCTTCCTCGACCCCTCGTGGGTCGAGGACGTGCTGATCGGCCCAGCAACAGCCACCCTCGGCGCGGCTCGCACGACCTTCCTTTTTCAGATCCCTCCACAGGACCCCGGGCCCCTCACCCCAGATGCTCTCCACCGCTTCCTGAGCGCTCTGCCCGACGCGTCGATCTGTGCGGTCGAGCCACGCTACGACGGTGCAGTCTGCCGCGCCTACGGGGACGCTGTCCACGACGCGGGAGCACTGCACTGCCTCTCGGTTCACCCACGCATGCCCGACCTCCGCACCCAGTGGCAGCTCGGACGCGTCGCCGAGGCCCCGAGGCTACTCGTGCGGTGGAATCTGCTCCCCAGCCTGACCTATACAGCCGCAAAGGAGCGCTTCCAGCCCTTCACTCGGCTGGGGGCACCCGACCTACCCCGCCGCGACAAGCTCGCCCGGGCCGTCTGCTGGGCCGTCGACCGGGAGCGCCCCGTGGACGTGGTCATCGGCAACAAGGCGGAGGGGTCGGCGCCGCTGTCCGTCGTCGAGCTCGTTCGCCGAATCCGCGAGCTCAGACGCCCAGCATGAGGCGCATCTGCTCAACACCACCCGCGCCCACCGACGACAGCGACCCATCGCGCACCCGATTTACCCACTCCTCGGGGTCGTCGGCGCGGTCGTACAGCTCGACGACGGACCAGTCCCTGCGGTCGGCAACCACCTTGTAGCGGCCGTCGACGAGCATCGAGTAGTGCGACACCTCGGAGATCACCGCCTCCTTGCCCGTGTGGGCACCCGGCCCGGCGAGGACGGCCTCATGCACCGGGGCAGCCAGATCGATCCCGTGCTCCAGACCACCGAGCGCGAGCAGAGTCGCCGTGACGTCCAGCTGATCGCACCACCCATCTGCCACCCATCCTGACGCGCCACCGGGCGGCCTAACGATGAGTGGGATTCGGATGGAGCCGTCGAAGAACGCGATCTTTCCGACCAGGTTCTTGTCGCCCATCAGCTCGCCATGGTCTGCGCTGAAGACGATCCAGGTGTCGTCGAGCTGGCCCGAGGCGGCCAAGCCATCCACGACCCGACCCACCATCGCATCGATCATCGACACCCGGGCGAAGTACTTCGCGACCAGCTGTCGCCGCTCGAGCTCGCTGGTCGGGGAGGCCCAGTTGCGGTGCAGGATGTCGATGAGCCCCGACCAGGGTCGACCCGGCTGCTGGTCGGTCGGGACGGGGAGTGCGTCGTCCCAGGGGTCGTAGAGATCCGCCCACGGCGCAGGCGCATCCCAGGGTGGATGCGGGCCTGGGAAGTTCACCTGGAGGTACCAGGGCGCCCCACCCTTGGCCTCCGTGATCCAATCTACGGCGGTGTCGGCGATCCAGGAGTCCACGTGCTCGTCTGCCCGCAGCCCGAAGCGAGGATCGTCGAAGCGGGGGGAGAGCCACTCGCCGTGCACGTGCGAGGTCGCCTCGTAGTGACGGACGAAGTCACGGAAGAGCTGGTAGCGGTCTGGTCCCGTGGTGGTCTGCGCCGACAGCCAGTCCGACCATGCATTGGGAAAGCGCGCGCACAGCCGCACACCCGACAGCTCGATCGGGTCGCTGAAGCCAGCGCGGTCGAGTCGATCGATCCAGTCGTCCTTGTGCCCCACGCCATGATGCAGGTGCACCTTGCCGACGACTCCCGTTCGGTAGCCCCCCTCATCACGCAGGCGACGAACGTGGCTCGGCCCGTCGAGCAAGGGCCAGCCGTTGTTGGTGAGCACCCCCGCCCGCGACGCGAGCACACCGGAGTGCATGACCGAGCGAGCGGGCATGCAGAGCGGCGAGGAGGTCACACAGTCTGAGAAGCGCACGGAGCTGGCCGCCAGCAAGTCCAGACTTGGAGTGCGCAGCAGGGGCATTCCCGCGACGCCGAGGGCATTCCAGCGAAACTGGTCGGCGTAGAGGTAGAGGATGTTCGGCGCACGCGTCTTCTGAACTTCACCACTGACTGTCGAGGTGGCAGGTACCGCAGTGTCACCCGCGGAAGGGGCGCCTCTGCGCCCCCTGCCTTCGGCCTCGCAGCCTGCCAGTCCAGCGGCGAGAGTGCTCCCGAGGAGCGTGCGACGGGTGAGTTCCGACATGCGAGCAAGCATATCCGGTTCGAGCGCCAGAGAGGAGCGCGCAGAGGTAGACGCGGCGCCTCGAGTCCCCGACACTTAGGTATGCCCCCATCCCGCCAGCCTCGCCTCGAGCCAGAGATCACACCCGACGGACTGGCCTGTCGCTTCGAGCCCCATTCACCCGTCGAACCCAGCGAGTTCCGGCGCCGCTGGGTGGGGCGGTCGGCCCTCTGGTTCACGTTCTTCTTCCTCCTCTACACCTGGCTCGACTTCGTCGACGTCGTGCTGCTCGATCACCACACGTCGCACCTGCCGTCCATCGTCATTCCAGCCGTCGCCGGGGCAGTCGCTCTCGGCGGCACCCTGTCACTCCTCGAGCGCCTCTGGGTACACAACCGCCGGGTGTTGCTCGAGGTGGACAACGAGAACGTCCGCCTCACCTGGCGGCTCGGGCCGCTGACGACGCATCGCCTCGAGATCCCGCTGCCGATGCTGAAGCCCTGCGTCGTCCAGACCAAGCCTGCCGCACTGCAGCTCGATCCACGAGGGCAGTCCGCGATCCGACTCGTCGACCACCGAGCTCGGGTCGCCGAGCTCAAGCAGCTCGCGGGCTTGATCGACGATGCTCGACGCCGCAGCGATGACTTCTGGCGTCACCTGGCATCCACGAAGCAGGCCGAGCGCGCCGCGCTGCAGTCGCTCACTCGGCGATCGTGACCACTCCACTCGTGACGACCGTGCCATCGGCCAGCGTCACCTGTAGCCGCACGTCGCCGCTCAGAGCTGGCCCATGGCCGACCACCGGGCTCTGCACAGGGACGTGGAAGGTCCACAGGAAGGCGCGCTCGGCAACCTCCAGACCATCCGCGTAGGGAGGGTCGACAGCGAGCGAGACCCAGAAAGAGGCCCCGTCCGAGTCGATCGGAGCTCCGTTCGGACGGAGGACAGGGGATCCGTCGCCCTGCTGAAGGACCGCCACAGGTGCGCCGAGCCAAGGGTCCTGCCCCTGCACGGTCAGTGTGATCACGTCCGTGGAACCCACGACCTCGGGAACGTCCGCCACGATGGTGCCAGGCGCTCTCGGCGTCGTCGGCGCGTAGGGCACGAAGTCGCCGCTGGTGAAGGGCTCCACCGGATCGACGCCCCGGCCACCTCGCTCGACTCCGAGAGCGATGGCGGATGCCCTCACGGACTGGTCGACGAGGTAGCCGCCCTGTCGCGGTCCCCAGAGCGTGCCGCTCGCCTCGTAGCCACCCTGCCACCAGTCGTCTTCGAGCAGCGCGTAGCCGAGGTAGTCTTGGGAGTATCCGACGAACATCACGTCGCTCACACCCAGCTCGGACTGCAGGCGAGTCACGAGGGTCTCGCCGACCTCCGTGGTCGCCTCACCCGGGAAGGTCACGACGTGCAGGGGCCCCACCGTTCCGACCGTGAGCTCCGTCTGCTTGGGCGCCGGATAGTCGGTGGGGAACCAAATGCACTGCTGATCGAGATCGTCGATCGTCGTCGCGGGATCGCAGTCGGCCTCGGTGCCGAGGCCGCAGTACACGGCGCCGTCTTCGTGGAGGAACTCACCCTCCGGATAGGCGAGCGCAGCGCGGTCGAGCACCACGCGATGCGTCTCGAGGTGGAGCGTGGGCTCGTCTTCCCACGCGAGAGTCGGCAGGACGATCTCCACGGCGTCAGCAGCGGCCTGGCCGACCTCGGCCATCTGCTCGTAGCCGTCCGGAAGCTCCGCACCCTCACGAGTGGGCACGTCGGGCTCGCCGAGCGACATGTCCCCTGCCCAGCCGTTGAGCATCAGGACCTCGACGTCATGATCGAAGCGGTCCTCGATCGCCGCCTCGACCGCGCCGGAGACATCTTGCGAGAGCGTGAGCTGGTCGATCCGGAGTCCGGTGCCGTGGACTGGGAGGGCGAGGACCACCGCCTCGAGAGTGCCCTCTTGCTCGACGCCGATCACCGGGACCTGCCCGTTCACGTGGTCAGAGCCGTCCTCGCAGCGTCGATCGCTGATGGCTGCCGTGCAGTCTGACCATCCGAAGCCGACGCGCCCAGGAGCGAGATCCGCATACGCCTGCTCCACGGCGTCGGCCATCGCGTCCACCATGCGGTCGTAGTGCTCGGGGAAGAAGCGATCCGCGAGCAGGTCGTAGAGCGCACCCGCATCGACAACGCGCCCAGGCCCCGAGTGCGTGTGCGTCGCACCGATGACGAGCGCGTCGTCCATCTCACGACCGAGCCGGGACTCGAGCTCGATAACGACGGCCTGCCGCAGCTGCTGAAAGACCGCGACGGTGTCGGTACGGAGGAACACCACCTCGTGCCCTGGGCCACGTGAGAGGACCACCGCCCGAAAATCTGGATGCTGGTGAATGTGCTCGGTCGCCGGGTAGAGCTCGGCGAAGGGAGAGGGCTCCGCTGCGATATCGAAGCCGCCGTAGCCCACCGTTCCGATGCCGACGGGCACGGGCATGCGCACCCGTGCGACGCCCACCTGCAGGGGCCCCGCGGGCGGAAGGTCTACGCTCACGGCGGTGTCGTCGGTCGCGACATCCTTCGCGCCCGTGCAGGCGAGCAGTGTGAGAGCGAGCAGCATCGATCCTCCGCAGAGAAGCCGGCGAGCTATCGCTCCGGTCACTCGGGGTCGAGCAGGATCACCCGCTGGGGCCGGTCGCCCGTGAGCCAAACCCGACGCGTGCGGTAGCCCTCCGCGCGCACATCGACCTGACGGGGCTCGCCTCGGGTGAGCTCGACCGTCAGGGGCGTCGTGCCCAGCAGCGCACCACTCGTCTCCAGGACTTCCGCCCCTGCGGGCGTCGACTGGAGCTCGAGCACCATGGACATCGAGACGGCCTCCGAGCCGCCGCTGCCTCCCGCATCGGCACCCCCGCGCAGCGCCCACCAGCCTCCGCCGAGCAGCAGGGCCGCCGCGAAGCAGAGAGCCGCCCAGACAGCGGGCTTGGACCACGGACCCTCCGACGGGGTCGGCGCGTAGCTCGGCGCCGACATCGTTCCGACGGGAGCCAGTACCTCCTGCGGCAGAGCAGGCACGGGGGTGACGACCCGATTCACGCTCACCGAGAGGTCGGGCGGCAGGACCACCTGGCCTCGCTCGAGCCGCAGCGGCACAGGGCCATCTACACGCCCGCGGAGCTCGCGACGGACGACCCGGAGCGCACGCAGGAACTCCTGCATCGTGCCGAAGCGCTCCCCGGGCTCTTTCTGCAGACAGGTGCGGACCACCCACTCGAAGGTCTGCGAGGTGTCGTTCACCTCCAGAATCTCGGCGAAGCGTGGAACCGGCCTAGCCGTGTGCGCATACAGAATCTCGGCGGACGTGCTGCCAATGAAGGGCACACGCCCCGTGAGGAGCTCGAACAGAATCACGCCGACGGAGTAGATGTCGGACCGCGCATCGACCTCTGCCGCGCGGGCCTGCTCGGGCGCCATGTACGGCGGGCTGCCGATGGCGCGCCGTGCACCCGTGACCGGGTCCGGGTCGCCGACCTGCTTCACGAGACCGAAGTCGAGCACCTTGACGTGCTCGTCGTCTCCTCGTCCGACCACGAACACGTTCGCGGGCTTCAGATCCCGATGCACGATGCCATGGTCGTGCGCCTCGCTCACCGACGCGCAGATCTGCCGGACCAGCTCCAGGGCCCGGGATGGCGACAGGGGGGCCTCCTCCCTGATCAGCTCGGCGAGCGTGCGACCCTCGAGCAGCTCCATTGCGATGAAGCAGATGTCGTCTTCGCTGGCGCCGTAGTCATAGACACGAACGGTGTTCGGGTGTCGGAGACGGGCCGCGACGGACGCCTCCCGGAAGAAGCGAGTGCGCACTTCGGTCGAGGTGCCGGGCTGGTGCAGTACCTTGACGGCGCAGTCACGATCAATCGGCCGCTGGATGGCACGGTAGACCTTTCCCATGCCACCGTGCGCGAGCAGCTCCACCAGCTCGAAGCGCCCCTCCAGGAGGCGCCCGACGAGGGGATCGACCGATTTTGAATCCGCCGACTGCGGATCACCGCGCTGCATGACTTTCCCGTCCGGCGACCACCATAGCGGCAGCAGAGCGCTGAGCGAAGCAAATCGATGTGTCCTGCGCGGTGTCGCGGGACGGGTGACGTGCTACAGGCCCCGGCCTCCCTGCTTGGAGCCGCACCTTGTCGCTGCGTGCCCTTTCTCTGACGTGCCTCGTGAGCCTCTCCGCCCTCCCGGCGGCCCACGCCGCAGAAGTCCAGTTCGAGGGATTCTACCGGGCACGGATGCGCCTGATCGACTCGCTGTCGCTCGACCGGGGCCTCGCGACCAACGAGGGCCTCACCTGGTACACCCAGCACCGGCTCTGGCTTCGCCCCAACCTGTACCTGAGCGACCAGGCGTCGGTTCACGTCGATCTCCGAGGTCTCGACGGCGTCTACTGGGGCGATCAGCCCGCCACGTCCCTCTCCCCCGTGGCCAACGCCGCACCGACGTTCGATGACGGGCTCACCGCCCCGACCTCGACCTCCGACCCACAGACTCCGCTCTTCGATGTCACCCTGTGGCGTGCCTGGGCCGAGACCCGCACCAACATCGGCCGCTTCAAGGTCGGTCGCATGCCGGTTCACTGGGGCACCGGCATCTGGCTGAACGACGGCACGTCGGTGAATCCGATGTACGCCGACTACGGCGACACCGTCGATCGGGTGTCCTGGGAGCTCTTGGTCCAGGACTCCTTCTGGCTTCAGGCCGCCGTCGACGTCAGTGCGGAGAACCTCGTCAACGAGCGTGACGACACCACGGCCTTCAACGCCGGCGTGGCATACCGGAACGAGACGGTCGCGGCAGGCCTCCTGACCCGCTACCAGCACACCTCCAACCCCGACCCGAACGGGCGCTTCAACCTGTTCACTGCTGACCTGACCACCGAGGCCGAGCTCGGCAAGCTCGACATCGAGGCGGAGTTCGTCGGCCAGTTCGGTGGAGGCGCACTCCCCGAGATCGGCGAGGGTGTCAGCGTCACCGCCTTCGGCGCCCTCCTCGACGCCGAGCTCGACTTGGCCCCCTGGGTCGGCGGATTCACGTTCGGACTCGGCACGGGTGACGGCGACACCAACGACCTTCGCCTGAAGACCTTCACCTTCGACCGCGACTACAGCGTAGGACAGTTCCTGTTCGAGCAGCCGATGCCCGTCCTCGCCGCAGCCACAGCGACCGACGCCAACGCCGGGCGGTCCTTCGACGAGACGCTGGTGGGCAACGCGGTCGGCAATGCCCTGTTCTTCAAGCCCCGGGTCAGCCGGCAGTTCCTGCCCGGGTGGAGGGCGAACGTCTCCTTCCTCGGGGCGCGCGTCGCCAAGGTGCCGGAGTCCTTCGAGGGTCGACGCAGCTACGGCATGGAGTTCGGCACGGGCGTTCACTACGACGGGATCGAGCACGTCGAGTTCGGGCTCGACCTTGGCGCCTTCCTGCCTGGGTCCTACTTCCGCGACTTCCGCGGCGACCTCGGAGGCCGCTACGACGACCCGGTCTTCGGCGGCCAGCTCGGGCTGCGAGTGCACTTCTGATGCGAGTCGCGGTCGTCGGTGCCGCCGGCCGCATGGGACGCCTCGTCGTCGGCGCCATCCTGGATGCTCCCGACCTGCACCTTGCCGCTGCGTTCGGGCGCGAGGGAGCGGCTGCGAGCGGCTCCGACGCGGGAACGCTCTGCGGCCGAGCCCCCGCAGGCGTGAGCCTCCGCCCCGTGGGCGATGTGGTGGCCGACGTATGGGTCGACTTCAGTCTGCCGGCGGGCCTAGACCTCGCGCTGAATCACATCCGCCCTGGTGTTCCTCTGGTGACGGGCACGACGGGGCTCGACGCACGCCTGCGCGACCGCCTCGACGCGACGGCAGCCACCCGTCCGCTCGTCGCCGCAGCCAACTTCTCGACCGGAGTCGCCCTCCTTCGCTCTCTCGCACGCATTGCCGCGTCCACACTGCCGTCCGCCGATGTCGAGATCATCGAGACCCACCATCGGCACAAGCGTGACGCGCCGTCGGGGACCGCCCTGGCCCTTGCGTCCGACGTGGCCGCGTCGCGTGGGGTCGACCTGGCCAGCGTCATCGATCATGGCCGGCACGGAGAGACAGGCCCCCGGGCGGAGGGGCGCATCGGAATGCACGCGCTGCGCGGTGGTGACATCAACGGAGACCACACCGTCTGGCTCGCCATGGACGGCGAGACAGTCTCTCTGTCACATCGCGCAACGGCCCGCTCCACATTCGCCATGGGGGCACTGCGCGCTGCACGCTGGCTCGTCGGCCGACCGCCCGGTCGCTACACGATGGACGATGTGCTGGGCCTCGGTGCTGTCGGCGCTGAGGACGCATTCACCCGTTCATGACTGGCGCGCTCTTGCTCGGGCTGCGGGCCCGTGTCACCCTGCGCGGACGATCCTGGAGGCACGGCCCCTTGCGCTACTTCCCCACACTCCTGTTGCTGTCGGCGATCGCCCTCACGGGCTGCCGAAACAGCTGTCAGCTGATCTGTGTGCGCATGGCGAAGGTTGCCGAGGAGGACTGTGGCTTCACCGTCCCCGACGAGCAGCTCGCCTCGTGCATCGATCGCCACAAGTCCATCGACTCCAAGGAGGACCGCGCAGCCTGTCGCGAGTACAACGGGATCGAGGACATCCGAAGCGAATGGGACTGTGACCTCCTCGCCGAGTATTTCGGAGGAGGAGGAGGAGGCGGTGGTGGCCAGGGTGACGGATCCGACGCCACATCCGAGTGAGCCCAGAGTCACCGAGCGGCGTGCTAAGAGAACCCAGTTGCTGAACTCTCTTGTTGACCCCTTGGCCTAGAGCGTGACGTGCCCAGCGAGGCCCAGACCTTCGAGCCCGAAGTCTTCGGACGCTTCTACCTGGTCGACAAGATCGCAACGGGGGGCATGGCGGAGATCTTCAAGGCGAAGACCTTCTCCGAGGGCGGGTTCGAGAACCTGGTCGTCATCAAGCGCATCCTGCCGCACATCAGTGAGAATGCCGACTTCGTCGAGATGTTCATCGACGAGGCCAAGGTCAGCGCCGCGCTGCAGCACCCGAACGTGGTCCGCATCTACGACTTCGGGAAGATCCACGACAACTACTTCATCGCCATGGACTGCGTGGAGGGCAAGGACACACGGGGGATCCTCCGCAAGCTCGGTCGCCTGAAGCGGCATCTTCCGACGCGCTTTGCTGCCTTCATCGCCCACGAGACGGCGAAGGGCCTGCACTACGCCCACACGAAGACCGACATCCAAAACAACCCCTACGGCATCATCCATCGCGACATCTCACCGTCCAACATCCTCGTCTCGTACGAGGCCGACGTAAAGATCGCAGACTTCGGCATCGCGAAGGCCGAATCGAACGCCTACCAGACCCGCGACGGCGTGCTGAAGGGCAAGTACGAGTACATGAGCCCGGAGCAGGCCGAGGGCAAGTCGCTCGACAAGCGCTCAGATCTCTTCTCCCTCGGCATCATCCTCTACGAGTGCCTGACCGGGCGCCGGCTGTTCAAGACCGACGCCGAGGTGAAGACCCTCGAGAAGATTCGCAGCTGCGACTTCAGGCCGCCGCGGAAGTACCGCCCCGACATCGATCCCAAGCTCGAAGCCATCGTCCTCAAGGCGCTGTCGAAGCATCCCGAAGATCGCTTTCAGTCCGGCAGTGAGTTCGCCGACGCCCTCCGAGAGTACCTGTTCCCGGCGACCCCAGACGCCATCCGGAAGGAGTTCAAGGCGTTCCTCGGAGAGATCTTCGCCGATGAGATCGCGGCGGAGCGTCAGCGTCTACACGCGGGAACCCTGACCGCCCTCGACCTGCATCAGGCCACACCCGTGACGGCGTCCTACGAGCGCCCCTCCGCCGCCACGATGGCCCAGGGCAGCCCAAGCCGGCCCCTCAACCTGCTCCCGTGGTTCGCCGGCCTGCTCGTGCTGCTCTTCCTGTTCGCTGCCGGCACCCTAGGTGGTGTGGCCTGGCTTCTCGGCACGCGCGAGCCGGAGGTGATCATCCAGCAGGCTCCGGAGGTAGAGGTCGCGGCGCCCACCACAGGCACCCTCGACGTGGTCGTCGCACCGAGCGCCACGATCTCGGTCGATGGCGAGCCACGCGTCGAGCTCGGCAACGAGCTCCAGCTCACCGAGCTCGAGCCCGGCACCTACACCATCGTGCTCGAGGCCGAGGGCTACCTCCGCGTCGAAGAAGACGTGACCGTCGTGGCTGGCGAGGCGACGCGCCTGGTTCGCACTCTGGATGCGGCGCCGAAGGCTGCCCGCCGGCCGGCACCGACGCGCGCCAGCGAGCCCTCGCCCGCCCCCCCGTCGGCACCCGCACCCGCACCCGCGGCCGCTCCCGGAAGCTTGACCGTCACCGTGCTCGGCGGCGGCTGGGCCAATGTCTACGTCGACGGCGTGAAGCTGGGTCGGCAGGCGCCACTGCGTAACCACCCCCTCCCACCGGGCAGCTACACCATCCGCGTCGAGAACCCTGGACGTGGGCTCGATCACACCGAGCGGATCACCGTGACCTCGGGGGGGAGCCACCGCGTGATCGGTCGTCCTCAGTAGGTCGGGTAGGCGAAGGCACAGCCCTCAGCGGCTCACCACCAGACTGCCGTCATCCACCAGAGCGCAGCCGCGTGGCTGCCTCACGGAGCCGCGGGTTGTTCGTCTGCTCGGCGATGTCCTCGACGATGGACGCCGCCTCGACCGTGCGGCCCGTCGCCAGTGCAGCGGCGATCAGCGCGACGCCAAGCTGCGGATCGGGGACGCGACCAAGCCGCTGCCGGATGAACGAGTAGGCCTTCTCCGGCTCGTCGGCATCGAGCAGCGCCTGCGCATACCGGCGCCCGATGCGCAGGTCGAAGGGCTGCGTCGCAGCGAGCCCCTCGAGGAGCTTCATCGCGCCCGGTACCTGCTCGGACTGGAACAGGGCCTCGGCAAGTGCGAGCCCGAGCGAGACATCCCAAGAGCGGCTCTCCCAGGCGAGCGCCAGCAGAGGCGCGGCCTCGGCCGCGTGGCCCTCTCGGAGTCGAAGGAGTCCGAGCGCTGCCTGGACCTCGGTGTTCGTCCCCAGGCGCTGGGCCACCTCCAGATCCGCGCCCGCCGCGGCCACATTGCCCGTGACCTCGTAGACCCTCGCCCGTCCGGCCCGCACCAGCGACGACCGCGGATACGCCTCGACCAGAGCATCCCAGCGCGGGAGGGCTGCCGCAGGCTCGACCGCGACGAGCTCGCGGACGCTCTGGTAGCCGCTGCCGTCGATGCGGTCCTTGACCATCTCCTCGGCGAAGATCTTGGCTCGAAGGGCATCCGAGAGCCGCTCGTCGCGCTGTAGCGCCGTCGTCGACGACCGGAGTGCCGACGCACCATCCCCCGCCGCGAGCAGCTCCTCTGCAAGCCGAGCGTGGAGGCGAGCGTCTCCCGGAGCACGCTCCGTGCCTTGGAGGAGGATGGTCCGGGCCTGGTCCGGCGCGAGGGTGGCCAGCGCCAGGTAGATGCCCGGTTCTTCCGGAATCCTGGTCTGCGCGTGCTTGGCCGCCTCGAGCGCCTCGGCCACGTGCCCCTCGGCTGCCAGTGACCGGACCAGGCCGAGCCACGCCTCCGAGAGCGATGCGTCGCCCTGCAGAGCGATCGCGTAGGCCGCTGAGGCACGCTCGATGCGCCCCGCAGCGAGATGGACTGCCGCCATGCCCATGTGGGAGCGAGCATGCTCTGGGTCGAAGCGCAGCGCAGCCTCGTAGGCCTCACGGGCGTCGTCCGCTCCGACCGCGGACCGGCCCACCAGGTACCAGGAGTCTGGGTCCTCCGGCTGCTCACGGACCCGTGCCCGGTACCTGCGCTCGGCGCGCGGGCCCAGCCCAAAAGCGAGCAACAGATCGATGTACAGCTCTTGTGCATCCAGGTCGCCCGGCGAGGCCGTAGCCTCATCACGGGCCGCCTCGAGCGCCTCGGCGACCTTGCCCTCGGAGAGGAGCAGCTCGGCATCTCCCGCGATCGCACGAGGGGCGCCGAGCCCGAGCAGCAGGACCACCACGAGCGGTGCTATGTTCGCCAGAGTCTTCATCATCACCACCGGTCCAACATGCCCCATCTGGTGTTCCTCGGCACCCTGCTCGCTAATCCCGCTGCTGCCGCAGAGGGTCCTACCGTCGCTGTAGTGGGCATGCACGAGGCGGATCTCGACGCCGAGGCCCAGGCCGACGCGACCGCCCGAATCGTCGATGAGCTCGACGGCACCGACGCCGTGACCCCCCTGACGACAGCGGAGTTCGCCCGTGCCATCGCGGGTCGAGAGGGCATCATCGTCGAGGAGACGCTGCTCGCGAAGGGGCGTGACCTCCTCGCGACGGGGAAGTCCAGCTACAACAATGCCCTCGACGAAGAGGCGCTGTTCAACCTCGAGGCGGCCGTCGAGGCCCTGACAGCTGGCGTCGCTGGCAGCAACACTACACGCGACCTCTGGGAGGCCTGGATCTACTTGGCCGCCACCCAGCTCAACCTCGGGCAAGACGACGCCGCGGCGCAGTCCTTCGAGCAAGCGGCGGCGCTCGACCCCGATCGCGCGCTGGACGAGGCCTTCTGGGCCCCCAACGTCGTCACCCAGCACAAGGGGGCCATCGAGCGCCTCTCGACCCTCGGTGCGACGATCGAGATCGAGGTCCAGGGGGAGCCCACGGTGTGGCTCGATGGCGTCGAGCAGGGCACAGGCTCCCTCACACTCGAGGGCGTGCTGCCAGGCCAGCATCACCTCGTCGCACGCGGTGAGGACGAGCAGGCCTACGAGGCGCTGACCGTGCCGGCGGTCGAGGGTGGAGCCGCACTCTCCGTGAAGCTCCAGCTCGGGCCCCCGTCGCTCACGACCTCGGGCGAGAGCTCCAGCATGCGGTCCAGCGAGACCGCAGAGCTCTACCGCACCATCGGCCGACACACGCAGGGGGTGGACCTGATCCTGCTGACCGGGACCGACGACAGCAACCTGATGCTCCAGCTCTACGACGTGCGGAGCGAGTCCTTCTCGAAGAGCCTGGAGTTGCCCGTCGCCTCACGCCCGATCGACCAGGCTGTCGAGAACGTCGGCACCCTCATGGGTCGCCTCGACGAGCAGGGCGCACTGCCTGCGGCCCAGCGTGACCCCAAGGCCGTAGCCCTCGACGTGGGGAGCAATCAGCTCCTCGCCCAGATGCTCCTCCAGCCAGCGCCGACGACGTCGACCGTCACTCCCATCGGCGGCCCTCCGGTCGCGACGACACGCCGCAAGGGCACGGTGTGGGCCATCGTCGGCGCCTCGGTCGGTGTCGCCGCACTCACCGCGGGCGGCATCCTCATCGGAACGGGCGCGCTCAGCCCGAACGACTCGGGCCCCACCTACGATGGCACGATCGTCGTGGGACCGTTCTGAGACTGCCTGGCTGCTAGCCTGCGGTAGGGCTGGCGGGCTTTCGGGCGACGCCGATCCAGAGTCGATGCAGCGGCCCCCAGACTGGGTGCTCGGCCAGCTTCGCCTCCGCCTCGACGAGCTCCTCCAAGGTCATCTCCCCGAGGACGCCCTCGAGCGGACCATCCGTGAGCCAGTGACTGGGAGCGAGCTGCTCGAGCTCAAGCCCGGCGCTGGAGATCAGCGCGCGGACCGAGTCCTCGTCGTGGGTCCGGACCCAGCGGTCGCCGGGCAGATCGACCACACCGTCTCCGTCGAGGGCCATCTGCAGTCCTCCCACAGGGGCATCCTGCGAGGCCGCCCAGCCCCAGCGCGCCTCCAGGCTGAAGAGCAGCACACCACCCGGACGCAGCCGAGCGACCATCGACGCGAGGGCCTCTCGATCGCGAGGGACGTAGGGCAGCACCTCCGCCGCGATCACTACGTCGACCTCCACCTCGGGCAGCACGTGCACCCCGCTCCAGTGCAGCTCGAGGCGTCCACGCAGTCCCGCCGCATGCCAGGCGCAGCGGCGCAGACTCTCGAGGTCGCCATCGACAGACCAGACCTCGGCGCCTCGCTCGAGAAATGGCAGCGTGAAGCGGCCGACGCCACAGCCTACGTCGAGCACACGCACGGCTCCCAGGTGGGGGCGCCAGTGGCGCATGTACAGATCGCGCTCGGCCGACTTGAGGTCCCAGACCGGACTGGATTCATCCAGAAAGTCCATCCACTCCGGATGCTCGCTCCACCCTGCCTGCGCGCCCTCGAGGTACGCGGATTCTGGAATGCCCTCCCCGGACAGGGAGGGGTCGTCACACGGCAGCTCGAAGGCCTTGCCCACGAGGGGCACAAGGTCGGTAGCGGCGTAGGGAGGCTCCCCCTCCAGCGCCAGCCGCTCTCCTCCGGGAAGGACGACACTGCGTAGGCTCACGAGTCCTCCAGCCAGGCGCGAAGCACGGCCTGATGCAGGGCATGGCTACCCCGGACGACGTGCAGGTGCCCGCGGATCGGTCCTCCGGCCAGCGCGAGATCACCGACGGCGTCGAGCAGCTTGTGACGCACCGGCTCGTCGGGAAAGCGCAGATGCTGCGTCTCTCCCCACACGACCGTGTTGGCGTGCGAGGCGCCGCGACCGCGCCCCGCCGCTCTGAGGTGCTCCACCTGCTCGGCGAACACGAAGGTCCGCGCCGGCGCGACCTCGGTGACGAAGTCGTCGCCCAGCTCCGTCGACGCGACGCCCGAGAGCCCAGGCCATGCCACCTCAACGGACACCCGGCAGGTGGGTGCCGGTCGAAGCCAGGCCTCGCCGCCATGCGCCACGACGTGAACGGGAGCCTCGACATCGAGCGGGGCATCGGGGGGCCCCTGCTCCAGACCTGCAGCCATGACGGCAGCACACCAGGGGGCAGCCGAGCCGTCCAAGATCGGCATCTCCGCACCGTCGACCTCGATGCACACGTCCGTCACGCCGAGCCCGACCAGCGCGGCCAACAGGTGCTCGGGCGTCGCCAGGCGCCGCGCGCCGACCTCCAGCATCGTGCAGCCACCCGGGGCCGAGGCGTGGCGGACGTGAACCGCAGCCTCGCCGCCGCCGAGTCGGACGATCCGGCCCGTCTGCCACTGAGCGGGGTGCAGATGCACTCGGGCGTGCGCGCCCGTGTGCACTCCGACGCCCTCGATCGTCACCCGCCGCTTCAGCCGCCGCATGTCCCTACGTCACCCGGCTCATGCCTCGCGTCACGAAGGTCTGGGCCTTCGCGTCGACGTGCCGGCTATACTGGGACTCCCCACTCCTCACCCCTCCCCCGCTACCTCCATGCGCGTGTTCGGCATAGACCCCGGGTCGACCGTCACTGGCTTCGGCATCGTCGAGTCTCGACGTGGAAGACTTCGCTTCGTCGACGGTGGCTGCATTCGCACCACCCCGAAGGAGTCCATGGAGCAGCGCCTGCTCAAGATCCACACGGGCCTCGCCGAGGCGCTTGCACGACATGAGGTCGATGCTGTGGCGATCGAGTCCATCTTCCGGCACAAGTCCTCGGAGTCGGCGCTCAGGCTCGGACAGGCGAGAGGCGTCGCGCTCCTGGCAGCTGCGCAGGCCGGGCATACCCCCCACGAGTACAATGCGATGACGGTGAAGCGCTCCGTCGGGGCCCACGGTCGTGCAGACAAGCATGCCATCGCGCGGGTCGTGCGCATGCTCCTCGGCGAAGTCCCAGAGGGCCCCTCCGATCTCACGGATGCCCTCGCGATCGCCATCACCCATGTCAGTCACCACCGCAACGCCACAGTGGCCAGGATGAGTCGATGATCGCACAGCTCACGGGCAAGGTCGTGCATGCAGACGGCACCCGAGGCGTCGTGGACGTACAGGGTGTCGGGTACGAGGTGTTCGCCCCCTCCCGAAGCCTGGCGAGCTGGATCGGGGAGGCGATCACGGTCTGGGTCTCGACGCAGGTCCGCGAAGACGCCATCACCCTGTACGGCTTCGAGACCCCCGACGAGCGGACGGCCTTCAAGGTGCTTCTGAGCGTCAAGGGCGTCGGGCCGAAGGCCGCACTCGCCATCCTCGACACCCTCGAGGTCGGTGACCTCGCCGCAGCTGTCGAGCGCGACGACGTGCGGACGCTCTCGAAGGCGCCCGGCATCGGAAAGCGCACGGCACAGCGCCTTGCTCTCGAGCTCAAGGGCAAGCTCCCCGCGAGCTTCACGCCCACGTCCGGTGGCGGGCTGGCCCAACGCAAGCGCGCGCCGGCTGACCCCCTGCCGCTGGCGCTCGCCCGACTCGACTACGGCAAGTCCGAGATCGATCGCGCCCTGGATGGCCTCGAGGCGCAGGGGCTCGGACCTGACGCACCCCTTCAGGAACGCCTGCGGGCCTCCCTCACCCTGTTGTCGAGAGACCGATGAGCCGCATCGTCGACCCAACTCATGCGGATCCTGTCGCCGACCCTCACGCCGACCCAGCCCTTCGACCACGTCGATTCAGCGAGTACGTCGGCCAGCAGCGCATCCTCGACAACCTTCGGGTGTACGTGCGGGCCGCGCTCAAGCGGGGCGGCGCCCTAGACCACGTCCTCCTGTCGGGGCCCCCGGGCCTCGGCAAGACCAGCCTGGCATACATCCTCGCCGAGGAGCTCGGGGTCGACGTGAAGACCACCTCTGGGCCGACCATCGAGCGCAAGGGCGACCTCGCAGCGCTGCTCAGCTCCCTCGAGGAGCGGCAGGTCCTGTTCATCGACGAGATTCACCGCCTGCCCCGCGCGACGGAGGAAGTCCTCTATCCAGCGATGGAAGACTACGAGATCGACGTGATCCTCGGACAGGGACCGGGCGCACAGTCCGTCAAGCTGCCCCTCGCCCCCTTCACCTTGGTGGGGGCGACCACGCGCTCTGGACTGCTCTCTGCCCCCCTGCGGGCGCGCTTCGGAATCCACTGCACGTTCGACTTCTACTCCACCGACGACCTCCAGAAGATCATCGAGCGAAGCGCCCGCCGCCTCGGCGTCGTGATCACGCCTGATGGCTGTCGAGAGCTCGCCAAGCGCTCGCGGGGCACTCCACGCATCGCCAACCGCCTCCTGCGACGCGTCCGCGACTTCGCCGAGGTCGAGGGCGACGGGACGGTCGACAAGCCGCTCGCCAGCGAGGCCCTGTCCCGCCTCGACATCGACGATCGCGGCCTCGACACCATGGACCGGCGCATCCTCTCGACCATCGCGGTCAAGTTCAGCGGAGGACCGGTCGGGCTCGACACGCTGTCCGCGGCGATCGGGGAGAGCCGAGACACGATCGAGGACACCTACGAGCCGTATCTGATCCAGCAGGGGCTCCTGAACCGCACTCCCCGTGGCCGCGTCGTCACCGTTCGCGGCCTCTCCCACCTCGGGCTCCCCACGCCGACCGACACCCAAGAGAGGCTGCTGTGACTCCGCTCTCCCTGTTCGTGCTCGCCGCCTGCGCGACCAGCGCCATGCCGACCACCACCATCGGTGTCGGCTCTCACCGCATGCAGGTCGAGATCGCCGCCACGCTCAAGGACCGCGAGCAAGGGCTGATGCATCGGGAGAGCATGCCTGCAGATCAGGGCATGCTGTTCATCTACAAGGACGAGAAGCCTCGCTCGTTCTGGATGAAGAACACCCCCCTGCCCCTGTCCATCGCCTTCGCGAGCCGGGATGGCACCATCGTCAAGATCAAGGACATGGTGCCGTTCTCGACCAAGCCAGTGAAGAGCCTCTACCCGGCGCTCTACGCCCTGGAGGTGAACCAGGGCTGGTTCGCGGAGAATGGGGTCGGTGTGGGCGACAGCCTGACCGACCTTCCTCCCCCGAGCGCCGAGTAGCTCAGAGGCTGCAGTCCGGGGCAATGTCGACGTAGGGAAGGGGCTCGGCGGGCTCACCACCCAGGTCGGGATCGTCACCGAACAGCACTCCGCCGTTCTGGAGCGCCACCGGCATCCCCAGCTCGTCCTCGAGCCCCGCGTCGCCCAGCTCGGTGTCGATCGCCATCACGTTGGCACCGTCGAGGAGCAGCGCCGCCCGTGCTGAGCCCTCGATGCGGCTCGACGACAGACGCACCGCCCGACTGCCCGAATCGACCACGACGATGCCGTCGCCCGTGCTGTCGTCCCCGACGAAGCCGGCGCCCGTGATGTCGATCACGATGCCCTTGAGATCGGCCCAGCTGTCGTTGAAGAACAGCGACGCGTCCTTGTTGGCGCTGAAGGCACCGCTGGTGATGGAGACCTCGGAGTCCGCCGAGTACAGCCCTCGGCCCAGCACACCGTCCACAGCCGGCTCGGTGAGGGCCACGTCGAGCAGGTCTACCCGAACGCGGCTGTCCTCGACCCACACACCCAGCTCGTGCGCTCCGACGATGGTGAGGCTCTCTCCCCGAATCCAGGAGCCGGTCGCTGCCAGGCCGTAGCCACAGCTCGCGTCGGCCGTCGGCGGGAGCACCAGCACGTTGTCGACCTGCAGGTAGGCCTCGTCGACCTGGATGCCCGGCCCGGCTGCATCGCCGATCTCGACGCTGGACAGGTACGCGAAGGAGCCGTCGGTGACCTGAACGCCCGTCGAGCCGCCGAGCAGCGAGACTCCGGCCAGGGTGCCGGCTGCGCCGTCGGTGAGCGAGAACACGGGCCGCGTGTCGTCCAGGGACGCCAGGATGGTCTCGCTGCCGCAGCCCGTGAAGGTCAGGCCCTCGTCGCCCTCACCCATCGACACAGGAGCGATCGGAAAAACGCCCGGCCCCACGCCGATCACCCGACCGTCGTAGTCCCTGGCGCGAAGCCGCTCCAGAGCCTCCTCGAGCGTCCGCAGGGGCGCCTCGGGAGTGCCGACGTTCCTGTCGTCCCCGTCGGCCCGCACGTGCACGACCTCGCCGCCGGGAATCGAGCCCCAGCCACCGTCCGAGCATGGTCCCTCGCCCGCTCGCTCACCACCGAGCAAACCAACGAGCAACGCCAGCAGCCACGCCATCTCACCCTCCTCGGTTCAGGTCCGCAATTCGCTCTTCCAAAGACTCTGCGCGGTCGCCCTGTCCCACCGCCGTCCACTGGGCGCAGGCCATCCGCCAGGCACGATCCGCCCGCAGCGACTGCTCTTGAGCCGCCGCGAGCTCGCCTGCGTGCTGGAGCGCCCAGGCGATGTCGGCGTCGACAAAGCCCGAGGCCCCCAGGAGCAGCTCCGCTCTTGCGGCGTGCGCATCCCAGGTGGTCCAGTCGGAGGCCGCCGCGTCACAGCACAGCAGCGCCGCATTCAGCGCGCCCTCGAGCCCTCGACGGCCCGCGCGCGCCATCGCCTCTCGGCAGGGCTCCAGGCTGGAGCGGGCCTCGAAGTGCCGCCCCTGTGCCAGCAAGACCAGTCCGAGGTTGAACATCGGGATCAGCCGCTCGGGGGAGCCGAGCCGACGCAGCGTTGCCTCGGCCGTCAGGTAGGCCTCCGTGGCCTCGGCGAGGGCTCCCTGCGCGCGAAGCACATCACCCAGGGTGTTCTGCAGAGACGCAGCTCCGAAGCGCCCCCCGACCGCCTCGTAGATCGGGATCGCCTTTCGGGCGTACCGCTCGGTGCGCTCCGGATCTCCCAGGGCCAGGCAGGCGGCCGCCAGCCCCGTGAGGGCGTCGGCCTGACCGCGGCGGTGCTCCAGCACCGCGAAGCGAGCGTAGGCGTGCTTGCCGTAGCGCACCGCCTCCTGATGCCGCCCCTGGATGCGGGCCACGTCTGAGAGGAACAACAGCACCTGGGCGAGCTCGCGCTCGTCCGTGCCCTGCCGAGCCGCATCCTCCGCGTCCTTGAGCAGGTGCTCGGCGTCCTCCAGGCGTCCCTGCTTCGCCGCGGCGGATGCCGCCGTGCGGAGAGCCGGCGCCAGCAGGGTCGTCCAGCCGTGTCGGCGACAGGCCGTCACGGCGCGCCGCGCGAGTCGGGACGCTCCGTCCAGCCGTCCGAGTCCGACCAGCAGTCCGGCCCGCATCACCTGATCTTGGCCCCAGCAGGGATCCGCCTCGGGAACCTGGAGCTTGGAGAGCACGCGATCCCGCAGATCCAGAAGGCTCAGCGCACCGGTGTAGTCGCTCATCGCTCGACGCTCGCGCGCCCCCGTCCCGAGCGTCTCCAGCGCGGCCCGAAGCTCACCAGCGTGGAACAGGTGCCGACCGAGCCGCCCCGCGACGTTCGGCTGACGCGTCGCGTCGTACCGAATCTGCAGCATGGTTGCGCAGGCCTCGTGGAGCATCGTCTGCCGACCGTGCTCCTTGGCTGAGCGCTCGAGGCTCTCCCGCAGCATCCCGTGCGCGAAGGACCACCCTCCTGGCCGCCGTCGCGCGAGGCGACGGGCGAGGAGCGTGTCGACCAGGTCATCAGGTGGGCGCACCTGTGCGACCCGACAGGCCCCGCGCCACTCGTCATCGTCCACGTCCAGCCCGAGCAGGGCTGCGAGCTCGAGCGCCGGGCGGGCCTCGGAGCCAAGGAGCGCCACGGCCGCACGAACGCGGGAGTTCCACAGCGCGTGCAGATCGTCGGGGAGGATGGCGGTCTCCCCCTCGCGGAGTCCGAAGCCGGTGTCTCGGACCTCGAGGACCCCACGCTGGACCCAGTCACCAACGAGCTGAACAGCAAACAGCGGGTTTCCAGCACACCGCGCCTCGACCCTCGCGGCCAGGTCAGCATTGAGCAGGAGCAGCTTCTGAATGAGCTCGGCTTGCTCGGACCGGTCTAGCGGACCGAGCCGCAGACGAAGCGTGTTCGGGTGACCGAGCAGGCTGTCGAGCGCGAAGGCCTCCGCGGGACGCTCGGAGAGCGCCTCTTCCTGGACCGTCGCGATGACGGTGATCGCACGCGCTCGCTCGGGCTGGCGCACCAACAGCCACCGCACGAACCCGAGCATGTCGGGCCCCCACTGCGCATCGTCCAGCCACAGCAAGATCGGCCGATGCCCCCCCTCGTCGTCCTGGTGGCCCGCCCAGGCCTCAAGCCATCGATCCAGGACGGCGTAGCGCTGCTCTGCGCCGAGGAATCGCACCTCACCTTCCTGTGCCTGAAGCGGCCAGATCAGGGCCTGCAGCCCCTCCCAGTCGAAGGGCTCGATGTAGCCGCGCCGGCGGTACCAGGTCTCGACCCTCTGGAGGAAGTTCGGTCGCTCGAGGCCGAGGCAGCCCATGGCCATCGCGATGGCGGCCGCGATGCCGTCGCGCGTCGTGCCCCCCGGACTGTGCGTCACCCGAAGCACCTGCGCTGCTCCCGTCGCGTCCGCCCGCTCGGCGACCCACTCCGCGAGGCGGCTCTTGCCCGTGCCCGCTGCTCCCTGAATCACACAGCAGCGGGTGTGGAGCTCGGCCCTCGCCTGGCGCATCGACTCCCAGATCGCGTCGCGCTCCGCCTCGCGCCCGACGATCGGGATGCTGCGGAGGCCATACAGACCGAGCCCGGCCCCGACCAGTCGAATCGACGGGCGGCGCTCGTGTGGGTCGGCCCATCCCTTCGGCTGCGGTGGCAGCTGTCGGGGCAGCGCGTCGTCGACGGGGACAATGGGCTGCACCACACACGCCAGTGCAGTCTCGGGGAAGGTCTGCGACAGCGTGACCTCGTCGAAGGTGGGTTCGTGGTCCTCCAGGGACGGCGCGAGGATGGCCGGTCGTCGAGCGACGGGCCGACCGAGACGCCGCAAGGCCCACGAGGCATCCGCAGCGCGCTGAAACCGCTGGTCAGGATCCTTCTGAATGAGCCGATGGACCCAGCCCTCGAAGTCTCGAGGCACGTCGAACCGGGCAAGCACGGGAGGCAACGGAGCCGACAGGTGAGCCTGCATCAGCGACGACAGACCACTACCCTGGTAGGGGGGGCGGCCGACCGCGAGCGCCCATGCCAGGCAGCCATAGGCGTAGAGGTCTGTCGGGGGTCCGAAGTCTCGCCAGTGTCCCTTGAACTGCTCGGGCGCCATGAAGATCGGCGTTCCCGACGTCCCCCTGACGAGGCGCTCTCCCTCACGTGCCGCGTGCGCCAGGCCGAAGTCGCTGATGCACAGGCGGGTGGCCCCCAGCGGGTCGTCGGAGAGTGAGGGCTCCCGGAACACGAGCACGTTGCCCGGCTTCAGATCCCGGTGAACGACGCCGTGGGCATGCGCATGGGCCAAGGCCTCCAGCAGCCACAGGAGCCAGGACTGCAGCTGAACCCAGCTTCGTGGCAGCGGGAGTTTTCGGAGCGAGCCGCTCTCCGCGAGCTGCATGGCCAGATAGGGACTGCCCGCGACCAGGCGGCCGTCGGCGCAGCGCTCAGCTCGCGCATCGACCTGGCCGCTGTCGAAGACACGGACCACACCCGGATGATCCAGCCCGGCGACCGCGCGGACCTCACGGGCGAAGGCCTCCTGGTAGCGGGCGTCACGAGCCCGATCGGCCGTGATCACCTTCACGGCAACGGGAATCCGCTGGACCGTGTGCACGCCCTGCCACACCTCACCCGAGCCGCCGACCCCGATGCGACGGTGGAGCGTGAACGGGCCTAGTGGAACAGGCTCGTCCAGACGCACCGCACCGTCGACCGACCGGTCGCGCGCGAGCCGCCTGCTCGGCGCACCCCCACGCCCAGCAGAGACCCGTCGCGGACCGGCGGCATCCCGCCGACCCACCATGTACTTCCCCTCTAGGACGGGCCCGCCGCCCTATGTGTTCCACAGTAATACAGTCCGGTGAGCAAACTACGCACGCTACCGTGACAGGCTTCTTACGGCAGGTGCACACCACGCTCTGCCCGGGCGGCGTGGAGATGCCGTCAGTCTTCCCGGCTGGTTCGAAGCTGCTCCAGCATCTCGGGAGCTCGCCGCTCGAAAGAGTACTCGCGACCCTCGGCTTCTTCCTGACGCTCACGCAGATCACAGGCGCTGTCCACCGCGGCGACGAGCCACCTCAGTGTCTCCACGGAGAGCCCCTCACCGAAGCGGAGGGTGTGCTCTCCGACCTCGATCGCCAGGTAGGGCACACTGTAGTCATCGGGCCGCTTCGCCACGAACACGCGGTCGACATCGTCCAGCATGTGTGTCTCGGTTCGTCGTGGCACATCGAGCACCAGCCGTCTGCCCTCGACGCGCAGCTCGCTTTCGAGGAACCGGCTCGCCGACCGCACCCGCGCCATATTCTGGATTGCTGGCGAAAGCAGGAGCCACACCACGCCGGGAATGGTCCAGGGAAGCATCGGCTCGGCAAGGCCAATGACACCCGCGAGGTAGACGATGGCTGGCAACACCGTCAACAGCCACAGCTTGAGCTTGGGCAGCGGCTGCCTGCAGGAGAAGCCACCGTGGGTCACCGTGACATTCGCCGAGGGGGCGACGCCGAGCTCGATCATGCCGCGATGCCACGGCTGCGGAGTCGTCTGCGAATGTCCACCTCCAAGGCGGTCTCGAAGAGATCTGCGTACTCGTGCAGATCGATCAATCCTGCCGAGCGCTCCTCGGCCTGCAGGAGCGGTGCGTCACGGCGATCCGCATAGGCCGCCCGATACTGCTCGATCCACTTGGGCAGGAGCGCCTCCGCTCGCGCGCGCGTGCCCTCGGCATCGAGCTCCAGCAGCACGTCGAGAGCGCGCCAACCAAAGGCACGATGCACGGCCTCGTCTCGGAGGATCCGCGTGAGGGCCTCTCGGACCACCGGCACAGTCGCGCCCTCCCACATGGCCCGGAACAGCGGCACGGCCAGGGTCTCTCCGAGGCAGAAGTCACGGACCACCGTGTCGACCACCGCCGCCAGCAGTCCATCTCCCTCCGACGGGCCCAGCAAGGCTCCAACGTCCAGCACGGCTGGCTCGTCGCCTCCTCCGAGATTCTCGACGACCACATGACAGAGGTCCGCATGGTCGAGCTCGTCTTGGACGATGCGGCCAGCCGTCGCGAGGACGTCCCGAGGAAACCCGGCGAGCACCATGCGGTGGAGCAGGGCCGCTGTGCGGGCCGCTGAGCGGTACTCGGCGACCACACGGTTGCGCCACTCACGGAGTACGCGAGGCGACGCGGCACTCACTTCGGCTGTGATCCGCCGGCCGAGTGCTCGGCCAACACCTGCTCGGCCTTGTCGGGGCACTGGATAGGCGTGCCGCAGTCGGCGTCCTCGCCACAGTCGAGGACCCGGTCGCCGTTCTGCCCCGGCCTGAACACCATGCCGCTCACCCACTGCTTGTAGCAGCGGCCGTCCGGCGTGACGATGAGCTCGGGGATGGGAGGGTTCGTCGCCCCTTCTGGATGACCCGAGCCCACGTCGGCCCACTGGGGCTTGGACGGATCACGATCGAGCGTCACGGTCTCTGGCTCGGGCTCGGGCTCGGGCGGATTCGCGATGACCACCGGCTCGGGTGGATTCGACGTGACCTCCGGCTCGGGAGTCGTCGTCCCCTTCCCCTTGCAGCCCACCAAGCCGACGGTCAGTGCAGACCCGGCCGCCACGATCATCACGGTGCGTCTCATGGAGGGAACATAGCAGAGGCACGGCCTCGTCCGCTCCTACCAGTCCTCCCCCGTCACGATTGCCTCGGACGCGGTTCGCACCAGGAAGGCTCGAGCCGCATCGAGGTGCGCGCCTCCGAGCCACCACCCCACGCCAGGCCCGAGCGTCGTCGCCGCTGCGAGGATCCACCACCAGACGAGAATGGCCGCCGACTCGTCCCCCTCGGTCACGCCGAAGACGAGCACACCCGCCCAGCCCAACACGGCCAGCCACCAGATCACCAAGACCGCCAGCGTCAGGCGAGGCCATGCACGATGGAGCACGATCTGGGTCTCCCCGCCAGCGGCGACCAGCTCGCCACGAAGGACGGGAGAGAACGCCGATGCCCACATGCTGGCGAGACGCGGCCCCACCTCGAGCCCATGCGCGCCGTGCCACACGACGTAGAGCGGCGTCGCGCTCTGCTCCCAGGTGCGCAGCTCCTTCGGCGTCGGAAACCAGACGCTACGGACAGACACGAGGTGCTTGTCGAGGCGCTCGCGCACCTCGTCCGGAGAGCCGGGAACGGTGATCGGATCGGGGGTAGTCATCGCTCGCTACATAGCCGAGCCTGCACAGGAGGGAATTGCCGAGCCCGTGTCCGACTGACGGGTCCACGGCAGCAGCGAACCGGATACGCTTGCCGAGCACACACGCATCGCGGAGACGGCATGACCCGCATCGAGGAGAGCCTCGAGCTCACCGCCGACGAGCGCAGCACCCTCCAGACCGGCGACGCAGCCCACGAGGCGCTGCTCTCCGTCCTCGCCTACATGGCCTCGTCCGATGGTGAAGTGCACGAACAGGAGCTCGACTTTCTCGAGCGGATTCTGCCGGGTCGCTCACGTGCCGACCTGTCCGCCTGGGCCATGGGGCATGCCTCGGCCGGCGAGCTCGATCGAGACTACGTGGTCCAGAGCATCACGGCTCCTGACGAGCAGTGGAAGTGCCTACGCTTCGCTGCCCGCATGGCCTGGAAGGACGGCCGCGTCGCCGACGACGAGAAGCAGCTGATGGAGCAGCTCGCCTCCGGCTTCGGACTGCCGAGCGGCGCAGTTGACCGCCTGCTGCGCGAGACCACGCCTCGTGACGTCTCCACGCTGGAATCCGAGCTGATCCTCGCGGCACTCCAGGCTCCGCGGTGGGAGGCGGTGCAGCTCGCCGGCGGTCGGCTCGTCAGCGACGACCTCAAGGCCGTGTTGCCTGCCGACGCCAATGTCGTCGCGCGCATCGGCGTCGACCGCGTCGAGGTGATGGCTCTGACGAACAGTGGAATCGTCGGTCGCTTCGCGGAGGGTCCTGCCTTCATCTCGTGGGATGAGCTGGTCACCTACAGCCGCAGCTTCGCCATCGGCGAGACTCTCCTGCTCCACACCGAGGACGGTCGGTCCTACACGGTCGTCGACGGCCGCATGGGCGGCCTCGCGCTCGTCCTCGACCGGCTGACGGACACCGACGAGTCCGACGAGAGGCCCGCCCCCAGCAACCCGCCCGTCGTCGAGCTGATCGAGAGAAGCTGAGGTGCCACGCGCGGCGCTCTTCGATCTCGACCGCACGTTGCTCGACTGCAACTCCGGGCGACTCTGGATGCAGCACGAGCTGCGCTCCGGGAACATCCGCCTTCGAGACGCTGTGTGGGCCTCGTGGTGGTTGACCCGCTACAGCCTGGGCTTCGAGACCGGCCTGGACGATGTCTTCGCAGCCGCTGTGAGGGGCCTCGAGGGCCAGTCCGAGAGCGAGCTCGACCGACGCACACGCGCCTGGTTCGAGCGCCACGTGCGTCAGCGGCTTCGCCCTGGAGCAGCAGCCTGCCTGGAGGAACATCGGACCGCGGGAGACCTGCTGGTGCTCGCGACCAGCAGCTCTGCCTATGCCGCAGCGGCCGCCGCCGAGAGCTTCGGACTGGCGCAGCGCATCAGCACCCTCTTCGAGGTCGTCGATGGCCACTTCACCGGTGCCATCTCGTCGCCTGCGCTCGGCCATCACAAGGCCGCACGGGTCCGAGAGTGGGCCGCGTCCAGCTCGATCGATCTGTCTGAGGCCGTGTTCTACACCGACTCCATGACGGACCTCGCGCTCCTCGAGGCCGTCGGTGAGCCCGTAGCGGTCAACCCCGATCGCGCCTTGCGTCGCGAGGCGCGCCGGCGAGGCTGGAGGGTGGAGGACTGGGGCAGAGCACGCTGAAGCTCGGGAGCGGTCACTCAGGTGCCATCCGGCGCGTGACGCCCCGAGAGCGCCCGAAGCCGCTGCTCGAGTGGCCCCTCTAGGGCATCCGCAGCCATCGCCACCAGCGACGCCACGTCCGAGTCGACGAGATCGGTCATCGAGCCAGCCTCCAGCTTGCGCACGAGCTGCACCACGCGATCGAGGCGGCCGCCCCGAGCCGCACACACGAGCAGCCCCGCTAGAGCCACCATCGCCACGTCACTGCGGCCCAGCTCCTCGCCGCGCGCGTAGAGCTCCCGCAGGCGAGGCCTCGCGGCCCTCACGCGTCCGCGCGTCAGCTGCAGCAGCGCGAGGTTCGTGGCCGGCACGATCGTCTCGGCACTGCCCATGGTCTCGCCGACGGCGAGCGCGCGCGCATAGGCCTCTTCGGCCTCCTCCGGGTTGCCTAGCCACCGGTGGACCTCTCCACGCTCGTTGAGGCACGCGAGCTGGCCTGCAGGGTCGCCCGTGGACTCGAAGAGAACCAACGCCCGGTCGATGTTCTGTGCTGCGCGCCCCGCTTCTCCCCGGATGCGGTGGACACTCGCGAGGTAGAGGCGCGCTCGTGCCTCGCCGCCGATGTTCCCCAGTCCCTCGAAGCGGGCCAAGCCCTCCTCGAGGTACTCCGTCGCCCGCGCCAGCTGCCCTCGACGCAGCTGCACGTAGCCCAGCCCCACGATGCAGCGGGCAAGGCGAAGAGGCTCGTTCGCCCCAGCATACGCGGCACGCGCCTGCTCCAGCAGATCCTGTGCGACCGCGAACCTGCCCGTGCGGTAGGCCACCCGGCCTCGCCCGTCCAGACAGTCGGCCAGTCCACCCCAGTCCCTCAGGTCGCGCCAGGCCTCCTGGGCCTCGACATACAGCTCCTCCGCCTGCTGCGGACGACCGTTCTCGAGCCGAGCCTCTGCCAGCCGGGTCGTCGCACGAGCCCGCAGCCGTCGATCTCGGCTTGCCCGCGCGATGGCCGTGGCACGCTCGGCCGGCACCGTGGCCTGACCATGGCGTCCCTGGGCCATCGCGACCTCGGCCCGCAGAATCAGGCCATCGAAGCGCCTCAGGCCACTCGGCCCGACCCCGAGGGCATCGAGCGCCCTCTCCCGTCGCTCGAGCAGTGCGAGCGCCTCTTGGTAGTCACTCACGTCATGCGCAGCCTGCGCTCCACGCAGGAGCAGGCTCGCTGCGGCCGCCGTGTCACCGGCCTCGAGCCGATGGCGTCCGAGGCGCCCAGCGATGCCGCCTGTGCCCTCTGGATAGCGATCCTCGAGAATCGCGGCGCAGAGAGCATGATGCGATGCCCACCGCCCCGCCGCCCGAGAGGCCCGCTCGATGCTCTCGTGGAGCATGGTGTGGACGAAGGACCAGCCATCCTTGGTGACCCTGAACAAGCGAGCCCGCTGCAGTGCCGCAGCCACACCGTCCGGCGCGCCCCAGTCCGCCGCCTCGGCAGCAGCCCGCCACTCTCGCTCGTCGACCCGACGACCGAAGGCGGCCGCCAGCTCAACACACCGCCGATCCGTCGACGGACGCCCCTCGAGCACGTCAGCGAGGGTGTTCTGCCAGAGCTCGTGGAGTGAATCCGGGAGCTCGACCTTCACCCCCGCCTTCAGGCGATAGCCACTACGGCTCGGCACCAGCAGACCACGATCGACCCAGTCACCGACGAGACGCACGGCAAACATCGGGTTGCCCGCACAGCGGGCCTCCACCCGCTCGGCCAGCTCACCCTCCAGTCCCAGCAGATCGCGCACGAGAGCCGTGACATAGACTGGAGCGAGGTGCCCGACCGCCATCGTCTCGGCACGAGAGTGGGCAGCCAGCGACGACACCGCCACTTCCTCGGCCGGAGTCGCCTCGCCAGTGGTCACCAGCACGAGCAGTGGCAGCGGCGGCTGTCGCTCGAGCGCACGCTCTGCCAGACGCACCGCATCGGGACACTCCGCGCCGTCGTCGATCCACACCACGACGGGTCTCTCGCCACACAGTCGGGCCAGCAAGCGGATGACCAAGGCGTGGCGCTCGGCGTCGTCGAGCTCCCCGATGTCGAGCTCAGCGTCGGGATGGACCAAGCGCGTGAGGGCCAGCCACTCGAACTCGTCGACCACTCCTTGCGCCGTGAGGAGGTTCTGGACCCGCTCCAGGGTCTCCTCGGCATCGAGTCCCCGGAGGCGCAGATGGTTGGCGACCAATCGGGAGAGCACGGCCCCCGCCCCTCCGCGGCGCGGCTCCACGCGGAGGACGTTCACGGCACCGACCTCGCACGCCCGCCGGCAGAGCCACTTCGCGAGGCGCGACTTCCCAGCGCCTGCAGGCCCGCGCAGCACGACCGCGCGAGGCGTCCCCTGCTCGACGACACCGCGAAGCGCGGTCCACAGACCGTCGCGCTCGTCATCGCGACCGACCATGCCGACCGAGCGAATGCCGACCAGACCGATGCCCGTGCCCTCGAGTGCCGTCGCTGCCGAGTCCGGACCACGCCACCGCGCTGGGAGGGGTGCCCGCGAGAAGCGCGCCGTGGGGAGGATCGCCGGCGCCGTCGGCCCCATCAAGTCGAGGACCTCCTCGGGCTCCCAGAACAGCGTCGTCGGAAAGACCCGACCCTGGGTACTCGGCGGATCTCCGGTCGGCTCGGGGTCGACGCCGTCCGCCACGTCCTCGTCCCGGTGCAGCACTTCTGCGGCGCCACCGAGGGGCAGGAGGGCCCAGGCTGCATCGGCCGCCTGCCGGAAGCGCTGCGACGGGTCCTTCTCCAGGAGATGTCGTAGCCAGGGCTCGAAGCCCGGCGGCACAGGGTGCCGTGGTCGAAGCGACGGTGGCTCCTGCGTGAGGTGAGCCCGCATCACGTCACGCCACGTGGGCCCCGAGAAGGGTGGCTGCCCCGAGGCCAGGGACCAGGCCAGGCACCCGAGCGCATACAGGTCGGTCCAGGGCCCATAGTCACGCCAGCGGCCCTGCAGCTGCTCGGTCGCCATGTAGGCGGGTGTTCCTCCACGGTCGGTGCTCTCGCCGGTGTCCGTGACGTGAGCGAGCCCAAAGTCGGTGAGCTTGACCACGCCGTCCGCGGAGAGCAGCACGTTGCCGGGCTTGATGTCGCGATGGATCACACCGTGAGCGTGCGCATGCGCCAGCGCTCCGAGTAGCGCCAGGTAGATCGCGTGCTGCCCCTCCCAGGGCACACGCCCGCGACGCTGGGCGAGCGAGCCGCCAGGCACGTACTCCATGACGAGGTACGGCGAGCCCGCGACGAGCCGGCCCTCGGAGCGGACCTCCGCCTCCTCGCTGACCTCACCGAGGTCGAAGACATGAACGATGTTCGGGTGGTTGAGGCCCGACACCGCCTCGACCTCACGTCGAAAGCGCCGCTGGAAGACATCGTCCTTCGCGCGCTTGACCGTGAGGACCTTGATCGCGACCTCGACCCCGCGAGCCCGGTGCTTCCCCAGCCAGATCACCCCCATCCCGCCCTTCCCGATCGGGGCGTGGAGGTCGAAGGCACCAAGGGAAATACCGCTACTCACATCCAGCCTCAGAGCGTGGTGAGCACACTGTCGAGCTCGGACAGCACGTCGTACACGTCCAAGACGGCCTCGGCAGAGGGTACGTGAAGCCTCAGGCGAACCGAGACGTAGGAGCCCTTGCTCGATGGACGCTCGGCAACGTCCAGCACCCGCGCCCGCGTCGCGGCGACCGCAGACACCACCGCGGCCTCGTCACCGGCGCGAACGATGGCCTTCAGAGAATAGGGGCCAGGAAAGTCGTGGTTGTGCTTGAGCAGGGCCAACACTCTCCCCCGCTCCTCGACCGACTGCCCCATCCACACCCCCTCCCCCTCGACCTATGATGCCCCAACGGGAGAGGGCAATGGGATTTCGTCAGCCAGCGGGGCTGCGCTGGACATGTCACGGCTGCGCCCGATGCTGCAGCTCTGGCTACGCGCTCGGACCTGTCGACGCCGAGACCGTAGCGGGCCTACAGCAGGCACAGATCGGCTCTCGGTGGGCCCCCGCAGCTACTGGGTGGCTCGACACTCAGCACACGCCCGCGGGGCCTCGGCACTACCTGCAGCAGCGAGAGGGGCGCTGCGTCTTCCTGCGTGACGATGATCTGTGCGCCATTCACGCGCTCCTGGGGCCTGACGCCAAGCCAGGTTTCTGTCGCGAGTTTCCGTACCACTTCGTCGAGGACGCCCGCGGCACCGTCGCCGTCGTTCGACCCACCTGTGGTGGCTTTCACGAGACATTCGCCACCGGTCCGGACGTGGGGCCCCAGCTCGACGCGGTCGCAGCACTGCCACGCGTGGTGCCTATTCGTCGGTGGGAGCCGGAGTCGGTCCTCGTCCTGCCGGGTGTGGCCGTGGGAGCCGAATCGTGGCTGGCTCTCGAGGAGCGCCTCCTGCCTCGGCTCGCGTCCGACGAGGGAGGCCCCGTGAACGGAGTGGCGCTCCTGCGCACGGCTCTCGTCGCCATCACCGGGGCACAGGCCGTTCCCTCCAACCCTGCACACTACCGACGGGCACTCGAAGCCCTGCTCCGTACGCTCGACGCCGTGCTGGGACAGGTCGCTGCGCGCGGCGGCGGAGAGGCTCACCAGCAGCGCTTCATGGCTGCATCGCACGTCAGGGTGCGTGCCGCACTCGCACGCCTCGACGACCCGCCGGACCTCGACCCCGAGGCCACTCGCTACACCAACCTGCTGCTGCGGAGCTTCCTGTTGGCGAAGGAGTTCCAGGCCTGGGGAGGCCTCCCGAGTGGCCTGGGCACCTTCTTGCTCGGCGTGGAGGTGGCACGTCGCTCCGGTGGCGCGACCCTCGACGCACTCGGCCCCGAGCTCGCCGAGTGGACCGCCTTCCGCGACAACGCCATGGTCACACAGCTCCTCCGACGCGCCGCACCCGCGACGCGAGACCTCTTCCTCCACGCGTCCGGCACCCCTGGCGGATAGACCGCTCCGCAGAGAGGAGAGGCGCCATGCCGCTGCCCCCGGACTTCGATCCCGACGCCCCTGCTGGCCCCGGCGATGGTGCCTTCGGCCTGCCTACGACGCCAGACGAGTCCGGCATCGTGCTGATCCCCGTCCCCTTCGAGGCCACGACATCGTTCGGTCGGGGCACCGCAGCTGCACCCCGCCGCATCCTCGAGGCCAGCTGGCAGATCGACCTCAACGACACCGACACGGGCGAGCCCTGGCGTGCCGGCGTCGCAATGCTGCCGTTCGACCCGCAGGTCGACGCGTGGAACCGCGAGGCCTGTGCCCTCGCCCAGCCGATCGTCGAGGCCGGTGGCCCCCAGACCGACGCACACCGCGCCGCCCGCGATGAAGTGGACGCCATCGGTGATGCACTCAACAAGTGGGTGCACGGCCACACGGCGGCAGTCCTCCGGCGTGGCGCCATCCCGGGGATCATCGGCGGTGACCACAGCGTGCCCTTCGGAGCCGTGCAGGCCGCGGCCGAGGCGCACCCAGGCCTCGGACTTCTCCACATCGACGCCCACGCCGATGCGCGCGTCGCTTACGAGGGCTTCCGATGGTCACATGCGTCGATCCTCCATAACCTTCGAACCCGCCTGCGCGGCCTCGGCCACGGCGTCTCGGTCGGTCTCCGAGACCTCGGGCGCGAGGAGAGCCGCCTGCTTCGCTCCTGGGAGCGACAGACCGCCTACTCGGACACCGAGCTTCGCTACGAGAAGGCGGCCGGCGAGCCCTGGCTGCGCATCGCAGCGCGCATCGTCCAGCCCCTGCCCGAGAAGGTCTGGGTCACAGTCGATGTGGACGGCCTCGAGCCACAGTACTGCCCCCACACCGGCACCCCGGTCCCGGGCGGGCTCGACTGGGGTGAGCTGATGCTCCTCCTCGATGTTCTCCAGCAGAACCACGAGATCGTCGGGTTCGACGTCTGCGAGGTCGGCGACCACGCCTGGGATGCCAACGTCGGAGCGAGGCTTGCCTACAAGCTCGGCGGCTATGCGCTGATGTCGCGGGGCCGATGAGGCTCTACCTGCTCGGACTGCTCGCTTGCGGCGGCGCAGGCGCTCCGGAGGTTCGCGAGCGCGCTCCTGGGGCTGCCCACGACTCCCCGACTCTCCCGACCTCGTCGGGAGCGACGGACTCGTCACCGCTGCCCGCCTTGGCAGGTGTCGCCGTCTCGCCCGATGTCCTTCACGCGGGAGAGGTGGAGGAGGCCCTCACCATCGAGGTGACGGTCCCCGTGACCCTTCGCGGTGCTGGTCTCCCGGAGTGGCTCGAGCGGGCGCAGGCCGACCGCTCGGTCCTCCAGGTCGAGCTCCCCGTGATCGGCGTCGAGATTGAGGACGAGGGAGCTCGCTCGGCGACCACCTTCGCGCCACCGCGCTTCTGCCGCGTCGGTGGGCCCTGCGAGGCCCGCGATGGCCTCTGGCGAGCGTGGCACGTCTCGGAGGGTGCAATCGTGGCGGAGCTCCAGCTGGCCCTGGGCTGGGCGGATCGCTCCAAGGGCATCGCCGTGCGAAACACGGTCGGCGTCTGGCTCCCCGAGCAGGCAACCCTGCCTGCCGGCGACACCATAAGGCTCGTCTACACCGGGCCCGTGCCCGACCGAGCCACCTGGACGGGGCGTCCACTCCTCCCTCGCGCGCGGTGGCGCGAGGCCGTGCGAGAGGACTGCCCGGCCGCAGAGCGAGCCTGCTGGGTCGAGGCCGACCCAGCTGCGGTCGAGGGCTGGCAGGTCGCTGCTGCAGCGCCCGCCTTCGTCCACCTCAAGGCGCCTCTGGACGCCGTCGTCGGCGAGACGGACGACCTGGTGCTGGTCGTGACGGATCGCTTCGGCAATCCGTCTCCCTGGACGGGACAGCTCACTCTGTCCGGTCCTCTGGACGCCGTGGTCCCGCTCGAAGACGCCTGGCGCGCCACCGTGGCACACACCTGGAGCACGCCCGGACCAACCTCTGTTCAGGTCGACGCGGGAGAGGCACTGCGCGCGACGACCCACTGGACCGTCGT
>PKDJ01000248.1 GCA_002862545.1 Pseudomonadota bacterium
CGTGGTACGAGAACGACGGCAGCCCCTTGACCCTCAGCTCCAACGCGCTGCAGCTCGGCGGCACCTGGACGCTGCACGCAGACTACGTCGTCGGCGCGACCGCGATCTTCTACTTCGGCGACACCGTCCCGCAGGCCCTCGTACAACACAGGCGTCGAGAAGGATCTGAACAACTCATCGCGCAGGCGGAACTCCTTCCCATCCTCGTAGCGAAGCTGGTGGCGGTGGGCCTGTTTCGGGAACATAAGGCTCTCCTATTCCTCGATAACGATGGCGCTCGGCATTCCCTCATCAGCGGTACATCTTCTTCTGAGGCGTGCACCGCCATCTTGGAGGCGTCTTCCTTTATAGACGCCTCCCTCGGCATTGCCCAGTGGGTCGCACGGGTGCCCACTAGGAGCAATATCGCCGACGGCCCGACGCGCCTAGACAACAGCGTCGTGGAGCGCCTGGGTGCTCGTGAGGTCGAGGTGGTTGGTGGGCTCGTCGAGCACCAGCACGGCCGCTCCCGAGAGGAGGCACTGCGCCATCGCGACCCGGGCACGCTGGCCCCCAGAGAGCGTCCCGATGCGAGCCTTCAGATCGAGCTCCGAGAACTGGAACATCGTCAGGAAGCGCCGCACGGCCTTGCGCGTTGCGGTGAGCGCGAGGCTGTCCGGGAGAGCGCTCACGGCATGGAGCACCGTGTCGGTCGGGTCGAGGTCCTCAAGGACCTTGTTGTAGGAGACGAAGGACTGTCCCCGAGCCCAGGCGACGGTCCCGGCGTCGGGCTCCTCGACGCCCGTGAGGACGCGCACCAAGGTGGACTTGCCGCTGCCGTTGGGCCCGACGACGGCGATTCGCTGGTGGCGCTTGATGTCGAAGCTCAGGCTCGAGAAGAGCGGGGTCTCGCCGTAGCCCTTGGTGAGCTCGCGAACCTCGCAGAGGCAAGCGGGTGTCCGCAGTCCTCCGTAGATCTCGGTGATGATGCGGTCGACCGGGCGTGGCCCCTTGCTCTTTCGGATGCGCGAGAGTCGCTTTCCGAGCTTGCCGCTCTTGCGGCGCGCGGCCTCACGACGGCTGGCGATGCCCTCCGCCTCGTAGGCGAGCAGCTCGGCCTCGTGCACGAACTGCTTCTGGAGAGACTTGAAGCGCAGCTGCTTCTCCACCACGTAGGCGGCAAAGTTGCCGGTGTACTCGTGCAGGTGGTGGTTCTCGATCTCGACGATGCGGTTGACCACCGCGTCGAGGAAGGCCCGGTCGTGGGACACGACGATGGCGGCGCCTTGGAAGCTGCCGAACCAGGTCTCGACCCACTCGACGCCCGCCACGTCGAGGTAGTTGGTCGGCTCGTCGAACAGCAGGAGGTCTGGCTTCTCTAGGAGGATCTTCGCGAGGGAGGCGCGATTCCTCCAGCCGCCGGAGAGGGCATCGATCGGGCAGGTGCGGTGCGCCTCGGTGAAGCCCAGCTTGGTCAGGGCGGTGTCGATCGCACGGTCCACATCCCAGCCGTCGAGGCGGTCCATGGCCTCGAGGAGCTCGGCCTGGCGGTCGATCAGCGCGTCGAGGGCCTCCGGGGGTGTGTCGGCCTCGTTCATGCGGGCCTCGAGTCCCTCCAGCTCGGTCTGCGCGGCCTGGACCTCGGCGAACACGTCGCCGAGAACATCCAGGATGCTGCGAGAGCCATCCAGCTCCGAGAACTGGGAGAAGTACCCGATCTTCAGGCCCTCTTCGACGGTGACGGTGCCCGCGTCCGGGGGGAGCTGGTCGAGGACGAGCTTGAGCAGCGTCGACTTGCCGGTCCCGTTCTTTCCGATCAGTCCGACCCGGTCGCCTCGCTCCAGGCGGAAGAACGCCTCGCGCAAGACGACGAGCTTATCGAAGCGAACAGAGACATCGTGAAGGCGGACGAGGCTGATGGGTCCTCCGGGGGCTAGATGCCCATAGCCAAGAAGTAGAGCTTCACGCCGATGACGGAGCCGACGACGCCGGCCGCGTCGGCCGTGAGTGCGGCAGCGAGGGCATGTCGGATACGCTGGACGTTGATCGCCCCGAAGTAGACCGCGATCACGTAGAACGTCGTCTCGGTCGAGCCCTGGAGCGTGCTCACCAGGTACCCGGTGTAGCTGTCCGGGCCCTCGGTGCTCAGAATGTCCATCATGATCCCGTAGGCGCCGGAGCCCGAGAGCGGACGCATGAGCGCCATGGGGAGTGCCTCGGCGGGCATGCCGAGGGGTGTCGTGGCCGGGCTGATTAGGCCGACGAAGGCCCCGAGCGCTCCACTGCTCCGGAGCATGCCTACCGCCACGAGGATGGCCACCAGGTAGGGAATGATCATCACGCCGACCTGAAAGCCTTCCTTCGCCCCCTCGACGAAGACCTCGTACACCTTCACGCCGTTCAGGGCGCCGTACGCGACGAGCGCCACTGCGAGGACGGGAATCACCCAGGGGCTGATCACCGGGCCGAAGTAGATCGCCAGTGGGGCGAAGGCGAAGAGGCTTCCGAGAGCCAGAGAGGAGACCCACAGCGGATACGCGCCGTGGTCGTCGAGATCCGTGTCGCCCTCCACCTCCTCGGGAGCGACGCTGGTGTTGTCCTCGACGAAGCGCTGGTAGAGCAGGGCTGCGCAGACGGCGACCGTGCTCGAGCAGAGGGTGGCGAAGAGCGTCGTGCCGATGATGCCTCCCGGATCGTCGGAGCCCAGTGCCCCCCGGATGGCGATTACGCCGGTCGGCATCAGCGCGAGAGCGCTCGTGTTGAGGGCCAGGAACAGCACCATCGCGTTGGTTGCGGTTCCGGGGTTCGGGTTGAGCTTGTCGAGCTCCTTCATCGCCCGGATTCCGAAGGGGGTGGCCGCGTTGGCGAGCCCCAGTGCGTTTGCGCTGAAGTTGAGGATCATCGCGCCCATCGCGGGGTGATCCGGTGGGACATCGGGGAACAGACGGATCATCAGAGGCCGGAGCAGTCGCGCGATCACCCGCAGGAGCCCGCCTTCCTCGGCGATCTTCATCAGCCCGAGGAACAGGGCCATCGCCCCGACCAGAGAGATTGCGAGGTCGACGCTCGCCTTGGCGGCCGAGAGCATGTCCGCGGTCAGGCGCTCCATCGGCTGCTTCGGCGGCTCGGGTGGCGGGGGGGCACTTGCGGCCGCGACCTGCGCCTCCAGGGCCTGCAGTCGCTGAAGCACCGGGTCGTCGAGGGTGGGGGCGGGTGCGGGGGCCTCGACCACAGGTGGCTGCGGCGGCTCCCACGAGAGCTGCTCCCAGCTTGCGAAGGCGAAGGCGATGAAGAACAACGCCACGAAGATGCGGTTCATGGGAGCTCGGGAGCTGGGAGGAGACACGGCGCGCGGGGGAGGCGGGACGCCTGTGGGCCGTGGGGAGTCCAGGGTACCGCAGGGCGTGGGAGCACGTCACGCGGGCGAGCCGACACACGGGGATCAGCGCACGTCGGCGTGCGCTCGGCTCGATGTTCGTCCGGCGGAGCGTTCAGCGCTCAGAGGTCGTGGCCGTCAGGTGCCGAAGCGCTTCGCGAAGTGGTACTTCGCCTGCCGCTTCCACCACTCCCAGTCGTGCCGGACGTCGTGGCCCCAGATGTCGCGCTCGTGGGGGATGCCCTTGTGCCGGCAGAGGTCGGCGAGCGCCAGGGTCTCTTCGATGCAGCCCTCTTCCCACTTGCCTTGACCGCAGACGAGCGTGAGGAAGGTGTTGCGGCAGACGTGGTCGAGGGCGGCTCCACCGAGGTTGGGGACGAAGGCGAGCGGATTGTGGAAGTACACGTCGCCGTCGCTGTAGCCATCGAGGAAGTGGCGCACCTCGTACCGCCCACTCATGCACAGGGCCCAGTCGAAGACCCGAGGATGCCGGAGTGCAAACAGCGCGGCGTACATCGCACCGAGGCTGCACCCTGTGATGGTCATCGGTGTGTCTGCGGGGAGGTTGCAGTCGGCGTTGATCTTCGGAACCAGGGTCTCGACGACCCACTTCTCGTACAGCGCGTGACGCTGCAGTCGCCAGCGCGGATCGCCTTCTTTGCGGGTCCAGGCCTCGGCGACGTTGGACTCGGGGCAGTAGAGCTTGATCTTGCCTGCAGCGAGGAAGGGGGCGAGGGCGTCGATCATGCCCTGAGCCTGCCACTCGTGCGCGAAGCCGGCTGCCGATGGGATCACGAGCACCGGCCGACCCCAGTGGCCGAAGCGCCACAGATGAAGCGGTCTCCCGAGCTGTGGGCTGTCGATCTGCGTGTGGAAGCCGTTCATTGCCGCTCTCCAGGGGCGCGGCGGTTAGCACCGCGGGGACGTGACGTCCAGCGTGCTCGACGCGTCGTCACTGGATAGGCGCCCGCCCGCCTGAAGGAGTGTTCATGCTGACCCGTCGCACCCACACCTGCGGCTCACTTCGTGAGTCAGACATTGGCGCTGACGTCGTCGTCCAGGGCTGGGCCAGCGCCGTCCGGGATCGTGGCGGCGTGAGCTTCGTGGTGCTCCGCGACCGGCACGGCACCGTTCAGATCACGGCTGACGAGCGCTCGCCCGATGCTGCCCGCGAGGCGATGAAGGGGGTTCGCCTCGAGTACGTGGTCCAGGTTCGTGGTGAGGTCGTCGCGCGCTACAGGCCGAACGCCGACATGGCGACCGGCGCGGTCGAGATCATCGCTCGCGAGGTCGAGATCCTCTCAGGCACCCGCCCGATGCCGTTCCGTCTCGATGGTCACGCCGATGCCCACGAGGAGACCCGACTCCGGCACCGCTACCTCGATCTCCGTCGCCCCGAGCTTCAGCACAACCTCGTCGTCCGTCACCAGGTGATGCTCGCGGCTCGGAAGGCGCTCGCCGAGCTCGACTTCCTGGAGATCGAGACGCCGATCTTGACCCGTGCCACCCCCGAGGGTGCGCGGGACTACCTCGTGCCGAGCCGGGTCCATCCAGGCTGGTGGTACGCGCTCCCGCAGTCACCGCAGATCTTCAAGCAGATCCTCATGGTCGCTGGCATGGACCGCTACATGCAGATCTGCCGTTGCTTCCGTGACGAGGACCTCCGGGTGGATCGCCAGCCCGAGTTCACTCAGATCGACCTCGAGGTGAGCTTCGCGACGCAGGACCTGATCCTCGAGCTCTCCGAGTCGCTGATCCGCGCGGTCTGGCAGGCGGTGCTCGGCAGAGAGATCGGGCCGATCGGCCGCATGCCCTACGCCGAGGCCATCGCGCGCTTCGGGCTCGATGCACCTGATCTCCGCTTTGGGATGGAGCTGGTCGACCTCGGGCCGGCCTTGGCCGAGAGCACCTTCCCGCCCGTGCGCAGCGCGCTCGATGCTGGCGGGATCATCCGTGGGTTCGTGCTCAAGGGCGGGGCCACGGGCAACAGCCGCAAGGTCCTCGATGCATGGACCGCCTTCGTTCGCAACTACGGGATGGGTGGCCTCCTGTGGGGCAAGGTCGCTGCAGACAAGATCAGCGGTCCGCTCGGCAAGGCGATTCCGGAGCGCGAGGCCTTCCTCGCAGCGGCAGGCGCCGAGGATGGAGACCTCGTCCTCGTCGGTGCCGGCACGCCCGGTACGGTGAACCCCGGCATGGGGCGTCTCCGCGTCCACGTCGCGAAGGAGAAGGACCTCATCCCAGAGGACACCTTCGCCTTCACTTGGATCGTCGACTTCCCGCTCTTCGAGCGCACGGACGAGGGCGCGTTGACCTCCGTGCATCACCCCTTCACGGCACCGATGCCCGAGCATGTGGACTGGCTCGGCACGGACAAGGTCGACGACATCCTGTCGGATGCCTACGACTTGGTCTGCAACGGCCTCGAGATGGGCGGCGGCTCCATTCGTATCCACCGCGAGGACACGCAGAACCGCATCTTCGACAGCCTCGGAATCGAGCCGGCGGAGGCTCAGGACCGCTTTGGCTGGTTGCTCGACGCGCTCGCCCACGGTGCGCCTCCGCACGGCGGCATCGCCTTCGGGCTGGACCGCATGGTCATGCTGCTGACGGGCGCGGCCTCCATCCGTGATGTCATTGCCTTCCCGAAGACCACCAGCGCGCAGTGCCTGATGTCGGGTGCGCCGAGCGGTGTGCCGGTCGCCGATCTCGACGAGCTGCACGTGGCGAACACCAAGCAGAGCTAGAGCGCGAACACGACGATGCCGAGGCTCGCCAAGAGAGCGGAGGCCATCCCTGCCCCCAGCGAGACGAGCGCCGCGGGGGCGCTCGTCTGCCGCCACAGGCTCCAGCCTCGTAGGGCTTGACCCACGCAGAGCAGGGTCCACACGAGGGTCAGGAACAGAGCGTGCGGCGGCAGCACGCCAGCGGCAAGCCACAGACCGAGTCCAATCGCGGGTGCATCCACGAGCAGCACCTGCCAGACGGTCTCGTGGGTCAGCTGCCGGTTGGCGACCGTGAGGTTGGCGTCTGTCTCGCAGAGGGGGCAGGTACGTCCATCCTCGCCGAGCCCCATTGTCTCGACCGGCCAGATCTCTCCGCACTGACGGCAGGGAGCGTCGAAGCCTGATTCGATCGGGTCAGCCTCCCAGCCGGCTCCGGCGCGGGCCATGCGACGCTCGGTGACCTTCCCCATCCAGCCTCCTCGAACAAGCTAGCCCGAGGACGCCGAAGCGGAGCGAGCGGCGTCGAGGTCAAGACGGTCAGAGCCCCCGGAGATGACTCCGAGGGCTCTGCTGCAGGGGCCCGCTACATCGGGGGCGGGGGTGGGCCTCCACCACCCAGCTCACTGGCGAGCTCTGGAACCTCCTCCACCTTCTTCCAGGCAGGCCAGCCGGTCTGCCAGACATGGTGAGCAGCGGTCGGGGCGTCCTGAACCGCCTGGATGATCTCGGCGGCGGACTTCTCACCCTGTCCGCCTGGTCCGTTGTAGTGGAACCGCGCGGCCCCGGGCAGGGGGGGAGGGGCGGCGGGAGCCGGAGGCACCTGGGAGGCGATCTCGGGCACATCTGCCCAGGCCTTCCACGCTGGCCAGCCAGCGGCCCAGATCATGTGCTTGCCAGCCCGGTCTGCGACCACGCGCTCGATGATCTGGTCGGTCGTCAGCTGTGACTGCCCGCTGGGCCCGCTGTAGTGGTAGGTCGCGGCGGTGGGTGGGGGCGGCGGCACCGGCGCCGGGGGCCCCTGCATGCCTTGGTGGGGGTTGAACTGCCCGCCTCCCTGCATCGCGTTGCCCATCATGTTGCCCATCTGGTTGCCCATGCCGAAGCCGACACCCATGCCGATGCCGGCACCACCGAGGCCGGGGTTCTTCGCAGCCGTCTCGATGGCATCGGCGGCCTTGAGCTGCGTGTAGGCGCTCAGGTCGCCGAGGACACCCATCTTCGTGCGGGTGTCGAGTGCCTTCTCGACCTCTTCGGGGAGGCTGATGTTACCGATGGTGAAGTCGGTGAGCGTGATGCCGTAGTTCTCTCGGAAGACAGGGTTGATCCTGTCGGAGAGGGTGTCGGCGAAGTCCATGTAGTTGGCGGCGAGGTCCAGGACCGGGATGCGTGCCTTGCCGATGGTGTCTGCGAGCATCGAGACCAGCTTGCGCTTGAGCTGGCCGTTGATCTCGTCGGTCGTGAACAAGCCGTCCGTTCCGACGACCTGTCGCATGAAGGTCGCACCATCGGCGATTCGGTAGCTGTAGGTGCCAAACGCCCGGATTCGTACCGGGCCGAACTCCGCGTCGCGCATCATGATGGGGTTGGCTGTGCCCCAGCCGTTGTCCATGAACTGGCGTGTGGAGATGAAGTAGACATCGCCCTTGTACGGGTACTCGAGCTGGTAGGCGATGGACTCGAAGAACGCGGCGATCGGCGCATTGCGCGTGTCGAGGGTGTGCGTGCCCGGGCCGAAGACCTCGGAGAGCCGACCCTCACTGACGAAGACCGCGGCTTGCCCCTCGCGCACGACCAGCTTGCTGTTGTCGGTGATGGCCTGGTTGAACACCGGGAACCGGTAGACCAACGTGTCGTTGGAGTCGTCCAGCCACTCGATCACGTCGAGGAACTGGGCGCCTGCGTGCTTCTTCAGCGTGTTCCAGAAGCTCATTCCGTTCATCCTCCAGTGCCGTCGTTCGTGAGGCCGATGTTGGAACGACGGGGAGTGGAAGAGTAATGCATGAGCGGAAGGAGGGCTCCGCGATCCCACAGGCCTGGCTAGAGCGCTTCAGCGCATGGCAGATCGCCGGTTTCGGCAGTGCTGTCGTCGTGTCGTGTGGCCTGGGCATCGTCATGGCCGCGTCGGTCGCCGTCGACGCCTTTCTAGGTGGTCTGGGCTCGCTCGTGGCCATCGGATCGCTGTGGGCCGTCGCGGCTCAGCGCAGGCTCGCGTCACTACCCCTTGAGCTTGGAGATGCGGTGCTCCTGCAGGAGCGCGATGGTGACTCCGTGGCACACGTCCGAGTCCGTCTTGGCCTCGGTCGCGTGGTTCGAGATCCGTGCGTCACAGCATCATGGCACACGCCCGAGGGGGAGACCCCGGTCGAAGCGGTCGTGCCGCTGGACGTTCTCTGCGGGGCATGGTCGGTGCTGGTGCCCGTCGGCGACGGCGAGCTCGACCTCGAGGTCGTCGTGACCGAGGGAGACCGCCGCTGGACCGCGCAGCGCAGATGGAATCAGGCCGACATCCGCTCGGGGCGCTTCACGCCAGGCTTCGTGCTGTCGCGAGGACGCGTCCGAGTGGATCATGGCGCTTGGTCGTCGGAGCGTGAGGCCGGGTCGAGCCACTGAGGCCCGATGATCTCGGCCACTCGAGCCCGTCGCTGACCCAGCAATCGTAGCTCGTCGGGCCACGGAGCCGAGCGGGCGTAGTCGTGCGTGACGACCTCGAGCCGGGTCGGCCGCTCACCCCGGGTGAGGTGGTTGTTGCGTGTCCAGGTGGGCACCGCCTCGACGGTGCCGACGCCGGCTCCGGCGAGGAGCTCGACACGCAGCAGCACGCCGTCGCGGGTGTCGCCACGGTGCACGGGAGAGACACCGGGTACGAAGCTGCGTCCCATGTCACTGATCAGGTTGCCCAGGCTCCAGGCGACCACCGTGCTGCGGCCGTCTGCGGCGACGAGGCGCTCGACAGGCTGCAGGACGTGGGGGTGGTGGCCGAGGATGACGTCGGCGCCTGCATCCACGAGCGCTTGGGCGACGGGCCGGTACTCCGGCAGCGGTGCGGTGCGGTACTCCACCTGCCAGTGAGCAGAGACGACGACGGCGTCGGCTTCCTGGCGCGCTGCACGCACTCGAGCCTGCAAGCGCGGGAGATCAATCGTGAAGTGAAGTGCGTCGCGGTCGGCACCGCAGGCGTCCGTGCAGAGCGGACCGGTGAACGCAGCGCAGGGGCTGTCGGGCCCGGCACGGTCATCGAGGTTGGAGAGATCGGAGAAGGCGAGGAAGGCGATACGCATCCCGTTCTTCTCGACCACTCGGTGGCTCTCGGCCTCGCTGCAGCTCGTGCCAGCGCCCACGGGAACCATACCGGCCTCCGTGACACGCCTCACCGTCTCGACGAGACCGATGGGGCCTTGGTCGAAGACATGGTTGTTCGCTAAGGAGAGGACGTCGAATCCGATTGCTGCGAGGGCAGGAGCCAGTGAGGCAGGCGCGTTGAAGACCTCCCCGTGGAGCGGGCGCCCCACGTCCGGCGCAATCGGGACCTCGAGGTTCGCAAACGCCAGGTCGGCCGCGGTCACTACATCCTTGATGCCGATGAACGGGGTCGCGAATCCATCATGTGTCAGATGGTCGTCATGTGAGTGCGCGTGGCGCGCAGACCGCTTCACCGCCGCGTGGATCAGGAGGTCTCCCCCTGCGACCAGATGCGTTCTCAATCCCTTGGATGGGGGGTTTGAGTAAGCGTTTGGCGGGATCGCTACCAGGACGGACAACAGGAGGGCATAGCGACACTGGCTTGTCGGTCGAGGCACTAGCTGTACACTCCTTGACTTTTCGCGCCGGATGTAGCGTTGTACAACATGTTCGTCTGCAAGTCGGGAGGGGGTGTCTGCGCCGAACTAGCGTTGCCCAGCGTCAGCCGCGAGCCAGGTCCGGCAGAGTGAAACGACGCATTAGGCTCACTTGAGTCTGAACGTCGAATCGCGCCAACGGTCCAGACTCGTCACGCGAGAGCGTGGCGAGTGCCGAACGCAGGGTTCATCCGTACCGCATAGCGATTCCGAAGCCGTCGGGCGGCGCGCACCCACCTCCCCTACATTCTTCACCACAGGCTGGATAGAAATACCGCATGTGGTTCGTGCTCGCGTCGACCATCTGGGATCCGCTGCAGCTGTTTCGAGTGGAAGACCCTGATTATCCGGGTGCACTCTGGCGCTCGGAGACGGGCGCGGTCATTGAGGGACGGCCGGCTGATGGAGTGCCTCATCGGTACGCCGTCATGGCAGAGCTGGACGCGATGCCCGCGACTGAGGCGCTTGAGGTGACGAACGCCGACTTGTGGCATGCCGACGGACTCACGGGACGAGGCGTGAAGGTGGCTGTCTTCGACATCGGCTGGTTTGGGCCCGAGGCCGATGTGTCGGAGCTGGGCGACTACCATGGGCGAGACTGTGTGCTGCATCCGAGCTGTGAGGTGGAGCTCGACCTAGAGCGTCCACGAGAGGGTGTGGGGACGGGTGTTCATGGTCTCGGATGTGCCGAGGTCGTGCGCGACATCGCTCCGGGCTCCGAGCTCTATCTGGTGCGAGTGAATGGTCTGACAGCACTCGAGAATGCGGTTCGCTGGGCAGTTCGTGAGGATGTCGACATCATCACGATGTCCATGAGCTTCTACAACGCGTCGTTCTACGATGGCGGGGGGCCCTTCGCGCCGCTGATCACGGACTTGGTCGCGAACGACATCCTGCTCGTCACGTCGGCTGGCAACAACGCGCGGGCGCACTGGTCTGGCCGCTTCGTCGATGGGGACGGTGACGGCTGGCTCGACGGCGACGGCGAGGGGGGCCTGTGGACCTACCAGCTCGCAGGGACGAAGACGTTCTACCTAAACTGGAACCAGCATGCGCGGTGCGGAGACACCGACCTCGACATGCAGCTGGTGGATGTCGCGAGTGAAGACCGGGTGGTGCTGGGGCGGGCCACGGCCGTCCAAGAGCGCTTCGGAGATCAGTGTGAGCCTGTCGAGCGCCTCCGTGTCAGCGTGCCGCGCGAGGACTGGTACCGACTCGAGGTGGAGCTCGTCACAGGAAGTGCGGCTGATCTCCAGGTCGACATCCTCGGTCGAAGCGGAAGCTTTCTCGACACGCAGCCTGGCCGGTCGATCTCCGAGCCGGGTGTCCACGCCGGGGCGTTCACGGTGGGGGCAGTCAGGGCGAGCGAGTACCGGACCGCGTCTGTGGAGGACTTCTCCAGCTGGGGTCCGACCCATGGCGGCCTCGCAAAGCCCGACATCGCTGGTCCGAACGGGCTGTCGACATCCGCGTACGGTCCGGCGGGATTCTTCGGAACCTCCGCCAGCACTCCCGCGGTGGCTGGCCTGATCGCGCTGGTGATGGAGGACGACCCCTCGCTCACCCCGCTCGAGGCGGCACGCAAGCTCCAGGGCTGGGCCCTGAACGACAACATCGGCATGGCCGCTCCCGATCCGCGGTGGGGGGCAGGTAAGGCCAGGCTCCCCGTGCGTGATGGAGGCCCGGTCCCCTGCGGCCGACGCCCGCTCATGCTTCCCCTCTTCTTGCTTCCTGTGTGGTGGATCCGCCGCGAGCGTCAAGGAACGGGTAGGCTAGGGGTGGAGGACTGATGACGCTGATCGTCGCCCTGCTCGGGTGCACCGCTGAGCCAGAGATCGTTCCGTCGCCTGCCTTCTTCGTGGAGACGCCCCAGGCCGAGTCGGTTGAGGTGGTCCCCGCAGGAGGCGGCGCGCCCGTCTCGGCGTTCGTTCGTACCGTCAATCGCTATGGTGCCGCCGTCGATGCGCCAGACGTCGATCTCGAGGTGGACGGCGCGGCCCGGCGGGTCACCATCGACGCGCTCGGCTACGGTGAGCTCTACTGGGCGCCCGAGGGGCGCGCGTTCGTCACGGGAGCTGCGGAAGTGGTCACGCTGGACGTCGTGGCCAGCCGATGGCCCGGGTTCGGCTTGATGCGAGCCTACCCAGCGCCGTTCGAGGGTGCCGAGATCAGCGTCGCGCTCACCGAGAGTGTCGCGGTAGCGCGAGGCGAAGAGGTCTGGTGGATCGGAACGACTGGGCGACCGCATCGAGTGTTGGAGTCCGAGTCCGAGATTCTCGGCTTGCGAGGACGTGACATCGATGTCGACGGGATCTTGGACCTGGTGGCCTGGAGCCGCGACACCGTGTTTCTCCTGCGCGGTCGACTGGGGGGGGGAGTGGCCTGGGGAGCCGCTATGCAGGCGGCTGGCTACACGGTGGGTGGCGTCGATGTTCAGGATCTGAACGTGGACAATCTGCCTGATCTTGCGATTGCGTGGTCCCAGCCGGAGTCCCACGTCCTGGACGTTTGGCATGGCGACGGTCTGTGGGGATTCGACGCGCGGGAGCCCCGAAACCTCCGCAGCGAGCCATCCGATGTGTGCATCGGTGACAACTCGGGCGAGGGAAAGGCGCAGATCACGGTCACTCACGTCGATGGCACCTGGTCACGCTTCATCGACGGTCGTGATGGGCTGTACATGCCGGTTGGGCCGCAGAAGCCGGACAAGGTGGCGATGCCGGCATCGCCCGTCATGCTTCCCGGCGCTGACATGAACGGGGATGAGGCGGACGAGCTCTTCGCGGCGAGTCCCTACGTCGTGGCGGAGGGGCGTGAGATCTTCCTGTTCGAGATGAACAGCGGCGTACAGGTGCTGCCGCTGGAGGAAAATGCTGCCTACATCACCGTTGCCGACGGCAACGCCGATGGACTGGCTGACTTGTGGTTCCTGCCCGACGATCGCAAGCTGACCAGCCTCACCTTCGAGAAGACGGGCCCCCGGACGGGCGCATACCGTCCGCTCGACATCATTCCTCTCTCCGAGCACGCACCGATCACGATGTCGACGTTCGGTAGGCGTGATGCAGTGGGTGACCTGTTCTTGGCTGGCAACGAGCTGTGGTGGTTCATCGAGGGGGCTACCAGTGCCGAGGATGACGTTGTCGACGTCTTCTGGCTCCCTGGCGGGCCACCGCAGGCGACGGTCGGGGCGGGCTTCAGGCCGCCGCTGGCACGGGTCGACCTCGATGATGACTCGTCGACCAATCAGTTCCTGATCTTTTGGGAGAACGAGGACATCGTCGAGCTCGCGGTCTTCGCGCAGCGCGTCGGTGAGTCCCCCGTTCGTGCGGGCGGCGTGCTTCTCTGGGCAGAGGGGGCGCTGGCCTCCGACATGGCCGTGTGTGGGAAGGAAGCCTTCATCACCGGACAGGGGCGGCTGATTCGGGTGTCGATCGACGACCCGACTCGTCCTGAGATTCGCGGGGACATTCCGATCGACGAGAGTCGTGCTCGGGTGGACTGCGGAGAGGGCCCTCTCGGCGCTGCCGTCGTAGCGCTCGACGGCGATCAGATCGTCCTGTACGACGCGAACCTCGTCGAGCTCGATCGAAGCAGTGCCGGCTCTGCCGGCGATGTCGCCCTCGTCGACCTCGGCAGCGGCCCGGAAGTTCGCACCTGTGATGGGGAGGGGTGCAACGTGGTTGGCTGGCCCCGAGCCGATGGCACCGTGGTGGTGGCGCGCTCCACACGCGACAGCCTGGAGCTGGTCGACCGGACAGGCCGCGTGGAGACGGTCGTGGGGGGAGGCCGCCTCCTGGTGACCGACGTAGATCGAGACGGACGCCTCGACCTTCTGGCGGTGGTGAGTGGGGGCTCGGAGGCCCCGACGGGAGCGCTGGTCGTGCTCCACCGGGCCAGCTCGGAGGGACTCGTGCCGCCCGACATCTACCACTCCAGCATCGAGGCACGCGCCGACTGGGTGGCGGTAGGGGACGGCGATGGGGATCGCCAGCCGGACCTCTGGCTCATCGACCCGGGCACGCTCCTGCACCACTCCCTCGCACCAGAAGAGCCTGCGGAGATCGATCGGGTGGTCGACACGGGCCAGGGTCACACGGGCGACACCGGAGTCGCTGATACAGCAGGTCCGCTCGATACGTCGCCGTGAGACGGCGCCGCCCCTTGCTGTGGTGTGGGGCACTGCAGCACGGGTTTGGTGGGTTGTCACCGGGCGCGCGGGTCTGGATCGGTTAACATCCGGCGCCTGACCGGCACTGGCCATGGCACGGTTGACCCCCGTGCCGGTGGTCGCCTATAACGACCCGTCCATTACGGAAGTCGAGGGAGTCGCATGCACCGCCTCACCATCCCGTCCGCAGCCCCTGTCCTGCTGCTAGCGATGGCCTGTGCGCCGAACAACGCGGTCCTGACGTCGGGCGAGTATGTCGCCTTCATCTCTGCCGATACGTCGAGTTCGCTCGTGGCCGAGCAGGTGGCGTTCGAGGACTGGCCCGAGAAGGACCGCTGGAACATCGACTGTCGCGAGTTCGAGACGCTGACCAAGAAGGAGGCGGACGCGCTCCGCCTGCCTGATGCGCTCGACATCTGCGACAAGCGGTGGGGCGGAGCGATCGAAGATGCGCCCGACCATGAGGAATGGATCTTCCAGGGCCCGTTCCACGCGGTGCGCGGCGATCTCGAGCCGTGGCGCGGTGAGGCCGTCATCACCTCTGAGGGTGACCTCCAGATTGGCTTCCACCACCGCCTCCCCGGCGGCGCCGACTTCCGCTGGGCCTTCTCCATCGACCCCGACATCGCTCCGACCACCTGTGTGCAGGATGGAGAGGACGTGGTGTCGGAGGCCGTCGACGGCGACTGGCTCGACAACTGGCAGCTCGAGCTCGAGCGCTACCAGGATCCGAGCCAGTTCTACACCGGCAAGAGCAACATCGAGGCTGTCGAGGCCTCCTTCGCGCACATGCAGCCGTACATCGACGCAGGCGGCCGGCTCTGGGTCCTCAACGCGGGCTCCTACCAGATCAACCCGCAGAACACGGACCAGAACTGGTTCTTCCCGGAGGAGTACTCCGCCGGGTGGGCTGCGGGTAAGTTCTCCGAGGAGCGCTTCGGCGCCCGAGGGGCACGCTACGGCGAGCCGGTCGTGTACAACCTCCTCGACGCCGACAGCGCGCTTGGGGCGTCCATTCCCGAGAGTGCCCTGTGGCACTGCGACATGGAGCAGGGGGTCGACCCGTCCGCCGAGTGCCAGCCGTGCCTGTCTCCGGGCTCCGGATGGGGCACGCACTGCGACGTGATCGACCGCGCTACCGTCGTCGAGGAAGAGGTCTACGACGAGTTCCAGCGTCTGCAGCCGACGCCCGAGGCCGACCTCGACATCCTCAAGATCCGCCCCATGGTGCTCCACAACGAGTGGCGTGTACCGGACGGCCGGCCGCCCGGTCTCGATGGCTGGGTGGAGATGCACTACAACTACGTAGTCATCGATCCGAAGTCGAACATCGAGGCTGGTGGCAGCGTGAGTGGTGCCTTCACGCTCGTCTTCGAGTCCGAGAACACCAAGAGCCGCTTCGTGGTGAAGGGTGAGTTCGAGGTCGAGAAGATCAAGCAGGACAAGTGGACCGCAGACAACCTCCGGGCGATCAAGCTCGAGGAGTCTGACGACGTGAAGAACCAAGACTCGCTCTGCATCGGCAAGTGAGACTGGCCGCGCGGCGCACCGTCTAGCGGCGCGCCAACACCGCGACCCACTTGAGGGCGTCCCTGCCAACAGGGGCGCCCTCGAAGTCTCTTGCCTCAGAGAGAATCGTCCACCCGGCCTGGTGGATCAGGTCATGAAGCTCGGAGAGCTCGAACATCCGTAGCTTCAGGTGTGCTCTCTCTTCGCGCCCATCGGGGTGCTGGTACACATACACGACATGGTGGATCCAGCGCTCGGCGTCCCACCAGCCCTGCTCCCAGCTCTGCAGCGGTCGGCCCGTGCGGGGATCGTCGAACGTGCGGAACTCGTAGCGCTTCGTTGGGTCTCGGTCGTAGAGGACGAGGTCGGGGAGGTAGCAGTCGAGTGCGAGGCGTCCACCTGGACTGAGCGCTCTGCGGGCGACATCGAGCACACGCAGGACATCTTCCGGGCCCTCGCAGTGATGTAGAGCATTGAAGGGCCAGACGACGAGCGGGTAGGTGGTCACCGGCTCATGGGCCCTGAAGTCGCTGCGCTGGTACTGGACGCGGTAGCGGACCTCGGGACGCTCGGCGCGCAGGCGCTTCTCCAGTCCTCTGAGCATCTCTCGAGAGTGATCGATACCGTGCACGATGGCCCCGGCACGCGCCATGGGCAGCGTGAGGCGGCCCGTCCCACAGCCGAGCTCGAGGATCATGCGGTTCTGTCGGGCGAGCAGGACGTAGTAGGCCACGTCCTCATCCATGTCTGCGTACTCGAGATCGTACAGCTCTGCGCAGCCATAGGGATCACTCATGCCCGGCTCCAGGCCCAGCAGTGGAGTCGCCGGGCGAGCTCGTGGCCACGGGACGCGAGCAGCCCCTCGAGCCGGTCACGTCGGCCCGTGAGGCGAGTGCGGGTGGTGAGGAGGTCGACCCATGCACGGACCGCTGCCGGTGGCACCACGCCGGGGACGACGAGGGCGGCGGCCAGCGTCCATCCTGTCTCCGTGGGCACGGCGCGACCCGTGACGGTCGCCGCCGTGCTCGGGGGCGTGCTCGTCACACTGCCCCAAGCAGGAACCCGCACAGGAGAGGTCGGCAGATAGCGAGCCTGAAGACCGGTGAGGTCTTGGAGCTGCCAGCCCTGCTCGGTGACTTCACGAATCGCCCAGATCCCCTGCGGCGCCCGCTGAACTTGCAGAACCCGAGCTCGCTCGGCGACGCTCGGAAGCGGCCGACGAGCGCGCCAGCGTGTGGCTGTCGGCCCCAGCGGTGCCTCCACCAGGCTGACGGCGTACACGGCAAGGGCATGGCGAAGGGCCAGATGCTCGCACGGACGCGTGACGTCCAGCACGTCGGCCCATGGTCCGAGCACTTGATCCGCCGCATCCATGCCGGCCGCAGGGCTGAAGTCCGTCGCGATGCGGGCGAGGTCGGCTGCGGTGGCCGGCTCACCACATACCCATGGAGAGCGCGTGTCAGGCTGCGGCTGGCCGGTCACAGCGACGAGCTCCGCCTGCTGGGAGAGGTGCTGCAGGCTGGCTCGTCCGCCTAGCAGAGCATCATGGGATGCGAGGTAGTCCGCCACAGCCTCGGCATACGCCTCTGGGCCCAGCTCTCCACCGACAGAGAGGTAGTCGCCGTGGCGAGACGCGAGGTCTGCGGCGGGGAGGTCGTCGAACGGGTCGTCGCCGCAGGGCGCCGTGGGCCAGCTCGGCCGGGGACGGGTCGGCATGTCGGCTACCTACCCGTCTGCTCACGTCCTCACCAGCGTCGAGTAGGGTTGTCGTACCGCGCCGCGGCACGCTGAAGGGCGTACTGGACCTGCCGAACCAGCTCGGGTGGGGAGAGAACCTCGGCATCGGCTCCGAAGCCGAGCACCCAGGTTCGTAGCTCGATCGTCAGTGCCACCTGCATCGAGAGCTCGAGTCGGCCGTCGCGCAGGGTGCGAAAGCCCTGAGTCGGATGCCAGTCGCGCTCACGGATGTAGGCGCTGACGCGCTCGCTGAATGCGACTGCGACCGGACGAGGCGTGCCACTGATGATGCCGAAGGCATGCTCCAGGTGAGTGGATGGCTCCCACGACTCGGGTACTTCGAAGTGCTCCGTTCGCCGGCGGACGACCTGTGTGAAGCGCTCGACGGCAAAAGTCTTCACGGCGTCCTGCATGCGGTCGTGGGCGAACACGTAGAGGCCCTGCCTGTAGGTCGCGAGGGTGTACGGATGAAGGCGGTAGGTGCGGGTCACGCCGCTCGGCTTCCGATAGCGAGCGTCCACCGGGTTGTTGTAGACGAGCGCCGAGACCAGATTGTCGACGAGATCGCTCTGCCACTTCTGGAAGCGCTTGGCCGGCTCCGGAACGGCGAGGAACTTGGTGTCGAGCTCGCGCGCCAAGTCGGAGTGGGCGCGAGAGATGGCGGGCTGCAGTCGCTCGAGGGCGCCGTCGAGGTCGCGGGTGAAGCGAGTGCCATCGAGGAAGTTGAACAGCGTGCGGCCGAAGTGCAGGGAGAGCACCTCGGACAGCGTGAGGTGAACGCCCGTCCGTCGCCACCGGGGATCGACGGTCAGGGTGCGATCCTGCCCGCGCCCTCCGTCGATCAGGGGAAACTCCATGTCTCGGAGATCACTCAGGTACCGACGCAGGCTGCGCTGATCGAGGTCGAACTGTGCCATCAGCTCAACTGCGGTCACGCCGCCGGGCCGGGCCATCAACTCGACCATCCTGACGAGCTTCTGTGCCTTGTTCATGGTGTGACTCCGGCATGCGGGGAACCGAGATGGCGATCGTGCGAGCGCCTAATAGGCGGACATAATCTGTCCGATTCTACTTGAAATCGCCCTGATCCAGAGGAATTTAAGCGAATTCAGTATGAACATTTGACGCGTGAACGATTGTTCAGTAACAAGAACAGGACACCGACGCCGCCCGTCACGGAGGGTCAGATGTTCGCAGCCATCTACGATGTTCACGTCACCGTCATCGCGTGCTGGCTGGTCACCTTCGTGGCGGCCACGGGGGTCGTTGTGCTGCCGTGGTCGCGAGGAGAGCTGCTCGCGGTGCATGAGGCCTGGGCGACCCTCGCGGCACTCGTGGCCCGCATGGGGCGCCGCACCGCCAGCGTGGCTGCAGAGGGCGCTCTCGTCGTGGAGACGAGGGACGAGCTCCCTGACCTCACCTGGGAGCTCACGGGCGACTGGACCACGGTCACCGGCTGAGCGCGACGTAGCCCTCGGCAGGTGAGGGGAGCCGCCTTGGAGGGCTCGGGTAGCGCGTCCAGAGCACTTCCTGTATAGTTGTGGTCCCTCCGGTGTGTTCCCGCGCACCACTTGTCCGCCGCCCTGCCTCTGGACCACCATGGACGTTGCACCTGCGTTCGCGCCACTCCAGCGTGTCGTGTCGAAGTACCGACACGATGTACACCAGCTCAATGCTCCGGCACCCCTGGAAGCCCTGACCGCGCTAGAGGCGCACCTTGGGCGTCGCCTGCCGCAAGGCCTGCGGCAGTTTCTAGGGCTGCACAATGGCGCCGCGCTCTTCCGTGGTGCGCTCCGAATCCGAGCGGCCGCTGACGTTGCCGTCGCGAGTGATGGGGCAGACGGCGTCGTGTTCTTCGCTGACGGTCCCGGTGAGCTGCGATGGGCATGGGCGCTGGACAGGCACGGACGACCCGCCTTCGGCACCTGGGATGGTCATAGGCTTCGTGCCGAGCACAGCACCTTCGGCGGCTGGCTCGCGGGCTCCATCGCGGAGATCGATGCCCGGGTGACGCGTGACGAGGACCGCCGTGCGCTGCGGCTGGAGGCTGACCCGGAAGATGTCTGGCAGCTGGTGGGTGCAGGTGCACGTGCGCTGCGCGATGGGCGTCCCGAGCGCGCGGTCACGTTCCTGCAGCGTGCAACCGAGGCAGATCGTGACCACGTACGGGCCTGGCAGTTGCTGGGAGATTCGCTGGTGGCGCTCGACAGACGAGCTGCTCGCGAGGCATGGCTCAAGGCGTTCAAGCGGGCTCGTCTTCCGGTTGGGTGGCCCGGTGCCCCTCTCCCCGACGTGGACTGCCTAAGGGCACTCGCACTCGCTCTGGCCGACGCCGAGGCGTGGGAGCTCGAGCTCGAGCGCTTCCTCGAGGAGCAGGTCGACGACGTGGTGACCCCAGGTGGCGCCCAGCTCGTGCAGTCGGTCGGACTTGCGCTCGCTCGGTCCAGGGTTCAGCGCGGGAGGCGGCGCCAGGCCCGCGATGGCCTGAAGGCGCTCCTGGGACGATTCCACGCCTTCACGACGACACAGACGCCTTGGCCAGCAGTGCTCGAGCTGTCGCGCCTCGAGGCTGCCCTCGGGCTGCATGACGAGGCCGAGGCGCTCTTGCGCCGCATTCGTCGTGAGGGCCCCGATGAGCTTCGGGGAGAGGCCGGCCTGGTGACCGCGTCCATCGCCATCACGCGTCAGGAGCCCTGGGCGGAGGACTTGCTCGACGAGGCGGTCGCACTGGGTCTGACGGAGCCACAGCGCGTCGAGTGGGCAGTGCTGGTGGCGGAGCGTGCCGTTCGGCAGGAGCGGGCTGAGGTCGCGCAGCGTGCGCTCGTTGAGGCGGAGGCTGGGGCACGTCGTGTCGGGCTCCGCTCGCTGGCTGCGCGAGTCGCGCTGGTCAAGGGCGAGGTGCTGCGGCTTCAGGGTGACGTGGCGGGCGCGGGGGCAGTCTGGCGTGGAGCGCTAGAGCTGGCGACTGGGCGCTCGGTCGAGGTCTGTGGGCGGGTGAAGCTTCGTCTTGGTGACCTCGCACTGGGGAGCGGCGACCTGGCAGGTGCCGAGAAGCTCTATCGTGAGGCCCTTGCCACCTTCTCGGAGGCCATCCTGCCGGTGCGGGAGGCCTGGACGCTCGTGCGACTCGGCCGGCTCGCCCTCGCGGGGGGGCATGAGGTACCGCGAGCCCTCTTGGGTGCCGCGCGAGAGCGCTTTGCCGAGGCCGACCTGGCTGCTGGCATGGCGGCAGTGGACGCACTCGCCGGTGACCCTGGCCTGAGCCTCGCCTGGCACCTGGAGCGGTCCGCGGCCCAGGCTCGAGCGCGTCATGATGCACAGCGGTCGCGGCCACCCTGGCGGCGCGCGGATGCAGACCGACCGGAGCGTCGCTTGGGGGCTCACCGCATCGCGGTCGCCGCGTCGGGGCGGGGCGTGGTTCGGGCGCTCGCGCGCGAGCTCGAGGCATCGGCCCGAGTGGCCACCGCCGGCCGCGGTCGACCCAGCGATCCCCCCGTTCTACGGTATGTCGCTGCTGTTGACCTGCTCAGCGGCCATCGCTCCTTCGAGGCGTCAGAGGTCCTGCTTCGGCACCTCCTCGAGCGGATGGTCGAGGGGCCAGCCTATCGGGCGCTTCAGGGCGCCATTGCGCGCTCCCCCAACGCAGCGCTTGTGGACGGGCTGCTCCGCTGCGTCGAGGCGCCCAAGGCGACGCCCGCTCATGCCGTCGCTGCAGCAGCCGAGCTCCTCGGGCTGCGTCGCGAAGCGGCGGCTGTGCGCCCGCTCCTGGGCCTGGCTCGGGGGGGCAGCCCGGTGATTCGTCGGGCTGCTGTGAGCGCGTTGGGCCGGATCGGGGACCGCTCTGCCGTGGCCGCCGTAGCCTCGGCTCTCGAGGACAGCAGGCTGGCTGAGCCAGCAGCGCTGGCACTGCTCCTGCTCGGTGACCCCCAGGGCGTGCACTTCCATCGCGAGGCTCTGGTGCAGCGGCGCAGCGACCTGTCCGGCCATCCCGGAGAGATCGTCGGTCGGTACGGTGGGCCCGAGAACTACCTGCTGCTGCGCACCGCAGCGGCGGGTGCAGGCGAGATGGCTCTCGGCGCCATCCAGGGGCTAGGCCTGCTGGGTGACCCACGAGCGGTGCCGGATCTACTGGCGCGCCTTCGCACGCCGGACACTCGGGTCGTCGAGATCGCGGCGGGGGCGCTGGAGATCCTCACGGGTCATCACGAAGACCTCAAGCGACCCGGTTCCCGCCATCGGTGGGAGGCCTGGTGGGCTGCGCACGGAGATTCTCTGCCCCTGGGCGTTCGCCATCGTGGCGGTCGACGGCTGGATGGTGGGTGGTTCATCGAGCGCATGGCTCACGATGACGCCTGGACCCGCCGAACGGCCTACGACGAGCTGGTGATCACCACGGGCCATGGGCTGCCGTTCGATGCCGATGGGCCATGGCGCGTGCAGCAGGCTCACTTGCGAGAGTGGCGAGCCTGGTGGCAGAAGTCGTCCGAGACCCTGCCAGGCGGACACTGGTACCTGGATGGCAAGGTGGTGCATTGACTCGTCGTGATCACCTGCGGGGGCTCCTCGCGGCCCATGTCCCAGGCGATGCGGTGGAGGAGGGTCACCTCGGTCGGATGCGAGACCTCCTCGGTGTCGATGGGGATCCCTTCGCACGCGATCATTGGTCTCCAGGGCACTTCACAGCCAGCAGCTTCGTGCTCTCGCCCACCCGCGATGCGCTCCTCCTGATTCTCCACAGCAAGCTCGGGCGCTGGCTGCAGCCGGGCGGGCATGTCGATCCGCACGACGAGGACATCTTCGCGGCGGCTCGACGAGAGGTCGAAGAAGAGGTCGGCCTCACGGCGCTGCCGTTCGCCTTCGGGCCGGCGGTCTTTGATGTCGATGTGCACGTGATTCCGACGCTGCGAGGGCAGCCTGCACATCGGCACTTCGACGTTCGCTTCGCCTTTGTTGCTCCGAGCCTCACAGCGACCGCGGGCTCCGATGCGCTCGACGCACGGTGGGTGGCGCTGGACGCCGTCGAGGGGCTCGAGACCGACGAGTCGGTGCTGCGTGCCGTGCGCAAGCTCCGACTGCTCGTCTGAGTGGGGTCAGGTGAGCGCCGGGCAGCTCGATGCGCTTCGTGCGCTTGCAGAGCGCCGCAGTGCGCTCGTGGGGCGAGGGCACGAAGAGGCTCTCATCGCCGGCTCCGGGGCAGGTGTGCTGACGCTGGTCGGGCCTGCTGGCATCGGAAAGACCCGGCTCGCGCGCGCAGTCTCCCCCAAGGCGGTCTGGGTCGATCTCGTCGGCATCGCGGCAGAGGATGACATCGTCGCGACTGTTGCAGAGGCGCTCGATGTGGTGGTGGACGCGACGGGGCTTGAGGCTCTGCAGCTCGGGCGTGCGTGGAGCGCCCGTGGGCAGATGCTCGTCCTCGATGGAGCAGATGAGTCACGGGAGCCACTGCGAGCCCTCCTCGCGACCTGGCTGACGCTCGCTCCCGAGGGACGTGTCTTGGTGACTGCTCGTCAGCCGCTCGGGCTGCCGGACGAGAGCGCTGTGCACCTAGAGCCACTGCAGCCTTCAGCGGCTCGGATGCTGCTGCAGCAGCGCGCGTCGACAGACACCAAGAGCGCGCTCGAGGACGGGGTGCTCGAGCAGCTCGGTGGAGTGCCGCTCGCCCTGGCGCTGGTGGCACCTCTCGAGCCTGCGTCTCTTGGCAGCCTGGGTGCCGGAGCAAGTCCGCTGTGTCTCGCGTGGGAGGCGCTGACGACGGAGCAGCGGCGCGATCTGTGCTGGCTTGCCCTCCTCGAGGGCGAGGTGGATGCCGATCTCGCGGTGGCGTTGCTGGCGAAGACCAGTGACGCGACACCAGCAGGGGAGAGACTCGCCGCTCTGGTCGAGGCGTCCTGGGTGGAGGCTTGGGCCGGCGAGCGACTCACGGTGCGCCTGCTGCAGGCCGTCCGAGCGTTCGTGGGCACGACGGCTCAGCTCGAGGCACTACGAGTGGGTGCCCGCGCGGCGGCGGCCACGCTCTGGCTCGAGCATGGAGAGGGCCTGCTCCGTGCCATGGAGCAGGGAGAGAGTTTCCGCCGAGCGTCGATGGACGCCCAGCGAAGGCACCTGGAGGCCATCGCCCGCTGGCCGGAGCCCGTGGCTGCTGCGCGGGCGACGTTGGTCCTCGTCTCGGGGCTCCGCGATCGGGGCATGCTGGGGCGCTTCGTGCCTCTGCTCGACCGGATGATCGGCGATCCGGCGGTGGGGGCGCCGATGCGAGCGCTTGCTCTCGTCGAGCGTGGACGCATCTCCTGGGATGCTGGCCGCAGGACGACCGCACGCTTCGACTTCGAGGACGCCCTCGAGCAGTCGTCTCGGGACCCACAAGGAGCCCGGCGTCACGCGCTGGCGGCCCTTGCGACAGTCAAGAGCGCGAACCAGGACCCCGATGCAGCCCTCGCCCTGTTGCGAGAGTCGCGAGAGCTCGCTCTGCAGGCCGGGGACCAGCGTGGTGCTGCGAGCCTCCAGCAGCGGATGGTGCCTGTGCTGGTGGCTCTCGATCGCTCCCGGGCGGAGGTGGACGAGGCCCTGCGGCTCGCGCTGGCGGTATCTGACACGGACACGAGCACCCCAGACGGTGAGCTGGTGCGGAGCCTCGCGGAGGTCTTGATCGCGACAGGACGACCGGACACCGAGGTCATCATGCTGCTCGATCAAGCGGTCGAGAGTACCCGAGTGAACAGTGACACTCGACAGGAGGCTGCTACCCGACAGCTCCTTGCGACCGTGCACAGTCACCGTGGTGTGTGGCTCGACTGCGCCCTTCATGCCCAGGAGGCGCGTCAGCGCTGGGCAGAGCGGGGGCACCTGGTTCACGAGGTCGAGAGCGCGCTGTTGGTTGGCGTCGCCGAGTGCGTCTCGGGTCAGTCCTCTGCTGCACTGCCGGAGGCCCAGCAGCTCGCGACGCTCACTGGAGACGAGGAGCTCGTCGCGGTCGTCGAGATCGCGAGGGCCGAGTGCGACATCCTCGCCGGCGAGCTTGCACCCGCGCGGCGGCGGCTCTTGTCGGCCATCGGGTGCCTGCAAGAGAGTCGTCGCTGGCGGGCGCTGGCCAGTGCACATGAGCTGCTCGGGCTGGTCTACCTGCTTCGTGGACAGCCCGACGAGGCGCTGCCGCGGCTGGCTCGAGGTCGTCGGACGTGGGCAGAGCTCTCCTCACCGTTTCTGTTGCTTCGCAGCGCATGTCTCATGGCGGCAGCGGAGGCGCGTGCAGGGCGGATCCAGAGAGCTGCCGAGTGGTCGATGCAGATCCGGAGCTCCAGCCGCAGCCCGCGTGTGGAGCGTCTCGTAGAGCTCACCGCTATCTGGCTCGACATTCGAACAGGTGACCCGCGCGCCGTCGAGCGCTGGTACGGGACGTTCGAGCCCCGAGGGGGCGCCGTCGAGGCCGTGGCGCTAGAGCGTATGCTCCTCGAACACCTGTCGTGACCCGACTGGTACGGTGCGTGTCCCGGAGGACAGATGGCACTCCTGATCGCACTGCTCGGGTGCACCTGTACCGAGCCAGCACCTGCGCCTAGCCCGGCCCCCACGGCCCCATCGAGGGTGGTCAAGGCGAAGGCCAAGGCGAAGGCAAAGGCCCCAACGCCCCCGTCGCCGTTCAAGGTCTACAAGCCGGCCGAGGCGGACCCGAAGTGGGCTGCCGCCCGCTGTAACGATGGTACACCGTTCGCGATCGACGTCCGGGACCAGGGCTCGGACACGTGGGTGGTCCAGCTGGCGGGCGGCTTCTTCTGTGACGACGATCAGGTTCCATGCAGCGAGCGGAAGGAGAAGCTGACCACGACGACGCAGGCGGCCGCCGGTACGTCACGGCCCATCAAGGGAGAGGGGCTGTTCTCTAGGTCTGCTGCAGTAAACCCAGACTTTGCGGGTGCAAATCACGTTCGGTTCCACTACTGCAGCTCTGATCTATGGCTGGGTGATGAGACGGAGCGGCGAGAGACGACTGGGTCGTCGGACGGATGGTTCTTCTCAGGTCGTCGGAACGTGCGCGCAGGTCTGGAGGCGCTCGTGGGCTTGGGCCTCGACGACGCCACCGATCGCGTCCTCCTGGTCGGGTACTCGGCAGGTGGTGCAGGGGTCGTGGGCAACCTCGATCAGGTGGTCGAGGTGCTGCCCAAGTCGGTGAAGGCCGGGCGTGTGAAGGCTCTGCTCGACGGCTCGTGGATTCCGACCTGGCAGCCCCAAGGCATGCCCGACGCCGACCGATGGGGCAAGGTACAGCCCGCCTGCGACGCCGCGCTCCGTGCACGGGGAGAAGACCCGGTCGCGTGCATCTTCGGCCCCGAGTGGTGGCCACATGTCGAGCCGCTCGGGGTGCCCATCTTGGTGCAGATCAGTGGTCTCGATGCGACCCAGCTGCCAGCATTCGGGATCGACACGGACGAAGAGCGGGAGCGCTGGCGCGCGAACGCGGCCGAGAGCCTCGAAGGCCTGCCTTGGGTGTTCAGCCTAGGTCGCAAGTACCATGTCGTCTCACTGGGACCTGAGTTCCACAAGATCGGTCCGGATGATCAGCGGTACCGTGCGCTGGTGCATGACTTCTGGACGGGCGGAGCGCCGCGGCGCGTGATCGTAGGGTACGATCGGCCCATTCCGGAAGACCCCTGACCGGAATAGCGCAGTGACTATGCGTCGACCGGCTCACTGCAGTGCGCTAGCCGGGCCGTCGGAGGAGAGACCATGATGACGCTTCTGCTCGTGTGCGTGTCCCTTGCGCTTGCTGAGCCACCCATCCCCGCTTCGGGGCCCGATGATGCGTCGGTGGTCCAGTCCGCCGAGCCCGCCGAGTCCACCGAGTCCGCCGAGTCCGTCGCGCAGCCGTACCCGCTGCTCTACGCTGGACAGGTCACACCTGAGACGAGCCGTCACTGGGATCTCGAGGTGATGTACCACGAGCACCGCTACAAGGAGGGGCTTGCTCTCGCGGAGCAGCGGCTCGCCGCTGACGAGACCGACCCGGAGGCGGCTTGGCACATCGTGCGGTTCATGTATGAGCTGGGCGAGGCCGACAAGACGCTCGACAAGCTGGCTTGGTACAGAGAGATGGTCCGTGTTGCGGACCTGGGGCTGAAGCACCATCCTGACGACCGGCACCTCCGGTTCGCACGCGGCGTCGCGAACGGTCGCTACGGGACGACTCGGGGGGTCTTGGCGAGCCTGTTCCTCGCCAAGACCATCGAGCGAGACTGGCTGATGGCGGGCGATGGCTCGTTCGAGTACTCGTCCATCGGCGGTGCGGAGCAGCTTCCCTGCGACGCATGGCACGCCATCGGCATCTTCTACCGGCTGGTCCCAGACTGGTGGATTGTCAAGGTGCTAGCTGGAACGCGGGGTGATCTCGATGCATCGCTCTCCTGGCACGAGAAGGCCAACGAGCGCTGCCCGAACCGTGTGTGGAACCTCAAGGAGCTCGGTGCCACCGAGCTCTGCATTGGGGCGAAGCGAGGTGAGGCATCGATGACCGAGCGCGGCTTGGCGCATCTCCGCGAGGCGATTCTGGCTCCCGGTGAGTCGGGCACCAGCGCGATTGACCGGAAGCACTCGCAGATGCTGATCGACGATCCGACGCTTGCTTGTGAGTACAGCCGCGACGGTCAGCAAGATCTCGACAAGGACAAGATGGCCCAGTGACCCATGTGGCCTCGTCGGGACAGTTCGAGACGACATCGTTCGTGGCGCGGCTGCGCCACTTTGGGAGTGCCGCGTCGCTCTGACGCTGCCGGGCGACTGCGAGCAAGCAGGGACCGGTTAAGCCAGCCGAGCCAGAGTTAAGGGTATTCACAGGAGTCCGAGATGGGGTCTGCGCGGCATCGATGGCATGCACAGCTTGGTGCACTGACGGCCATCTTCGCCCTGGGCTGTGGGTTTGCCGGTGCGGATCAGAGCTCGGTGCAGCCCGAGGCGACTGTTGCGTCGTCTGAGGCGACGCGTGTCGAGGTGATCGCACTGGAGTCGGCGACGATGCGGCTCGAGCTCGACCTGCCCGGTGAGGTCGAGGGGAGTCGAGATGCCCTCCTCGCTGCGGCCAACGGGGGCTATGTCGAGCGGGTGTACGTCAGAGCAGGTGATGTCGTCGAGACCGGCGCCCGGATTGCCTCCGTCGACGTGGCGCTGTTCGCTGCGCAGTCCGATCAGGCGGCCGCACAGGCCGACCAGGCCGAGGCCGAGCTCGAGCGTGTGCGTCGGCTGGGTGATCTTGCGTCTGCTCAGCAGGTGCTGCTGGCCGAGACGAACGCTCGGGTCTCAGCGGCGAGTGCCCGGCAGGCCAGCACGCGTCTGTCCCGGGCCATGGTGTCGGCACCCTTCGACGGCGTCGTCGCCTCGGTCGGTGTCGAGGTCGGAGAGTCGACGGGCCCTGGGGCGCCCGTCGCCCGCTTGGTTCAGCTCGACCCCGTCCTCGTCACCCTCTCCGTGTCGGACCGTGACGTTGGCGCCCTGCGAGTGGGTGACCCCGTCGACGTCTGGGCGGCCGCGGCTGGCGAGGGCCGGCTGGGGACGATTCGCCACATTGCGCCGGCGGCAGACCTCAACACCCGGGCCTTCCCCGTGGAGGTCGAGGTCGAGAACGCGGAGCGCCAGCTGCTCCCAGGGATGATCGCCCGCGTGACCGTCAGTCGGTCCGTTGGCGACGGAGTGGTGATTCCCCAGGACTGGCTGGTCACCCGTCGGCGTGACCGGGGAGTGTTCGTCGAGCAGGATGGACTGGCTCGCTGGCGGCCCATCACACTCGGTGACGTGGTGCACGACGAGGTCATCGTGACAGCCGGGCTCGCGCCGGGCGACCGGGTGGTGGTCACGGGCCATCGCGAGTTGATGGACGGCGACTCTCTCATCATCTCTCGCGAGGGCTCGTGCTGTAGCGCGGGCCGTCCGGTCTTCGAGTGAATCGATGCGTGGGCTGATTCAATGGCTGGTCGACCATGCTACGACCGTCTTTCTGGGTGTCCTGGTGGTCTTCGTCGCGGGTCTCGTCAGCTACGTGACGCTGCCACGTGAGTCCAATCCAGACATCGCGCTGCCCGTGATCATCGTGACGACGCCCTACACTGGCGTGTCACCCGAAGACGTCGAGTCGCTCGTCACGATTCCCATCGAGAACGAGGTGGCATCACTCCGGGACATCAAGAAGCTCAACTCCACGTCGGCCGAGGGCGTCAGCATCACGGTCGTCGAGTTCGAGCCCGAGGTCGTCGTCGAAGACGTGCTTCAGAAGGTCCGTGACCGCGTGAGCCGGGCGCGCGCGAGCCTGCCTGACGACGCCGACGAGTCGACGGTGAGCGAGATCTCGTTCAGCGATATCCCCGTCTTGCTCATCACGATCGCCGGCGGGCTCGACGAGGAGGGGCTCAAGGGTCTCGCGGAGGCCCTCGAGGAAGACGCCAAGCGCATCCCGGGCGTGCTCGACACGAAGGTCACTGGCGGCATCGAGCGAGAGATCCAGGTCCAGATCCTGCCCGAGAGGCTCGGCCACTACGGCCTGTCCATCCGCGATGTCGCGGGTGCCATCGCCGACGAGAACGTGAACATCCCGGGCGGCAACGTCGAGGTGGGACGCGGCGACTTCCTCCTGCGGGTTCCCGGGGAGTTCAGCGAGGCCTCCCAGATCGAGTCGGTGGCCATCAAGCGGGTCGGCGGTCGGCCCGTGTTCGTGCGCGACGTGGCTCGCGTGGTCGACACGTACAAGGATCGCGACACCTATGCGCGAATGCGCGGTGAGGCGTCGGTCAGCTTGTCTGTCACGAAGCGTGCGGGGTCGAACATCTTGGAGGTGGCCGAGGGCCTGAAGGCGCTCGTCGCAGAGCACTCCGAGGCCTGGCCGCAGGGCGTCGAGTACCGGGTCCTCGGTGACCAGTCTCGCAACATCCGGTCCATCGTGCAGGAGCTCCAGAACAACATCATCACGGCCCTGATCCTGGTGGTCGGGGTGCTGGTGTTCTCGATGGGTCTGCGCAACAGCCTCTTCGTGGCCATCGCCATTCCTCTGTCGATGCTCGGCAGCATGCTCGTCCTCGACGCTGCCGGCTTCACGCTGAACATGGTCGTGTTGTTCTCGCTGATCATGGCGCTCGGCATGCTTGTCGACAACGGCATCGTGGTCGTCGAGAACGTCTACCGGCATGCAGAGATGGGGAAGGACCGTGCGCGGGCTGCGGTCGACGGCACCTCGGAGGTGGCGGTGGCGGTGGCGGCCTCCACTGCGACGACGGTCGCGGCCTTCGGGCCCCTGGCTTTCTGGACCGGCATCATGGGTGAGTTCATGGGCTACCTGCCCAAGACCATCATCACGGTGCTCGTCGCCTCGCTCGTGGTCGCTGTCGTGGTGATGCCTGTGGCCATGTCCCGGTTCATGCCGAGAGACATCCGACGCGTCGGCTCGGGGGAGGACGAGTACGCCATCAACCGTGAGCTCGGGCCGGTCATGCGCAGCTACAGGCGCCTGCTCGAGATGTCGATCAACCACCGCTACCTGTCCGCGGCAGCGGTCACTCTGTCGCTCGTGCTGACGGCGGCGATCTACGCGGGGTTCAACCACGGCACCGAGTTCATGCCCGATACAGAGCCTGACCGCGCGATTGTCGGCATCGTGGCCCCCCAGGGCACTGATGTCGAGACGACGGATCGGCTCGTCCGAGAGGTCGAGGCAGTGCTGGCTCGCACGCCCAATGTCGACACATGGGTCGCTCAGACCGGCGTGTCGGCCGGCGGTGACGCGCTCTCGGGCACCAGTGCTCGACCGAATGAGGCGCGGATCACGATCGACTTTCCACCTCACCCCAACAACCGCCTAGCGGGTGACCCAGAGCGCGTCGCGGACACGCGCGACACCGTCTCCGCACTCCGGGACGAGGTGGCGCTGATCCCGGGGGCGCGCATCTCGGTTGATCCCGAGATGATGGGCCCTCCGGTCGGTAAGCCCATCGAGGTGAAGGTCAGCGGTGACGACTTCGACGAGGTCGGCACCTATGCGCAGGATCTGGTGCGGCAGCTCGCGGGCGTTCCGGGCGTCACGGCGCTGGAGCACGACTACAAGGTCGGGCGCCCCGAGATGCGACTGGTCGTCGACCGTGGCGCGGCCAAGCGGGTGGGGGTGAGCACGGCGGCGGTCGGCGATGCTGTGCGCTCGGCCATCGCCGGAACGAAGGCAAGCGCGCTGCGAGACGGCGAGGACGAGCACGACATCGTCGTGCAGCTCGCACCCGAGTACCGTGACGACCTGCAGTCCGTGCTCGGGCTGCGTCTGCCCGGCCGGGAGGACCGCAGTCCCGACACCTTCCCCGTGCCCATCTCGACTGTGGCGTCCTACGAGCTCGTCGGTGGCTCCGGCGCCATCCAGCACGTCGACCAAGACCTCGTCGTGACGATCACGGGAGATGTGCTCTACGGCTTCAACGAGAACGAGGTGCGCGCCGATGTGCAGGCGCTGCTCGACGGCCTGGAGCCCCCACCGGGGATGTCCCTGTCGACAGGCGGCGCTGACGAGCAGCAGCAGGAGTCGGCCGAGTTCCTCGTGCGCGCCTTCGCCATCGCTGTCGCCTTGATCCTCATGGTGCTCGTCACCCAGTTCGACAGCCTCTCCATGCCGCTGATCATCATCTTCACCGTGACGCTCTCCCTCACCGGTGTGCTGTGGGGGCTGCTGCTCACCGGAACGTCGTTCAGCGTGATCATGACGGGCATCGGGGTGATCTCGCTGGCAGGGGTCGTGGTCAACAATGCGATCGTGTTGCTCGACTACGTGCAGCAGCTCCTGGCTCGTGGCTTCTCCGTCGAGGATGCGCTGGTCGAGGCTGGCCTCACCCGCTTTCGTCCTGTCGTTCTCACGGCGATCACGACGACCCTGGGTCTCGTGCCGATGGCGATCGGCATCTCGGTCGACTTTCTCAACCTGAAGCTGAACGTCGGTGGCGCGAGTGCACAGTGGTGGGGCCCAATGGCCGTTGCGGTGATCTTCGGACTGACCTTCGCCACCCTGCTCACGCTGGTGATGGTTCCCACCTTCTACAGCATCAACGACGACTTCGATCGGCTGCGCCGGCGCCTGTTCTCGGGCCGGGAGTCGTCCAGTCCCTCGGCGCTCGCCGAGGCTACGGCGAAGGGGCTGCTCGCCGGCCTCCTCGGGGCCGCGGCGCTGTCGCCGGGTGTTGCTGAGGCGATGACCTTCGAAGAAGCGGTTGCGTCGGCGGAGAGCCGGAGCATCGCACTCCAGCTCGCCGAGGAGCAGCTCAACCAGACACTCACCCTGCGAGGGAAGGCCTGGAGCACGATTCAGCCCAGGGTCAACGCGAGAGCAACGCGGATCTGGAATCAGTACGAGGCTGAGGCCGATTTTGGCTCCGGCATCGCGGATGGATTCAGCGCCTACTTCGACGAGCTCTCGTCGTCGCTGGGGGGCTTCGAGCTTCCACCGCTCGACGACTCGGCCTTTGAGGGCTCCGACGAGCCTCTGATCCCGCAGAACTTCTGGCAGACTGAGCTCAGCGTCTCGCAGAGGCTGTTCAGCGGCACGGCGATACCGCTGTTGAGCGGCGCCTACGCGACTACACGGGCAGCACGTGCCACCTTTGAGCGCGAGCGTCGTGGGACCCGGCTGGAGGTCGCCAGGGTCTACTACCGCCTGTACACCTCACGGCAGGCCATTGCCCTCAGTGAGGCATCACTGGCCAACGCGAACAATCAGCTCGTCCTGGCAGAGCGGCAGGTCGAGGCCGGCGTCACCGATGCTCGAGCGCGCATCCAGGCCCAGCTCGCTGTGGCTCGGGCCCAGCGTGACCTCGACCAGGCCCTCGAGGGGGTGATCGGCTCGGAGCAGGCCTTTGCCATCGTCGTGGGTGAGGAAGCGCCCGAGACACTCGAGCTGCCTCCACCGATGTCCGTGCCGACCGATCTCGAGGCGGCTGTCGCGCGGGGGCGTGGGCGCCTCGACGTGCAGGCAGCTCGGCACCAGGCCGACGCGGCACGCTTCAACCGGCGCGGTCTGACGGCCCAGTGGCTGCCCGTGGTGGATGGTCAGTTCACCTACAACTACGACGAAGGACAAGCCTTCCTGCCGGAGCCGTGGTTCTGGCGCTTGTCGGTCTCCGCGACCTGGAGCCTCTGGGATGGGGGGCTGCGTCTCGCAGAGCGTCGTGAGGCCTCCGCGCAGCTTCGGGCTGCAGCACTTCAGGTCCAGCTCGCCGAGCAGACGGCTGAGCAGGAGGTTCGTGTCGCCTTCGAGGCCTTCCGTAGGGCGTCGACGGGCCTTGCGGCGACGGGGGAGGAGCTTCGCCTCGCGCGCGAGAACCTCCGGCTCGCAGAGCTTGGGTTCGGCTCGGGGAGTGCGACCTGGCTGGAGGTCGAGCAGGCCGAGCTGGCAGTTCGGGCCGCAGAGCTCACCGCTGTTCAGGAGCGCATGGCGCGGGACATTGCAGCCATGGAGCTGCTCGCCAGCACCGGGGAGCTGTAGGCGTCATCGGTGGCGAGCGGACGGTCACGGGATCGGCGTGGCGTGCTAGATTGCCGGCATGATGACTCTCGCTACTGCCCTGATTCTTCTGGCTGGCTGCCAGGACTTCGAGACGCTCGACGACGCCTGCCACAGCGTAGTGCCGGGCGAGGGAAGCATCGACAATGCGTCCGCCGTGCAGCTCCTGAATCGCACGAACTGCTACCGACGCTTCACGGGGCTCCCACGTGGTCGGGTGCAGAAGGACGTGCAGGCTGCCGTCGAGTCTCATGGCGACTACGTCGAGAAGAACAGTCCGACGTTCGATCGCATCGAGTTCGAGCAGTCCGCGGTCCCTGGCTACACCGGGTACGACGTGATGGATCGCCTCGACACCGCTGGCTACGCGTTCGACGACACCTCCTTCGACATGGGGATCTGGGAGCTGTCGGTGCTCGACAACCAGGAGTCGCTCGACGACCTCGACGCCTTCATCGACGGCCTCGCTGACCTGCCGTTCACCCGGCAGATCATGCTGCAGCCCTCTTGGGTCGCCTCGGGGGTCGACGTGTCGACCTACGACGAAGAGCTCGGGCTCGGTCTCTTCAACCTCGTCGTCGTCTACGAGTACCCAGCGACTCAGCGCGCACAGAATCCTGTCGTGTACCCGACGGATAGCCAGGTGGGCGTGCAGACGGGCGTGGTCATCTCTGACGTCTTGGACCCCCTCTGTGGCCAGACCGTCGGCTACCCCATCACCATCACCGTCGGCTCGGCCACGGCCGGTCGCGGCGGGCTGACCTCGCCCAACCCGTACGCGCTCGAGGTCGTCAATGCGAGTGTGCACGGTCCTGACGGGCCCATCCCAGTCGCCGTCCGCGCGCCGGGCGACACAGACTACGATGCAGGGCTGCTCTACACGGCCGCCGTCATCCCGCTGCAGGAGCTCGAGCCCGACACGGAGTACACGCTCGAAGCCAAGCTAGAGTGGGTCGACGGCGACAAGGACGTGACCGTGACCTACCGCACTGCCTCCAAGCGTGCGGAGCTGATGGAGCCCGATGCGGTCGTGTGCTTGAGCGATCTCACGGGTGCGACCACAGAGACGGCCACGACAGATCCCGCTGGAGGAGGCGGCAACACTAGCTCGACGGGCGGCGGCGGTGGCGGCACGACGAACACGGGCGAGGCGGGCACACCGGGTGCCTTCCGTCACGAGGTCGTCCGCTCCATCATGCCGGGCGCACGCGTGCAGTGACGTGACGGTCCTCTACCTCGCCCTGGCTTACTTGCTGGCGGCTGTTCCGTTCGCCATCGTCGTCACGACGCTCTTTGGTGAGGGACCGGACGTCCGAGCCTCTGGAAGCGGCAACATCGGCGCGACGAACGTCAAGCGGCTCTACGGCTGGGAGCTTGCTCTGCCCGTGCTGCTGCTCGACGTGGGCAAGGGGTTCGTGCCCGTGATGGGCGCACAGCTTCTCTGGCCGGAGCTCGGGCTCTGGTGGCCGGCCATCGTGGCGGCGAGCGCGTTCCTCGGTCACTGCTATCCGGTCTTCCTGGAGTTTAGGGGCGGGAAGGGCGTCGCGACAGGGGCTGGCGCCATGCTCGCAGTGACGCCTGGCCCGACGGCGCTCGCGGCGCTCACCTGGGCTGTGGTGCTCGGGTTGACGGGCCGCTCGTCCGTCGCGGCTCTCACCGCATGCCTGATGCTGGTGGGCGTCGTCTGGTGGCTCGACCCCGCCATGCTGGTCGTCGCCCTCGTGCTCGGACTCGGTATCGCCTGGACCCACCTGTCGAACATCCAGCGGCTGCTGAAGGGGCAGGAGGCGCAGGTCGTGCGCCCCGTTCGGTGGAGGCGCCACCCCGACGACGGCCCGACGGTCGACGACGTGCTGGCCCAGGGCCCGTCCGGGATGGTCGAGGCCGGCGAGGCGTGGCCGCAGGTGCGCGACGAAGCGAGCGTGCCGGCAAGAGCGGACGACGCCGGCGAAGAGTGACTAGAGCTCGGCCCAGCCGACCATGCGCTTCGCGCGAGGATCCCAGACCTTGAGGCGAAGGGCCGCGGCGATGTCGCGCGGGTGCCAGCTGGTGCGGGTCGGGGACTGTAGCTCGGGCACGGCGTCCATCGCCTCGGGGAGCCGGTAGAAGGGAATCCGGTGATTGAGGTGATGGACGTGGTGGTAGCCGATGTTGCCCGTGAACCAGTGCATCGCAGGACTCATGTCGAACATCGACGACGAGTTGAGGGCGGCGAACTGGTAGTCCCAGTTGCGACGGTCCCGCAGCTGGATGTCGGGGAAGTTGTGCTGCACGTAGAACAGGTAGCTGCCGAGCATGCAGGCGATGAACTGTGGCATCAACACCGCCATGATGCCCGCGTACCACACGCCCGTGAGGACCGAGACGACCACCCCGAGGCCGAAGTGCAGCAGGATGGATGCAGGGCCTTGCCAGTGGACCGTCGGCCGACGGAAGAAGGACGAGAGGCACATGCCACCGACGAAGATGGTGAAGTAGCCGACGAGGATGTTCAGCGGGTGGCGTGCGAATGCGTACCAGCGACGCTGGCTGGGGCTCATCGCCTTCCACATCCGTGTCGTGACTACGGGGAAGCTACCGATGGCTCCGCCCAGCATCTTGGCGTTGTTGCGGTGGTGGTAGTCGTGCGTCTCGCGCCAGACCGAGGCTGGGTTGAGCGAGTACAGGGAGTAGAGCCACATGATGGCCTTCCCTGCGGGTGAGTCGCGGAAGATGGCGCCGTGCAGGTGGTCGTGAACGAAGATGAACATCCGCACGCTGGTCAGGCCAGCGATGAGCATGGCGACGCAGCGCAGCCAGAACCATGGAGCGAGGGCGGTGACGGCCTCAGCGCCAAAGAGCACGACCATCGTGACGATCAGCAGTCGCCAGGACCTTGCGCGGTCTTCCTTAGCGAAGGCACGGACGGCCTTCTGAAGCGCTGGACCCGTGCGGAGGTCTGTCTCGGTTGCGACGACCATCACCCTCTCCTGTCGACGAAGGGCGACTAACGCTGGATGCGGGTGGCCGCATCCTCTGATCTTGCGCGCAAGACGCCGTTTATCGCGTCGCTAAATACTGACGGGTCAGTCGGTTTTGTTGCCTGCGCCGGCGGTCGCGGCGTCGACGGTCCTTCCTACTCGAGGATGTGGAACTCCACCCGTCGATTCAGGGCTCGTCCGCGCTCGGTGCGATTGGTGTCGACCGGCTTGGTCTCCCCAAAGCCCGTGGCCGTCAGCCGCGACTCGGAGATGCCCTTCGACATCAGGTAGGTACGCACCGAGTCTGCGCGGTCACGCGAGAGGCGGAGGTTGGCGTCGTCGCCGCCTTGGGCGTCCGTGTGCCCCTCGATGCGCAGGCGCATGGTCGGGGCGTCATTCAACACCTGGACGATGCTGTCGAGGAGGGCGTAGCTCTCCTGTGCCAGGTAGGCCGAGCCGGAGGTGAACTTGACGGTGTCGTCAGGCAGCACCCGCTGGCGTGTGACGCGAACCCGAGAGGGGGGCGTGTCTGGGCAGCCATCCTCGTCGAGGTAGCCGTTCTTGGTCTCCGGCTGATCGAGGCATCGGTCATTGATGTCAGCAATGCCGTCGCCATCACCGTCTTGCAGCGGACAGCCCTCTCGCTGGCGGTCGCCAGGCTCGTTCGGGCACTTGTCGATCACGTCGGCGATGCCGTCGAGGTCGTTGTCAGCGTCGGGGCAGCCATCGTCGTCCATCCAGCCGTCGATGTCTTCGGGAGACATGGCGCAGGCGTCGCGGAAGTCCGGGATGTTGTCGTTGTCGTTGTCGGGATCCGGGCAGCCGTCGGAGTCTTGGAAGTTGTCGATGTCCTCGGCAGCCATCCGGCACTGGTCGACGACGTCGACGATGCCGTCGCCGTCACTGTCTTCGCTGGTCTCGGGGCAGCCGTCGTCGTCGTTGTGACCATCGAAGTCCTCGGGGACCTCAGGGCAGCCGTCGTCGACATTCGCGATGCCGTCACCGTCGTCGTCCCCGTGGGGATCGATGTCCTTGCAGCCGTCGTCGTCCTTGTCGCCGTCGAAGTCCTCGGGCTCGTCGGCGCAGCGGTCGACGATGTCGGGGATCGTGTCTCGGTCACGGTCTGCGCCGCCGCAGGGTGTCGCCTTCTCGAGCGCTGTGATCGCGTAGTCGTAGGCCTCACGTACGTGCCGGTCGGCTCGATGGGCGGAGCCCTGGTGCAGCTCGATGCGTGTGAAGTCGGCAGCCGTCTCCGCGTAGGCCATCTCGACAGGCGCGCACAGGGGCCCGTAGACGCGATGGGCGAGCTCGAGGGTCTGCTCCGTGCGCTCCAGCGTCTCTCGGACGGCGAGCGGCGACGTGCAGGCAGCGCACAGGGCGAGGGCGAGGGGCCAGCGCATCACTGCGGCCCCCAGTCGAAGTCATCCTCTTCATCATCAGGATCGAGGTTCTCGAGTTCGTCGAACTCGCCCTTCTCTTCCTCGGGTTCCTCTTGCGGGGGCGGGTTCTCACTGACGGGGATTACCGGGCCGTCGGTCGTCGGCTCGAGGATGGCGTCATCAGGATCGACGGGTGCGGTCGGCGCGGACGCCGGCTCGGGGGCCGGAGCAACAGGGGCTGTCGGAGCCTCGTCCGAGAGCCCGCCGATCTCGACCGAGGGACCCTTCTGCTCGATGGAGATGATCGCCTGATCGGCCCAGCGAGCCGAGGCCTTGCTCAGCGCCTCAGCAACCCGGTAGTCTGCCTCGCCGAACTCCTCTCGCGCCTTGGAGAGGTAGCGTAGGGCCATGGTGTACTCGTACGCCGCCTTCTGCCCCGCATCGCGCGCTGTTGCGCGATTGATGGCGTTGTCTGCGGCAACCAAGTGGATGCTCGCCTTGGCTGCTGCGCAGCCGCCCGAGAGGGTCGGCATGGCGAGCAGGGCAGCTGCGAGCAGGGCGCGGGGGTGGTTCAACGCCACTCCTGGAGTCTCTGGACAGGACAGTACACTACCCGGCCGACGTGGCGTTGGCACCGTAGCAAGAGTGACCAGAGGCGCGGTCGAGCTCTGGCATGGTAAACATGCGGGATAATCCGGTCTTCAACCAGGCGTGTGCCATGAGTTCGGTGAGCCGAAGCCCGAGCGTCACTGCAGCTATCCGGGCTCTGTACGCGCTGGGTGCATCGCGCGGAGCCCGAGAGCCGGTACCTCGCGACCCGCTCTCAGCGTGGCTGCTCGAGCACGACCAGACACTGCGGCCCGGAGTGACGCCTGCGAGCATGCTGGCGATGTTGGGCGTTCGGCATCGGCTGGTTGGAGAGGCGCTCGCGAGGTGCGTGGGGCCGCGTACGCACGTCGTCGCGCTCGGCTGCGGCTTCGACACGCGCTGGGCAGCGGTCGGTGATCGGGTCGCACACTGGACGCTGGTTGACGAGGCGCCTGTGCTCGAGACCCTCGAGCGCTGGATGCCTCAGTCGGAGAGCGCACGCCGCTGGGGGCGGGTCGAGCGCGTCACGGCCGACCCTCTGACCTGGAGTGCGACGCTTCGGCCTGGCGCGGTGGTGCTCGTCGAGGGACTGGCCATGCGCTTCGGCCTCGAGGGACTGATGCAGCGACTGGGCGGACTGACCCAGGTGCCTGGCGTGCGCGTGATCGCCGATGTGCACGGCAGCTCTGTCGACGTGGTCTCCGGAGGCAACAGCCGACATCCCGCACACTGGCTGTGGCCACGCGAGGCGGGGGTCGCCCGCCTGCGAGCGTCGCAGCTACGAGCGCAGGGCTGGATCGTCGAGCAGGACGACTGGCACTCGGGGCGGCTCGAGGTGCGTGGGCGGGGCGGCTTGGTCTTCGCGCCGGGGGTCGACCCGCTTCGGATCCTCCAGCTTCGAGTCCGCTGAGGTGCGCGCCGACCGTGGGCTCACATCGAGTCGGTGCGGGGAGCCGTGAACTGAACACCGAGGGTGTGGATCAAGCTCGTCGCCGTCTCGCTTCCCGCTCCGAAGGGAACCTGCATCGAGTAGCCGAGCTCCGAGTCCTCGTTGGCGATTGCGAGGCCCCAAGAAGCCCAGGTGGTCGGTCCCACGGCGGCCCCGTCGAAGGACGCTCCTGCTCGGAGTCGTCCGCTTCCTGCCCGCACGTCCAGTCCGCCGGCGACGCCCCAGGGAGTGTCGGCTCCGTCGGTCCAGCGCAGCTCGCTCGTGGCGATGACCGGCCCCGTCGACCCGTATGACGCCCCAGCCCCGAGCGTGAACGGGCGATCGCCGGTTGGATCGATAGGGAGGAGGTGCTCTGCGGAGAAGGCGAGTGACAGGTCGTCGAGCGGCCGCAGCCCAAGTCCAGCGTCGATGTTGCCTGTCGAGCCCGAGCCCTGCGAGTCGTGGTTGTAGAAGGACCAGTTGCCACCGATGCCGATGCACACGCGCCGGCCGAGCAGGGGCACGCCCGCAGCGAGGGCCAGGTCGTGGTAGCGCTTGACGTTCGTGGGCTCGATGTCGGTCGGCGTCCAGCCGGGGAGCTCGGAGGCCCTGAACTCTGGATGGTAGCGGTCGCCGGCATAGGCGATCCCGATCGCCAGGAAGTCGGATGTGCGTGCATCGACGGCGGTTGCAGCCCAGTGCAGTCCGCGACCAGGCCCTACCGCACCGCTGGCGTGAATGTCGAAGCGCTCGTGGAGGCCGACCATGCCTGGGCTCGCACCGACGGTCACGTTGTCGGACGGCAGGGCGATGCGCGCGCCACCCATGCCGGCAGAGCGAGCGGTAGCTGGGTCATCGGCGGCCGAGGCCAACGTAGCTAGGAGGACGGTGAGCACGTGACAGGGGTACCCCCGGGATCGACACGAGGCCACCCCCGTTCCAGTGCTTGCGCCCCTGGGAGATGGAGGCTAGACGCGCCGGCTCGTCAGGAGGGTGAGAATGGAAGCAGCAGAGGCCGCCGCGTTCAAGGAGCGTCTGCAGCACGAGCTCGGAGCACTGCTTCAGGCGACAGGGCATGCCGTGACCGCGCTGACCGATCAGCGGGACGCACACGCGGACGCCGTAGACGCCGCCGTCGAGGAGACCGACCGAGAGCTGGCGCTGCGGATGCGTGAGCACGATCGGATCAAGCTGGTGCGGGTCCAGGCTGCGCTGCAGCGCATCCGCGAGGGCGAGTATGGGGAGTGTGCCGACTGTGGTGGAGACATCGCCGTGCGTCGCCTCGAGGTGAACCCGATGGCGCTGCTGTGCATCGACTGCGCCACCGAGCGTGAGCGCATTCGTTAAGTCTCCGTCTTCGGTCGGTTAGCGGTCCGTAATGTATGCCCGTGTCGCGGTCGCCCGACCGATCCCAGAGCCGCTGACCTACGCCGTGCCTGCGCACCTCGCCGAGGTGGGGCTCGGGCACGCGGTGCTCGTGCCGCTCGGTCGGGCCGGTGAGACCGGGTACGTCGTAGGGCGCTCGGAGACGTGTGACATCCCCCCGGGGAAGGTGAAGCCGATCTCGCGGTTGCTCGACCCGAGTCCGGTCTTCGATGCACGCCAGCTGCGCTTCTTCGAGTGGATCGCGCGGTACTACCTCGTGCCCCTCGGCCAGGTGATCCACACGGCTGTGCCGAGTCAGATCGCGGCTCGGGTTGTGCTCGTGGCGGTCAACACCGACGCAGGGGTCGATGCTCTGGCCCGGCGTGAGGTGGAGGGTGAGCGGGCCCAGGTCCTGAGAGAGGTCATTGCTCGTCCGGGGCTGACGCGTCGTGGACTCGTCCGGCGCCTGCGCGACGAGCTGGCGGGTGATGTCGTGAAGCGCGCCCTCGATGCGCTGGACCGAGCCGGGCTCCTGGTGTGGCAGGAGCGTGAGATCGGTGAAGTGAAGGGGCGGATTGCCACGGTCGAGCTCGTCGGATCCCCGGAGATGCTTGCTGAGCGGGCGCCGACGGCGGGCGCGCGGATGAAGTCCATCGTGGCTCGTCTCGCGGACGGCCCCATGGATCTGGCGGATCTGAGGAAGCAGGAGGGGGCCTCCGCCAGCAGCAGCCTGAAGCGCCTGGAGCAGCTCGGGCTCGTGAAGCGTGGCGAGCGCGAGCGACGCGATGTCCTGACGGATGCCCCCCCGCTCGGTGCCGTCGAGCCGCCGGTGCCGAACGCCGATCAGGCTGCAGCACTACAGGTGCTCACGGATCCCGACACCCAGGGACCCCACCTGCTCTTCGGCGTCACAGGATCAGGCAAGACCGAGGTCTTCCTCGGCGCGGCCCGGGCGGCACTCGATCGCGGTCAGCAGGTGCTCGTGCTCGTGCCGGAGATCGGTCTCACTCCGCAGCTTGTCGGGCGCTTCCGGGCGCGCTTCGGAGATGGGGTCGCCGTGCTTCACAGCCAGCTGACCGGCTCCGAGCGACTGGCGCACTGGAGGGCCATACGAGCCGGAGAGGCACGGGTGGCTGTCGGAGCGCGCTCCGCGCTGTTCGCTCCGTTCACGAAGCTCGGTCTGATCGTCGTCGACGAGGAGCACGACGACTCGTACAAGCAGTCCGAGGGGGTGCCCTACAGCGCGCGCGATCTCGCGGTCGTGCTGGGACGAAGTGCAGAGTGTCCGGTCGTGTTGGCGAGTGCGACGCCTTCGCTGGAGACCTGGCACAATGCCCAGTGCGGGCGGTATGCGCTGCTGCGGCTTCCGAAGCGGGCGACCAAGCGGCCCGTGCCGACCGTCGAGGTCGTGGACCTGACCCAGGTCCAAGTCCCCGAGGGGCAGGAGCGTCCGCTGCTGGCCCCCGAGGTCGAGCGAGCACTCCGCGAGACCTTCGATCGAGGCGGGCAGGCCATCGTGCTCTACAACCGTCGTGGGTACGCCACGATGGTCGAGTGCAACGTGTGTGGCAGCTCCTTCGAGTGCCCGAACTGCGGCATCACGATGACGCTGCACAAGCGGACGCATCGGGTCGTCTGCCACTACTGTGGGCTCAAGCGGAACTATGGTCCGGACTGCACAGTCTGTGGCGGTCACCGCACCATGCAGGAGCTCGGCAAGGGCACCGAGCGCATCGAGGAGACCATCGCGGGCCTGTTCCCCGACATCGCTGTCGGCCGCATGGACGCGGACACCACGTCGGCGCGGGGCGCGCATGCACGCATCCTCGACCGGTTTCGTAGCGGGGAGACACAGCTGCTCGTCGGAACCCAGATCGTTGCGAAGGGGCACGACTTTCCCGGCGTGCACACGGCGGTCGTGGTGTCTGCAGACCGCGGCTTCCGGATGCCCGACTTCCGGGCGGCAGAGCGCACCTATGCGCTGCTCGTCCAAGTGGCGGGACGAGCGGGGCGCGGCGAGCATCCAGGGCGGGTCCTGGTGCAGACGTGGCAGCCCGAGCACTACGTCCTGACCCACCTCGACGACGTGGATGGCTTCCTCCGTGCCGAGCTCCGCCTCCGCAAGACTCTCCGCTATCCACCCGTCGCACGCCTCTGTCTGGTGCGTCTCGACGGGGTCGACCGGAGGCGTGTGGTCGACGTGGCCAACAAGCTTGGACGGTCACTTCGCGACGAGGCTCGTGCAGCGACGGGAGTGTCCGTGCTCGGACCGGCCGCTGCTGCGCTGCCACGACTCGTCGGGCGCTGGCGCTTCCAGATCGTGCTGCGCGGAGAGCAGGTGCCCGTCTTCCGACGCTACCTCGGTGCGGTTCACCGCCTGCTGGCCGCTGCGCCCGAGCGTGGTGTTCGGGTGCACTGGGACGTCGATCCGCGACACCTGATGTAGAGACGCGTCGTCAGAGCGTCGAGCCGAAGAGTACCCAGGCCGCTCCGCTCGCTTCTCCAGCGGGGTCGGCCCACTTGGCTCCGACGACGAGGTCTGCCAGCCCATCGCCGGAGAGATCGGCACCCGCGGACAGCGCCTCACCGAGGCGGTCGTTGTCCGTGAGGCCGGCGAGGATGGCATCCGCCTCGGCGAGCGAGCTGGGGAAGGGCGCCGGACCGTAGAGGACGTACAGCACGCCGCGCTCGAAGCCTCCGCCATCGGCGTGCGGTGCGGTCGTCACGAGGTCGTCGTGACCGTCACCATCGAGGTCTGCGAGTGCGACCGCGTGTCCGGCTCGGTCACCGGGAGCCTCACCTCGGAGTCGGGTCGCCGTGTCGGGAAGATCGCGGACGGAGGCGACGGGGCCTGGCTGCCAGTACACGGCACCCGGGCCGGTCGTGCCTGGGGCTCCCACGACGAGGTCCGCGTGACCATCGCCGTCGCTGTCACCCGTGGCGAGGGCTGTGCCGACGAGGTCGTTCGCGGCACCACGCACGAGGGCAGGGACCGTCTCCTCGACAGGGCCGAGCAGGAGCTGGATGCCACCGGCCTGGGTTCCCCCGTCCTCGCTCTGCGGCATCCCCACCAGGAGGTCTGCGAGGCCATCCCCGGTGATGTCCGCCATGTGCAGTGCGTCACCGTGGTCGAGCTCCATCGAGTGGCCAAGCACGAGGGGCTCGTCGCCCTCGAGGAAGCCGTGGGTCTCGGTGAAGTCGAGGGTCTCCAGCCAGACGGTCCGGCATCCGTCGGCGTCCTGGCGGGTGCCGACGAGATCCGGCAGGCCATCTCCCGTGACATCCAGGCCTGCGGTGAGCGTGGCCGTGAAGGAGTCGGGCTCGTGGGGCCAGAAGGCGAGTGCGTCACTGGGGCCCGAGGCGTGACCGGGCAGCAGGTGCACGCCTATGCTGTCGAAGGTGAGCAGCTCGTCGCGACCATCGCCGTCCACGTCCCCGGCATCGAGAAGGAGGGTGCCGAGCTGTCCTAGGGCCTGGTCTCCGAGGACCGTCGCGCGGGCGGCCTCCCGACTCGTCGGACCGGCGATGGGACCGTCGATGAGCCAGGCAGCACCGAGGCCGGCGCCGTGGAAGGCACCACCGACCCAGAGGTCGTCCTGTCCGTCTCCATCGGCATCGCTGAAGGCGAACGACGAGCCCAGCCAGTCGAGAGTCTCGGCCCCGTGGATCGGTACGCCGAGCGCGACGCTGCCTCGACCGAGGATGGGGTGGCAGTCTTCAGCGTCGCAGTCTTGGTCGATGTCGTCGCCGCAGATCTCCGGTGCCTGCGGGTGCCGCAGGGGGTCGCGGTCGTGACAGTCGAGCGGGGCGTCGGCTCGGGTGTGGGCGGGGGGCGCCTCACAGGAGGGGTCCGTGGCCGGGCCCTGGCCGTAGCCATCGCCGTCTTCGTCGGGGCGCCAGGCGATGGGACCGCCGACGAGGCGGTCGTCGTCGTCACAGTCGCTGGCGTTCGCGACGTACCCAGGGAGCGGAGTGCAGAGCCAGATCGAGGAGTCGGGGTCCCCGAGACCATCGCCGTCGTAGTCCAGGTACCAGGCGACGGTGTTCAGCGTGTCGGGGTCTGCGTCGTCCACGAGGCCGTCGCAGTCGTCATCGAGCCCGTTGCAGACCTCTGGAGTCGCCGGACTGCGCTCTCGATCGTCGTCGGCGCAGTCTCCACCTCGGGGGACGACGCTGTCCGGTCGTGTGCAGTACCGCCGGGCCGAGCCGAGAGCGCCCCAGCCATCGCCGTCTTCGTCGAGGAACCATGTCGACGCCGTGGAGCGGTCGAGGGAGGGGTCAGCGTCGTCGATCGCGCCGTCGCAGTCGTCGTCGCGGAGGTTGCAGATCTCCGACATGCCAGGGTGTCGCGAGGGATCCTGGTCGTCGCAGTCCCAGCCACCATCGGCGGCATCGATCCAGCCGTCCCCATCGCGGTCACAGCCGTCGGGACACTGCTCCGTCAACACGGGCACCGAGCAGGCCGAGAGTAGGGCTAGCAGGAGAGCACTCACGGCTGAATGATGCCCGGTCGGAGGCCCAGACGTCACGTCCTGTCTGGCGCGACTCCATCAGGAGGACTCTCGGCCGATGATCAGGGCGGTGTGGACCGGACGGACCCTCGCAGCGGGGCCACCCTTGGTGCGAACCTCCGTGCTCGCCAGATCGACCTGTCGTCCCGCGACGAACATCCGCTTCGAGCTTCCGCCGTCGAGGTTGACCGCGACCGTGCAGCCGATGCCGTGCAGGAGGTCTGCGGTCATCCGAAGCGTGAAGCCAGGGGCGCGGTGCAGATCACGACCATCGATGGCGGCGAGCACCAGTCCTCCGTCAGCCAGCAGGCCAGCACCGAGCCTCGGGAGGAGGTTCTGGTCGTAGGTCTCGTCGCGGCTGAAGGTCACGGGCGGCGCGGAGCCCGCGAAGTCCTCGTGCTCGAGCTCCCGTGCGTGGGCCCGTCCGAAGAGCAGGGGCCCGCCCGCCATGGCGTCCCGGATGGTCGGGTCGGGGAGGGACCAGACTGCAGGTCCGCGGACATCGGCGTCCACGCCGACGAGGACCCCCCCGAGCAGCGGGATCGACGTCCCCCGTCCGAGAGCCTCCCGTCCAGCGAGGATCAGTCCTGGCTCGGGCGCGCGCTCCCCGTAGGCTCGGGTGTAGAGCACGGGTCCCTGCTCACAGGCACGATTTCGGGCGGCAATCGTCCATGCCTGGTCGCCGATGCGGACGGTGCAGCCCTCGGGTCCGATCCGGCGAAGCGCGAAGCGACCGTCATCGTGCTGAACGATCGCGGCACGGCGAAACCAGGGGACGCTCCGGACGACCCCATCCGTGACCAGCAGACCGACGGGGTCCGTTCGCCGGCAAGGCGGAGCGATGTCGGGCTCCGAGTAGAGGAAGAAGCCCCCGGACGTCCCTGCGACCCCGCCGTGCGCCGAGATGGCGTCGGGCAGTTCGTCGGCACCCCGCAGGTCGAGTGCGTGGAGTCGGCGGCCATGAACGCGCAGGAGGTTGATGCTCACCGGCCCCGCGGGCCCTGGCCCAGTGAGCTGGGCGTGTGCGACACCCCGGGCGACGACTGACCAGCAGAGATCGTCGACGAGAGCCGCCATCGACCGTGGTGGATGGCGGGTGGCGTGGAGCGCGCGGGCACCCTGACTGTAGTAGAAGTCGGCCACGGCTCTCACCCGCAGCGCCCGGGGTGACGCACCGACGAGGACCTCGGCGGTGCGGCAGACGAGGCCTGCTCGCAGCAGCCAGGCCTCGGGGGCCTCGAGCTGCTTCAGCAGGCGGTCGACTGCGCTGTACCGGCGAGCGAACAGCGCCGCCTGGGGCCCATCGACCTCACCGGTGAGGGTGGTCTGGATGCGACGGGGGAGGTCGTCGGCTGCTCGCTCCACCCAGGCCTGGACAGCCTCGAGGTCACCAGGGACTCCCACGGCTGGCCTGCCGAAGGCGGTGAGCAGCTCGCGGACAGCCGGGGTGGCGTCCACGGAGAGCGTCGCCTGCCAGTGCTTCGGGGGTGTGTCGCTCACCACGAGGCCGTCCGAAGGCGCGCAGCGGGGCCCGTCATGTCGGCCTCCTCGAAGGCCTGTTTATCACGACGTGCTTGCCGCCTCGGAGGTCGCACACTAAAAAGCGAACGTGGTTCGCATTTTCGATCCGAGCATGGAGGCGTCATGCACGACCTGGTGATTCGCGGTGGCTTCGTGGTGGATGGTACGGGCGCGCCCGGGCGCCGGGCGGATGTGGCGATCGACGGTGACCGGATCGTGGCGGTCGGTGAGGTGAGCACGCGTGGGCGCCGGGAGATCGACGCGACCGGGCGACTCGTGACACCAGGCTGGGTCGACATGCACACCCACTACGACGGCCAGATCACCTGGGATCCGCATCTCACACCGAGTGGCTGGCACGGCGTCACGACGGTCGTGATGGGCAACTGCGGTGTTGGCTTCGCTCCCTGCCGCGTCGAAGATCGAGACTGGCTGATCAACGTGATGGAGGGTGTGGAGGACATCCCTGGCTCCGCGCTGTCCGAGGGGATTCAGTGGGACTGGGAGAGCTTTCCCGAGTACCTCGACGCCATCGAGCGACTGCCGCACAGCCTCGACTTCGCGGCGCAGGTCCCGCACAGTGCCCTGCGTGGCTACGTGATGGGACGCAGGCCGAGCGAGGAGGAGAACGAAGCCACTCCCGAGCAGATCGCCGAGATGAAGGAGTTGGTCGCGGAGGCTCTCGAGGCGGGAGCGCTCGGCTTCAGCACCTCTCGGACCACACTGCACAAGACGGCCGAGGGTGTGTTCGTGGCCGGCACGTTTGCCGAGCGGGAGGAGCTGTTCGGGATCGCCGAGGCGCTGGCCGAGACGGGCAAGGGTGTCTTCGAGATCGCTGACGAGCACGTGATGGTGCCGCAGGACATCGACTGGCTCGAGCAGATCGCCGCGCGCAGTCAGCGTCCGGTGATCTTCAACCTCTCGCAGACCGACTTCGCCCCCGAGCTCTGGAAGGAGGCGATTCACAAGCTCGAGTCTGCGGTCGAGCGAGGTGCGCCGCTGTGGGCCCAGGCGGCGGGTCGTGCCATCGGCATCGTCATGAACTGGCGGACCACGGCGCATCCGTTCGTGCTGCACCCGGAGTGGCAGAAGCTCTCGGTCTTGCCCTGGCGTGAGCAGCTTGCCGCCCTGCGTGACCCCGAGGTTCGTGCGCGAATCCTCGCCGACACGCCGGAGCAGCGTGGCGTGTTCGAGCACTACGTGACCCAGACCTTCGAGAAGATGTTCCCGATGGTCCATGGCTACGAGCCCTCACCAGAGCACTCCGTGAAGGCCATCGCCGCAGCTGAGGGGCGCACCCCCGCCGAGGTGGCCTACGATGCCCTGCTGGCGAATGATGGCCAGGGAGCACTGTACTTCCCGCTCTTCAACTACACGGACCACGACCTCGACCTGCTGCATCAGATGCATAGTCACCCGCGCATCTTGATGGGCCTGTCGGACGGGGGCGCGCACTGCGGTGCGATCTGCGACTCGGGCATGCCGACCTTCATGATCACGCACTGGACCCGTGACCGGACCCGCGGCGACCGGCTGCCGCTCGAGTACGTCGTGATGCGCCAGACCTCGCAGACCGCCGCCTTCTATGGGCTCCACGATCGGGGTGTGCTCGCCCCGGGCTTCAAGGCCGACGTCAATGTCATCGACTACGACAACCTGCGCCTCGAGCCGGTGGAGCTGAGCCACGACTTGCCTGCAGGAGGGCGCCGGTTGATCCAGCGTGCCGTTGGCTACGACTTCACGATCTGCAGCGGGGTCGTGACGGTGGAGGGTGGCTCCCCGACGGGTGAGCTGCCCGGCAAGCTGGTGCGTGGCGAGCAGGCGGCGCCGGATGGCAGCAAGCCTGCCGTCCCGCGGCGCAAGCCAGCCAGCCTGCCCCCGGCATCCCCGAGGGCGTCCCTCTGAATGATGCCGGCTCCGAGGGCGCGAGGAGGTACACTCGCGCTCGAGGAGGTAGGGCTTGAGGGGCTTGATGCTGATGCTCGGCCTGCTGGGCTGCGCAGGCGACTGTCCGAGTGGAGAGGCCCTAGACGCCTCGGGCGCGTGTGCTGCGGTGCTCTTCGCGAGTCAGTACCCGTGTGATGACGGTGAGGGGCTCACTGCGGAGGGGGGCTGCGTACCCCTCGGGGTCGAGGGCACGCCGCCTGGCAGCACATCGCCGACGACGCCCGTGTCGACGTCCACGCCCACGACGAGTCCCACGACCTCGACAACGACGCCGACAACGGGCGGAACGACCTCCTCGGATAGCGAGCGTGTGGTCGAGGGGGACGTCGTCGTCCGCAGCAGCCTCGACCTCGAGGCTCTGTGGGGGGTCACGCGGATCACCGGCCACCTCGAGATCACGAGCAGTGCGCTGGAGTCCCTCACCGGCTTGGAGAGCCTCACCGAGGTCGATGGTGATCTGCGAATCGTCGACTGCGAGAGGCTCGACGATCTGGGTGCGCTCTCCAGTGTCGCGCGGATTGGCGGTGATCTCGTCGTGACGAACAACACGCTGTCGACCCTCGACGGGCTCACGAGCTTGACCCACATCATGGGCTCGCTCGAGCTGCAGACCAATGATCTGCTTCAGGACATCGATGGTCTGGCGAGCCTGGAGTTCATCGGTCTCGACCTGGTGGTGCAGTCCCACGACGTGCTCGAGAACCTCGATGGACTCGCCGGCCTCCGAGTGGTGGAGAACGGGATGTCCATCTCGTACAACGATGCGCTTCGGGACATCGGTGGCCTGAGCGGTCTCGAGGCCTTTGGCGGGCTGGCTCGGCACGGGGGCGAAGATCCGGGAAGCATTCGCATCGAGTTCAACGATGCGCTGGAGTCGCTCTCGGGCTTGTCGGCGCTGGAGGATGTGCCCGAAGACCTCCTGATCCGCTCCAACGCCAGCCTGGCGAGTCTCGAGGGGCTCGAGGGCATCGTCCACGTCGGAGGGGATCTCCAGATCAACGGGCCGAGCGCGCTCGTCGACCTGGTGGGCCTGACCAGCCTGGAGGAGGTCGTCGGCGATCTGACGGTCGATCGCAACGGCGCCCTCGAGAGCCTCGACGGCGCGG
>PKDJ01000263.1 GCA_002862545.1 Pseudomonadota bacterium
ACCCGATTCAGGGGAAGAGTAGCTCGTCCGCTCCCATGTCAGGCCGCGCATCCCGCCGCTGCCCATCGACATCCTCGGGGCACAGGTCGAGGTAGGCGTCGCTCCCGTCGTCTACCGCATCGGCCGCCCCTGGATTGAGGTGAACGTCACGGTCCCTCGGGTAGAGAAACAGAATGGCCTCGGCATTCTCGTAGTTGGTGTCGCTCACGATCAGGGCATCATCGCGACGCGCCAGCCCGTGCGTGGTGAGGTTGTTGGCGACCACGCCGGTTGTGGTGGGGTGACTGAACTCGATGGCTGCACCCGCTGGAGCAATGTCCGAGTAGACCGTGTTGTGCAGCACGGTCGACTCACACGCACTCTGCAGCCTGACCCCCGAGAGGAAGCCTGACGACGACTCCAACAGACCGCCCTCCACGATGGCGACCATGTTGTTGCGCACCAACCCCTCGTAGTGCTGCGCCGCCCCCTCGGGACACGGCGAGTCGTCCCACCCTCGCCGTCCGCCTCCCGAGCCTTCACCGAGCTGTACGCCCACCGCGACATCGTTCAGTCGGTTGCGCTCGACGACGGTGCCTCGAGCACCGTCGCCCGCGAAGACAGCCGGCCGAGCCTGAAGCTCAGGACACCAGAATCCCTCGATGGTGTTGTCCCGCACGGACCAGTCCCGGCCTCCCCGAACAGCCACTCCGCCTGCATCACACGCCACTCGAAGGCGGTCGCGGCCCTCGTCGGTCAGCCGAAGCGTCGAGCAGGAGACCACCCCGCCGTCGACGAACGACGAGCCCGCACCGTCTGGCTCGACCAGCACGGCCTCGGCTCCCGTGTCCTCGACGACGATGCCGTACAGCTCGACACCGGAGAGCCCCCCTGCGGGTGGAGTGATTCGCACGCCTCGGAAGAAGGAGCGACGGAAGGTGATGTGCGCCACCGTCACGTCTGACGCCTGAATCCAGAGCAGGTCCGACGGCCCATAGGTCCCGTCCACGGTCACGTCCGACGCCTGACCCGTCGCCCCAATCAGGGTGATTCCATCCGTCGCGATCACCAAGGGGTCGATGTCGAGCTCGTAGAGACCCGCTTCGAGGGCGATGACGTCTCCGGGTACGGCGGCGTCCAGTGCGCCCTGGAGGTCGTCACCGGGCCCGAGCGTGAGCGTGGCTGTCACCGACAGACTGGGGCACCAGTCCCGCGGCGGTGTCACTGTGCCCTGGCCTGCCGGGGTCGTGCTCTCCGTCGTGGTCACCACACCCGCCGAGCCGGTGTCGGTCGGCGCTTCCTCACCGCCCTTCTCACCGCCACATGCCGCCAGTAGAACCACTCCCGCCCAGAGCCTCATGTGACCTCCGTGGCGAGGGACTATCCGCGACACCGAGGGACGACGATGTCTCGGTAGACCACGGCGCCGTTCCGTCGCAGGTCGAGCGGCCGATACACGACGGCCTCCGGAGTCTCACGGCGAAGGAGAAGCAGAGCGGTCTGGTCGGAGCGTAGCCAGCCCAGCCGTGGCTCGTGAGGCTCGTCGAGCGGCGCGTCGTAGAACACCTCGTCGCCCATCGACACCACCAAGCGCTCCTTGGCACGGACCGACACGTTGCCCAGGTGGCCATCGAACGGACGCAGGGCGTGCACACCGGGCTCGGGTGGCCCAGGCGTCAGCCACAGCGGCCCCTCTTCCGGCAGCCTCCCCCGAGCCATCACAGCGACGGCGGCGCCACCCGCCCCGCATGGCCACTCCAGCTGCTCCATCACCGTGGCGGGCAGCTGCCCGTACTCGGACCAGAGCGTGTAGCGGTCGCCTGGCACAGCACTCTCCAGCCCGACCCCGACGGGCACGATCAGGGGAGCCACTTCGTGAGCAGGCGTCTCGGGCAGCAAGCCCTCCTGGGCCACTCGAAGCACGAGCCAGCCCGGGGCCACAGGAGGTTCGGGCGGCGACACGGTCGCACAGCCCACGAGGAGCAGCCAAAGCATGCCCGCAAGGTAGCCGGTTAGGACTCCGCGATGACGGTCGAAGAGCGCATCATCGCCCTCCTGGTGGATGCTGGGGTCCCTTGGGAGCGCCTAGAGCACGAACACGCGGAGACCGCTGAGGCTGCTGCAGCCATGCGCAAGACGCCGCTCCACATCGGGGGCAAGTCGCTCCTGATGAAGCTAGATCGCGGCATCGGTCTCGCTCTGCTCGTCGTGCCCGGAAGCCGCAGGGTCGACAACCGCGCCCTCCGCCAGCACCTGGGCCTGCGGCGCTATCGCTTCGCCACCCGCGAGGAGCTGCTGGCCCTGACGGGCCTCACGCCCGGCTGCGTGCCTCCCTTCGGACGTCCCGTGTTCGATGCTCCCCTCTATGTGGATGCACGCCTGGCAGCGGAGTCGGAGGTTGCCTTCAGCCTTGGCCGCCACACAGCCTCCGCGAGGATGGCCACAAGGGACTGGCTCGCCGCTGCTCGTCCGACGGACATCTTCGACTTCAGTCAGTGACCCTCTGCCGACCCCTCGCTCATCCGCGTGGCACCACACCCGCACTGCTCTGGGCACGTCCGAGCTGCCGTGCCATCGAGAGGGTGACGCCAAGGGCGCGCTGAACATCGGGCTCCCCGAGCGCTCGGTACAGCCCCCAGAGCCCGAGTGGCCTGGAGTCTTCCGGCCCGCCCTGGTCGAGCACCTGCAGGACCGCCTCGAGCTGCGGTGCCCGCTCCACCAGCCGCACGATCGTCGAGACCACCTCCGGCTCGGACAGCCTTGCGAGGAGCTCTGCGGCACCCTGGACTCGCTGCTCGAGCCCCACGTCGCCGAGACGCTCCGCAAGGCCATCTCCGAGCTCGAGCGCTCCAGCGACGTGGTCCTCCAGCCCGGCCACCAGGTCGACGGCAGCCGTCAGCCGCGGCGCCTGCTCGGCCATGTGACCGATCGCCGTGAGCGTGTCGGGGGCGGTGAGCTCACGCAGCACGGTCCGCCCCGCCTGCAGTCGCGCCTCCAGCTCGGCGCCCCCCAGCCCCTCGGCCAGCTCGTCACCCAGGCCCAGCGCAGAGGACGCATAGTCTTCGAAGCCAGCCGCGAGGTCGACCACGGCCGTGAGGCGTGGGGCCTGCTCGGCCATGTGGCCGAGCGCATCCAGGGTCGCTGGCTCGGACAAGCGCTGCAGAGCCTCACGTCCGGCCTGCAGACGATGTTCGACCGTCGCTCCACCCAAGCCCTCTGCGAGATCGTCCCCCACCCGCAGAGCCGTCGCCACGTAGTCCTCAAGTCCAGCCGCGAGGTCGACGGCTGCTGTCAGGCGTGGCGCCTGCGCCGCGATGTGGCCGAGGCTCTGCATCACCTCCGGCTCGGTGACCACGGCTGCCGTCTCGGCGAGTGCCGCGCGACGGGCCTCTGACTGCGGCTCGGAGTCGCCCGTCGTGCCCAGCCCAGCGGCGTCGAGCATCGAGGTGAGGCGCTCGATGGCCCCCTCCATCCGAGCCAGTCGTGCCTCCAGACGGTCGATGGCGGCAGCAGTGTCGGAAGGCGTGGACATCGAGACCTCGTCACAGGGAGTGGAGCGCCTAGATCATGCCTCTTCCGCCCCCGCAGGCGAGGTGAAACAACAGAACACGACAGGTATCGCCGGCGACCGCACAGACCCGGCGACGACACACCGCCAGGCGTCACCGATGATCCGAGGCCCACACCAGCGGCCGTCTCCCCCCCCACGCGGGGTGGAGCGCGACACTCAGTGACTGGGCGACCCCGTTGAATCCGTCGTCATGCCGCGGTTGTGCTGAAGCTGCGTCTCGACGAGACCAAAACCGTACATCCCCGTGATCATCGCGGCGACGAACACGAGCGCACTCGGCGTCAGGGACACCACACTCACGACGCTCGGACCCGGGCAGTAGCCGCCGACGGCCCACCCAAAGCCGAACATCGTCGAGCCGATGACCAGGCGAGGCGTGAGATCACGACGCGTGGGGATGTAGAAGCGGCGGGCGAAGAGCGGCGCAGAGCGGCGCGTGATCAACCGGAAGAGCACGCCATGAACGACGATGGCGCCGCCCATCACGAAGGCAAGGCTCGGATCCCAGTCACCGGCCAGGTTCAGGAATGCGATCACCTTTGCGGGGCTGGTCATGCCACTGACGCCGAGCCCAATCGCAAAGATGAAGCCCGCGAGGAAGATGCTGGCCTTGGAGGTGAGCTGCTGCGACATCACGCCCCCCCGTGGACAAGCGAGGCCAGCAGCATTCCCGCCGCCATGAACGTGCACACCGCCACCCCACTCCGGGGCGACATCCGCGTGAGACCACACACACCATGTCCACTGGTGCAGCCGCTCCCCAGTCGCGTTCCGAACCCGACGAGGAGCCCAGCCAGCGCGACGAGGGGCAGCGAGACGGGACTCGCGGTGATCGATGCCGGCCACACGAGCATCAACACGAGCCCTCCTGCGAGGAGGCCACCGATGAAGGTCAGGCGCCAGCCGACCTCACCCGAGCGTGGCGTGATGGCGCCCGCCAAGATGCCACTGATGCCCGCCACCCGCCCCTGCGTGAGCAGCAGCAGCGAGGCCGCGAGCCCAATGAGGGCTCCTCCGAGCGTCGCCGAGACTGGCGTGAAGTTCTCCACCCGCACCCTCCACCCGCAGCCACTTGGAGCCCATGGCACCCGACCTGCTCGCTCCACGCGGAGCGCAGGTTTCCCATCGTCACCGATACGGGCCACGCACCCAACTAGCCGATGTCTCACATGGATTCACTCATCCCGCCGCACCAGCCGCCTCGAGCGCCCCTCTCAGCTGGGAGGGCGTGCTCACGGAGCTCCATGCCTCCCTCAGAAAGGCGGTGCGCCCAGCCCGGGACATCGAGCGAACCGCAAGGAAGAACGCCAGAGATGGGGCATAGACATGCATATAGCCGCGATAGAGGACGCTACGTGCGCGATCTCTCAGGCTGGCATGCACGTTCTTCGGATTCAGCAGTGGACAGCGTGCATGCGCCCAAGCCGCAGCCTCCTCCAAGGCCATGCCGTGCTCCATCCGAATCTGCGCCTGGTTGAGCACCGCACCGCTGTGCATGCGGTGGCGCAGGCGTAGCTCGTCGCCCTCATCGAGCTCTCCCGGCCGCGACAGTGCATACAGCGCCACCTGTGCGAGCCCCTCCATGTGGAAGGCCTCGCAGGAATGAACCGTCAAGTTCAGCGCGCAGGCATCGAGGCGACCGTCCCTGACAGCCTGCCGCATTCCCGCGACGTGGGCGGCGTGGCCCGCGATCTCGTGCGCAGCCAGCCCACGGGCAGAGCGCTGCTCATACTCGATCCGCTCGTGGGTATTCACCTTCAGCGTGATGCCGTCGGCGTGGGTGCCGTCGATCCAGTTGGCCCAGTAGGCGTCCGTCTCGGCAAACTCGATGGTGTACCGCGGGGACGCGAGGTCGGGCAGCATCTCGCGGAGCCGCTCGACGAAGAGCGTGGCCAGGCCCGGAAGCTCCTGGGCGACCAGGGCTGGTGAGGCTCCTTCGAAGATTCGTCCCAGCTGATGCCGGCCCTCCGCCGTGAAGGGGACCCCGTGAGCCTCGAAGCGACGCGCGGACTCGTCGCGCAGCACGTCGAGCGCCTGGTCCGAGAGGTACCGGGGCGCGACCCCCATGGTGGCCTCGAGGTACGCCGCGAACGGCAGCCGCTCCCCCATGAGCGCACGGAGATAGGCCGCCGAGCCACGGAGCTTCGCGGACACCAGGGACTCGTCGATCAGCTCCGCCGAGCCCTCGCAGGCCTCACGCAGCCGCTCGAGCTCCGTCAGCGCCTCGCGTCGACTCGCATAGGGCCCCGGGGTCGGAACCCGTGGGGCCATGTCGAAGTCGAGCACGAGCCCGCCATCTGGCCGTGAGCGCTCCAGAGCGTCCCAGCGGCGGTAGAACGTGGAGATGGCGGTGTCGAGCTGACTCATGTCAGAGTCGCTAACGCGGGGCCATCCGCAGGGCGCCATCCAGCCGGATCGTCTCGCCGTTCAGCATCGGGTTCTCCACGATGTGCTGTGCCAGTGCAGCGAACTCCGAGGGATCGCCGAGACGGGAGGGGAAGGGCACGGACTTGCCGAGGCTCTCGCGCACCTCCTCCGGCAGCCCCATCAGCAGGGGCGTCAGGAAGATGCCCGGCGCGATGGTGCAGACGCGCACGCCAAACCGGGACAGATCGCGCGCCACGGGCAGCGTCAGGCCCACGATGCCACCCTTCGAGGCGCTGTAGGCCGCCTGGCCCATCTGACCATCGTAGGCCGCCACGGAGGCCGTGTTCACGATGACACCGCGCTCGCCACCGTCATTCGGCTCGAGCTCGACCATCTCCGCTGCGGCGAGCCGCAGCACGTTGAACGTGCCGACGAGGTTCACGTCGATGACCTTCTTGAAGAGCGACAGCTTGTGGGGGCCGCGGCGACCGACGGTCTTGCTCGCGGGACCGATGCCCGCGCAGCTCACCAGGATTCTGGCGGGACCGTGGGCCTCGCGCGCCGAGGCGATGCCGTCGACCACGCTCTGCTCGTCGCTCACGTCGACCCGTGCGAAGTGACCGCCGATGGCCTCCGCATGTGCGACACCGCTCTCCTCGTTTAGGTCGAAGATCGTGACCTTGGCGCCCGCGTCAGCCAGTGCCTTCGCCGTCGCAGCGCCGAGTCCCGACGCGGCTCCAGTGACGATGGCCGCGGTTCCGTTGATGTCCATGTCCTACTCCAGTGTGGTCTGGGTTTCGGTGTTCGTAGCGGAGAGACTCGCGCGGCGAGCGCCTCGTCCTCTTCGCCTCAGTCGTGCCAGAGAGCGCCGCTCGCGGCACGCTCCCGAAGGCCCTCGGGCGGCGTGTAGCGATCGCCGTGCTCGGCTGCCAGCGCGTCGCAGCGCTCGACGAAGGTGCTCGGGCTCATGCCATCGATATAGGCCAGCGGACCTCCCGTGTAGGGCGGATACCCGAGCCCGAGGATCGCGCCAACATCGGCGTCTTCCGCGGCACGCAAGACGCCCTCCTCCATGCAGCGGGCGGCCTCCAGAGCCTGCACCATGAGGAAGCGCTGCTTGAGCGTCTCCGTGGCCGGCTGCGTCTCGCCCTCGGGGTACAGCTCGGCCAGCCCCGACCAGAGCCGCTTACCCCCGTCAGCGTAGCTGTAGAAGCCCCCACCGGCCTTGCGCCCGACGCGGCCGAGATCGTTCATCGTGGCCACGACGGCAAAGCCGGAGTCGTCCACGAAGTCGTCGCCGAGATCGACCTTCGTCTGGTCGCGGATCTTGAGCCCGAGATCCATCCCGATCTCATCCGCGAGAGCCAGGGGGCCCACCGGCATGCCTGCGAGCTTCGCCGCGCTCTCGATCCGAGCGGGCGAGACCCCCTCGAGGAGCATGGTCTGGCCTTCGTTCAGATAAGCACCACAGGTACGGCTCGTGTAGAAGCCTCGGCTGTCGTTCACCACGATGGGGGTCTTGCGAATCTGCTTCACGTAGTCGAGGCCCCAGGCGAGCGCCTCGTCACCGGTCTGCTTGCCGACGATGACCTCCACCAGCGGCATCTTGTCGACCGGCGAGAAGAAGTGCAGACCGACGAACCGCTCCGGTCGGGATGAGCTCTCTGCCAGCCCCGTGATCGGCAGGGTCGACGTGTTGCTCGCGAACACCGCCTCGGGCCCGAGGACGGCCTCCGCCTTCGCGGTCACGTCGGCCTTGATCGCACGATTCTCGAACACAGCCTCGATGACGAGCTCGCAGCCCTCGAGCTCGCTGTAGTCCGTCGTCGGACGAATTCGCGAGAGCAACGCGTCGAGCTTCGCCTGGGTGGTGCGTCCGCGGGCGAGCCGCTTGCCCTCCACCTTGGACGTGTAGGCCTTGCCGCGCTCCGCCGAGACGAGGTCGCGGTCGATGAGCACCACCTCCATGCCAGCCTTCGCCGAGACGTAGGCGATACCAGCACCCATCATTCCTGCACCGAGCACGCCCAGCTTCGTCACCTTGCGACGAGGCACGTCGGCCGGTCGACGGACCAGCTTGTCGGCGCGGCCCTTGAAGATGAACAAGCTCCGAATCATGTTCCCGGCGACAGGGTCGAAGAACAGGCGCGTGAAGTACTGATTCTCGATGGACAGCCCGGCGTCCATCGGCACCTGGGTTCCCTCGTAGACACAAGACAAGACGGCCTGCACCGCTGGATAGTTGTGCAGGCTCTTCTCCTGCGCCATCGCGTTCGCGCCCATCAAGAACGGGACGATGCGGGGATCCATGCCGCCGGCTCCACCCGGCACCTTGAAGCCCTTCACGTCCCAGGGCTGCTGCGCTGTGCCGACCTCACGCACCCAGGTCGAGCACACGTCGACGAGCGCGTCCGGGGCCGCCGTCGCATGGATGATCCCCGCCTCCAGCGCCTTGTCCGGAGACAGGTGACGCCCCTGAAGCATCAGAGGAATGGCGGCCTTGAGCCCGATCAGCCTCGGCAGGCGCTGTGTGCCTCCGGCGCCCGGGAGCAGGCCGACCGTGACCTCCGGGAGACCGAGCTTGGTGCGAGGGTCCGCGACACAGACGCGATGGTGACAGGCCAGCGCGAGCTCCAAGCCGCCACCGAGCGCCGTGCCGTTGATCGCAGCGACGAAGGGCTTGCCGCAGGTCTCCAGCCGTCGAAGCGTGCGGGAGAAGGTGCCGATGTCATCTGCGAACTCCGCGATCGGCGGACGCTCACCAAAGGCGATGCGCCCGAGCCACTTCAGATCGGCGCCGGCCATGAAGGCTGGCTTGCCGCTGGTCACGACGGCGCCGACGATGTCGTCGGCGGCCGCGACGCGCTCCACGGCCTCGGCCAGATCCGCACCGAACTGCTCGTCGAGCACGTTCATCGGCTTGCCTGGCATGTCGATGGTCAGGATGGCGACGCCATCAGCCACGTCGAATCGGATGCTGCTCATTCGTGCCCCCTCAGACCCGCTCGAGGATGGTGGCGGTGCCCATGCCGGCGCCCACGCAGAGCGTCGCCAGGCATGTGCTCTGGTCTCTCCGCTCGAGCTCGTCGAGCACGGTGCCGAGGATCATGGCACCGGTCGCACCCAGAGGGTGCCCGAGCGCGATGGCACCCCCAGCCACGTTCACCCGGTCGTGGTCGACACCCATCACGTCCATGAACCGCAGCACGACAGACGCGAAGGCCTCATTGACCTCCCACAGATCGATGTCGGCAGCCGTCATGCCCGCACGCTTCAGCGCCTTCTCGGCCGCGTAGGAGGGCCCAGTCAGCATGATGGTGGGCTCCGAGCCCACGCTGGCAAAGGATCGAATCCGGGCACGGGGCTTCAGGCCGAGTCGCTCGCCCATCTCCCGGCTGCCGATCAGGACCGCGCAGGCACCATCGACGATGCCGCTGGAGTTGCCGGCGGTGTGCACGTGGTCGATGTACTCGACCTCCGGGTACCGCTGCAGTGCCACCGAATCGAAGCCGTAGCTCTGACCCGGCTTGGCGAAAGACGGGCGCAGTGAGGAGAGGCCCTCGAGCGTGGTCTCCGGACGCAGGTGCTCGTCGCGAGCCAGGAGCACGCGACCGATGTGGTCGTGAACCGGCACGACGCTCCGATCGAACCAGCCCCCATCCCACGCAGCCCCCGCACGCTGCTGGCTGGCCACCGCGAAGCGGTCGACATCCTCGCGAGAGTAGCCCCACTTGCTCGCGATCAGATCCGCCGAGATGCCCTGCGGGACGAAGTAGGTACCCCACGCCACCGCTGGGTCCGTGGGCCAGGCTCCACCATCGCTGCCCATCGGCACGCGACTCATGGACTCCACACCGCCACCGACCGTCAGGTCGCACTGGCCCGACATGACCTGTGCCGCCGCGCTGTTCACAGCCTCGAGGCCCGACGCACAGTACCGGTTCAGCTGCTGGCCGGGAACACCCTGATCCCAGCCAGCGTGCAGGACGGCAACGCGTGGCAGGTTGGCCCCCTGCTCTCCCACCGGTGCGACACAGCCGAAGACCACATCGTCGACAAGCGCGGTGTCGAGACCACTCCGCTCACGCAGAGCACGCAAGACGGTCGTCGCAAGCCGAATCGGCGTCACGGTGTGGAGCGACCCCGTCTTCTTTCCGCGACCTCTCGGGGTGCGCACGTGGTCGTAGATGAACGCGTCGGGCATCGAGCCTCCGGTGTGGTGGCTCGGCCTAATCGCTCAGACAGCTCCCGGCGGGTCGGGGCTCGTCAAGAACATCCGTGCGCCTCGTGCATCCACCGCTCACCTCACGGGGAGGAGGCGGCGGGGACGTGCTCGGTCGTGCGGGGACCAGGACGCACGTACACTTCCTCCCCGTCGATCTGGTAGCGACCGATGGGCAGCCAGCCCTCGTACTGGCCGCTCTCGGCGAGCTGACGACGCGCGACATCGACCGCCCGCTGAGCCACGGGAAAGAAGTCCGCTGCAGGAATCACGAGCTCGGAGGGACCCGCCGAGACGATGCGCACCGAGCCATAGGCCGTGTCGATGGACCACAGACGCTCGACAACGTCTCGGCGCTCCTGAAGTGCGAGCGCAGCCAACAGACGCTCACGGGCGGCGCCGAGGTCACCCAGCTGAGTCGCGGCATCCGCAGCCGCAAGCAGCTCCTCACAGCCGACACCGTCCGCTGCAGCGAGCTCAGCCCAGACACGCTCGACTCCTGTCCAGGCCTGACGGGCGGCGAGTCTGTGCAGCTCCTCGACCAGCCGGAGCGTCTCTGCTGCGCTGGTGACGGGATCGGCCGTCGCTCGACGCGCCACAGCCCGAGAGGAGCGCTTGGCGCGAGTCATGGACGCAGCGCCCCGCTCGTCGGCGCTCGCGCACGGCACGACGACCAGCATCCACACCATCGCGAGCAGCGAAAACGAAGCCACGGCCACCTCGGGCTGCTGAGGTAACGCCACCACCCAACCACCGCAATTCACCTTTGACGCCCACAATGGGTGCGTCAAATCCGCCGCACCTGTGTCATGGACGCCCCGTCTGCGACCCAAGCCCCACCGCGCGCTTCAACGGAGCCCCTTTGCCGCCATATTGTGGTATTCAACTTGCAACTGAGTGAATCAGGGGAGACATGATGCGCATTTTCCAGATTCTCGCCGTGGCAGCCCTCATCGGGTGCGGCGGAGACAAGGGCGGAGACAGCGGTGGCACCACGACGGGCGGCACGGCCACTGGGGGCACGGCTACGGGTGGCACGGCCACCGGCGGAACAGCGACCGGCGGTACGGCCACCGGCGGTACGGCGACTGGCGGTACGGCGACTGGCGGCACGGCCACCGGCGGCACGGCCACCGGCGGCACGGCGACTGGCGGCACGGCGACTGGCGGCACGGCCACCGGCGGAACAGCGACCGGCGGAACAGCGACCGGCGGAACAGCGACCGGCGGAACGGCCACGGGGGGCACGCCCGACAGCTTCTCGCTGACTCTCCAGGGCTCTGGCTACGCGCCACACGACGGCCAGACCGTCGCCATCGCCGTCGTCGACATGGCAACGGGTGAGCTGATTCAGAACACCAGCGTCGTGATGGACGCAAGCGGCATGCTCGACGTGACTCTCGAGGGCGCGATGATGCCCGGTATGGACTATGTCGTGCAGTGGTACGCCGACCTCAACGGCAGCGGGGACTGCAATGCTCCGCCAGCCGACCACTCCTGGCACGAGATGGTGCTGGCGGCCTCGATGGACACCGTCGTCGTGCGAGACCACGACCTCGAGTGGGTGGATGTCTGCGCCACCTGGGGGGCCGAGCGCTCGACCGTGTCGCTGTCGGGCAGCGGCTACCAGCCCCACGATGGCCAGGAGGTCCACGCGGTGCTGGCCGATACAGCTACGGGAACGACCGTCGCACGCGCTATGCAGGTGATGGACAGCAGCGGTGAGCTGATGCTGGACTTCGGCCCGGTGGGAGTCTCCGGCGGCAGCTACCGTGTCAGCTGGTTCGCAGATCTCAGCGGCAATGGCAGCTGCGACGCTCCTCCGAGAGACCACTCCTGGCGACTCCCCATCGGCCCCATCTCGGGAGACCTCGAGGCGATGTACGACCATGACACCGACTTCAGCGATGTCTGCGACGTGTTCTAGCTCGTACATCCCGGCGTAGGTCGTGGCTGGACCCGCATGTTTGGCCTGTCTACACCACGCTCGACCGAGCGTGGTGAGCCAGAAGGGTGGGGCTGAGGGTCGCGCAGCCAGCCCGTCAGGATGCCCGGGACGACGCGGGCCGTCGGTGTGAGCGGTTATGCGCCGCGGACGAGGTGCCAATGCCCCTGTCCGCCGACATCGTCGTGCGCCGTCCCTGGTTCTTCATCGCCTTCTTCATCTTGGTGACACTCGGGTTCGGGAGCCAGCTCCCCAACCTGGTGATCGATCCTGAGGTGAAGAACCAGCTCCCCTCGGACATGCCGGGTCGCGTGAGCATGCTGGAGATCGAGGAGCGGTTCGGCGGCAGCGAGATGATCATGGTGGTCCTCGAGCACGAAGACGTGCTCCAGCCGGCCGCCCTCGACCGCCTGAAGCGCCTCTCCGATGGCATGAGCGAGCTCGACGGAATCGACGAGGTAATGGATGTCTTCACCCTCACCGACGTGCAGGGCGAAGACGGAAACATGATCGTCGAGGCGGCCGTTCCCGAGGTGCCCGACACCCCCTCGGAGACCGAGGCCCTCCGCGAGCGCCTCGCCACGAACGCCCTCGTTCAGGGCAACGTCCTCGCTCGCGACGGCACAGCGGCGGCCGTGATCGGTCTGCTGTCCAAGGATGCGGAAGACCAGCCCACGATCGCGGCCGTCGAGGCTCTGCTCGAGGCCACCGATGGGCCCGGAGAGCTGTTCCTCGGAGGGATGCCAGACGTCCGCACCCGCGTGAGCCAGGACATCCAGAGCGACATCCGACGGTTCATGCCGATCGGCCTGCTGATCATCCTCGGCTTCCTCTGGGTGTGCTTCCGCCAGCTGCGAGGCGTCCTGCTGCCGTTCGCCGTCGTCGTCATGAGCTGCGTCGTTGCGATGGGCTTGATTCCCCTCCTCGGCTGGAAGGTCCAGATGGTCACGGTGATCCTTCCCGTGATCCTGCTGGCCGTCGCCAACGACTACGGCATCCACCTGCTGGCTAAGTACCAGGAGGAGAACCGCCCCGGACGCGATCTCACGGGACCAGAGCTGGCCCGCATCTGCCTCGCCGATCTCGGACCTCCCGTGATCGCGGCTGGGGTGACCACGATCGCCGGCCTGCTGTGCCTGACGACCCACATCATCGTCCCCGCTGCCCAGCTCGGCGTGCTCGCCAGCCTCGGCGTGCTCTTCGCCCTCGCGGGGAGCCTCGGCTTCATCCCAGCGGTCCTCGCCGTCCTCCCCGTTGCGCCACCGATCTTCGCCGACGCTGACGACGACTCCGCCGGTGTACTCGATCGCGGCCTCGCCTGGACGGCCCGGCAGGTCGCCGCCTACCCCGGTCCGATCGTCGCGGCCGTCCTGCTGTTCACCGTGGCGGTCGCGACAGGCATCGGCTCCATCGAGGTCGACACCAACCCGGTCAACTACTACCCGCCGTCCGCACCGGTGGCGCAGAACGCCGAGCGCATCAACCGCTCCTTCGGCGGCTCCACAGAGCTCTCGGTCATGGTCACCGGCGACATCCAAGACCCGTCCGTGATGAAGGGCCTCGACGAGCTCGGCGACGCCCTGCGCGCGCATGAGGGGGTTGGCTTCACCAGCTCCATCGCCGACGTGGTCCGAAAGATGAATCAGGCCGTGATGGGCGGCGACGACGAGGCGCTGACGATCCCCGACTCCCGAGAGGCCATCGCTCAGTACTTCCTGCTGTACAGCATGAGCGGCGACCCCGAAGACTTCGAACGCATGGTCGACTTTGACTACGAGCACGCCCTGCTCACCGCTCGGATCCGAGCCCTCGGCACGGCCGAGATCGCGGCCATCGTCCAGGCCACGGAGGACTGGCTCGCCGCCAACCCCATCGGCTCCGAGCCCGCGATCGTCGCTGGCTTTGGCCCCGTCTTCGTCGATCTCGTCGAGGCCGTCGTGCGCGGACAGGCCATGAGCCTCGGCTTGTCCTTGGTCCTCGTGTTCGTGCTGGTCGCCGCGACCTTCCGCTCCCCGAGCGCTGGAGCCTACGCCGTCGTGCCCCTGCTCCTGGCCATGCCCCTCCTCTTCGGCGGCATGGGCTACCTCGGAATCGAGCTCAACATCATCACCGCGATGCTCTCGTCGATCATGGTCGGCGTCGGCGTCGACTACACGATCCATTTCCTCTGGCGCTACCGCGACGAGCGCGGAGAGGGGCACGAGCCACGCGAGGCCGTGTTCCGGACCCTGACGACAGCCGGGCGCGGCATCGTCTTCAACGCGCTCTCGGTCGTCGTCGGATTCGCCGTCCTGCTGATCAGCAACTTCTTGCCCGTTCAGTTCTTCGGCTTCCTCGTCGTCGTCAGCATCGGCGGCTGCCTGATCGGAGCCCTCGTCGTGCTGCCGGCTCTGGTGCTGCTGTTCCGACCCGGCTTCCTCGAGCCCTGACGGTCAGCGAATCCAGGCGACGGCGAAGGTCACGGCGTCGTTCTGGCCGAAGTAGCTGCCTGGGCCGCCGCTGTAGGTGACGGCATCGAGCAGGTCGCCGGGCGGCTTGACGGGCCCATCGATCAGCAGTGCGCCGAGCGTGATCTCCAGCGGGTCGGTGGGTCGCCACGTCGCCGTCGGGCGCACCATCCAGTCCCCGAAGGTGACATCGAAGGCACCGGTGTAGGCCAAGCGCACCTTGTCCCGCGCCAGGGAGAACCGACCCGTAGTCGCCAGCGTGACCTGCTGCTCCCGCATCAGCAGGAGAGAGGACGGCGCATCGAGCATCTGCTCCAGCCGCCCCTCAAGCGCCAGGAAGACCGAGGTTCCGTGCGACCAGTCCACCCCGAGCCCCGCACCGATCGACGGCGTCGTGGTCGAGGTGAGGTAGCGGCTCCGAACCACCTTGTGCGAGAGGTAGCCCGCCTCCCAGCGGAAGCCGACAGGACCCGCGACCGCGGAGCCATCGAGACCTGCCATCGCCGTGCGGGGCCACTCGTTGGTCAGGAGCGCCTCGGTGGCGGCGTAGAGCTCGTCCGTGTCGGTCGCGGCCGGAAGCTGCTCGTTCCGCAGGATGTCGACGAAGTAGCCGTCGAGGTTGACCTGCGACTGGTTCGTCCGCAGGTAGCCACCCATCAGGCCCAGATCGAACCCTGGCCCCGAGATGTCGATTCGCTCTGCGATCTCCCCGTTGAAGAACACACCCGGAGGCAGCTCCTTCTGCGAGAGCGCGACGTTGAGCCCGCGACGGAGGAAGGGATCCTGGCTATCGAGGCCCTTGGTGAGCGACACGATCTGCTGCTCGAGGGCGGGTGAGGCACCATCGGGCCAGCCACAGTCGAGCTCGAGCGCCAGCTGCTCGTCCGTGCAGCCTGCGGCGGTCTGACCAAACTGCCGGGTCATCCGCTGCCGCACGACCGACCAGTCGGTTCCGCGCTGCTCTACGCGATCGACACCATGAAAGGGCACGAGAATCGTCGTCGCACGCACAGTGTCGGAGCCGGCCTCCAGCGTGACCATCGGAATCGGCAGCCGCGAGAACTCGGGCGGGGTCAGCGCGCCATTCCGCAGATCACGCGGGTTGATGACGTCGACGACGGGGAGCAGATCGAGCTTTCCCCAGCGCTCGACGAGGTGACCAGCTCGAACCCTGAAGGGCCCCGCCGGCCCCTCCCAGCCCGACTCACCCGGGCGGACATCCCACCAGCCCTCCACGTCGTCACCGGCGAGGAGCTGATGCTCTCCCCAGACCTCGAGAAACCAGCGCCCCGAATCGCCTGTGTCGCCACGAGCAAAGCCGCGAAGCCAGGTGCGGGACTCGACGAGGTCTTCGCCTGCGCGATCCGCTGCCAGGTCGACCTGCAGCTCGGGACGGAGGATGAACCCAGCTTCCTGGGCCGACGCCAGGGACGCGAGAAGGAGCGTGAACACGAGCTAGTTCCCTCGTTCCAGGTTCGCCTGGGTGAACATGTCGTCCGGCAGCTCCTCCGCCGGAACGTCGAAGCGCTGCTCCAGCACCTCAAGGCGCGTGGCGCTGCCCTTCTCGGCCTTCATCACCGAGACCTTGGCCACGTGCTTGTCACCGCTCATCGTGGTCTCGGTGACCGTGAGCGTCTTGATCAGGGCGCCGTCGTCATCGAAGAACTCGACCTTCTTTGCCAAGTACGTCGACTTGTCGACGTGGGAGCGGATGCGTCCGTAGGTCGACTCTTCACCGGGGTTCGTGTCGACCACCCAGTGGTCCGCCGCGTCTTCCGCGACCGTGTGCTGGGCATCCCCCTCGTCGCCGAGGTCGAGGTCTTCGTAGGTGAAGTCCGAGCCCATGAAGCTGCCCTTCCGACCCTTGCTGCTGATGCGATTCGTGCGCTTGATCGCCGGCATGTAGATCATCTGCTCGTCGGCGCCCTCATCTCGGTCGATCTGCAGGAAGGCCGTACCGGCGACATCAGAGGGACTCTCGAAGCGGAACAGCGACTTGATGGCGTCGTCACCCCTCTTCATCGAGACCTTCATCTCTCGGACCCGCTCGCTCCCCGACTTGCTGACCAGGACCATCCGAACGCGCTGGACGGCGCTGTCGACCTGACGGACCTCCCGCGCTTTGTCCATGATCTCCTCGGCCGTCTCGGCGGCAGCCGTAGGGGCGAGAGCGAGCAGCAAGGAAGCGAGAATGGCGCGCACGAGACCTCCGCGGTGTCGCCTGTGTAGCACCGAGACGCCCGATCCGCTTCCGTCGCTCCTCGTCACTCGATCACGAGCGACACGTCTTGGCTCGCGCTCACGCCCCGCTCATCGGTCAGGGTCACGGAGAGCGTGACATCGGTGCCCGACGAATCCGAGGACCCCTCTGGAAGTCCCGCGAACGTCGTGCCGTCGGCGGGTCCGTCCCCGAAGCAGTCGAGCGGCACCTTGCCGATGTAGGTGTCCGAGACACCGCCCACGTCGAGGTCGACCACGGCGGTCGCCTGCTCGGTCGCGTCGATCCCCGCGACGACCAGATCGATACGAATCCCGGGCGTGCCGAACACGTCCGTGCCCAGGCTGACCGCAGCGCCATCCGTCCACGGTGCGAGCTCACCCGACGTGGCGTCCCCCAGCGTGAGCGACGGCGAGCCGGAGCCAGTGCACGGCGTGAGCGACGTTCCCGCCGCCTCGCCAGAGTCCGAGTACGACTTGCCACCACAGGCAACCAGCAGAACCAAAAGAACCCGCATCCTGGCCTCCACGGACAGGCCTCATAGCAAGCGGGCGCCCTCAGTCGAGAGAGCGAGCCAAGCGAAAGGAGACCGTGGGGGAGCGCCAGGTGGGCTGACTGCCGATGCGGAAGGCAGCGCGGCACTTCTGACTGTTGAACGCGCCTCCGCGTCGCACCCTCGGATCCTGGCCGGAGCCCTCACTCGGGCGTGGGACGAGCAGCCCCTCGAGCCCGAAGTCCTCGGTGTCGTAGGTGTCAGCGCAGAGGTCGAACGCGTTGCCACCGAGCCCCCGCACACCGTACGGGCTCTCATCCACAGGATAGGCGTGGACTGAGGCAGGCAGTGGGTGATCGGTAGGGTGACTCTCCATCATGTGGCACCAGGACGGGTCGAGGTAGTTGCCCCAGGGAAAGACCCGCCCATCCACACCCCGAGCCGCCTTCTCCCACTCCAGCTCTCCGGCGAGGCGCCAGGCCACCCCCGTCTTCTCGGCAAGCCAGCGGGCGTAGCCACGGGCTCCGAACCAGTCCACCATGATGACGGGCCAGTCCAGCTGCCATGCGTCGCCGTCTTCGTCCACGCCGAGGCGGAACAGACCTGCCTCGTCCCGCACATGGGCTTGGGTGACGACCAGCCCGTCACGGTTGAGCCGCCCCGGCTGCCGCCGCAGTGCCTTGTCGACCTCCCCGCGACGAACCAGGTCGTTGAGGTACTCCAGGTAGTCGCCCTGGGTGACCGGAAAGCGCCGAATGACGTACCCATCCACCCACAGCCGGCGTCGAGGCATGCTGCCGTGCGCCTCAGGGTCGCCCCCGGAGAGGAACCAACCGGGAGGGACGTACATGTCGTCTGGCCCGAGAGAGCCCGCCACCGGAAGACGAATCGGCTCGGGCTCGGTGGAGCCTGGCCGAATGCCGTCCCAGTGCTCCCCTCGCCCGATGTAGACCGGATAGCGGACCGCCTCGTGACCCGGTGCCTCCACGACGCACAGGTAGCTGCCCATCGGCAGCGGATGACCACGGAGCGGCGTCGCGCCCATCAGCCTCGGCTCGACGGCCTGCAGGCGACGATTCTGCACCGCGTACTTGTAGAGCGTCACGAGCGCGCCGGCTGGCTCGGTGTACAGAGTCAGCGTCCCCGCTCCATCGAGGAAGGCCTGCTCACGTGTGCGCTTGGGGTGATCGGTCGGCAGGGCCCGCACGTGCTCCCAGAGCCTCAGCGCAGCCAGATCGGCCGAGTCGTGGTCGCCTTGGTCCTCCGCAGCGACGAGTGAGCTGCGGTGGACCTCCGCAAGCGCGGCATGGGCATCCGCCAGATCGGGCACATGCGTCAGGGCGCCCTGAAGCAGCTGCTCTCGCTCGAGCTCCAGCCGGTCTGCCCTCCGCTCCAGCTCGACCGCCGTGTCTTCGCAGGCCCAGCCACGGTGCTTGGCCTCCTCGGGCGCCCAGGGCTCGACCTGCTCGAGCAGCTCGATCGCCGTCTCCCGCAGCATCGCAGCCCGAGCCCGGAGTCGTCGTGCCTCCGGCACCTTGGAGGCGGCCTGCGCGATGACCTCACGGGCTCGAGCCCGTCGCCGCGCACCCTCCAGCCAGTCCGCGACCTCGGTGGCCATCTCACGCGCATCGGCGAACCGATGGCTCGGCGCACGAGCCATCGCACGCGTCACGACCGCCACGAGCTCGTCAGGGAGGCGCGCTGTCGTCACCTCGGTGAGGCTCCTCGGGGGCCCGGCTCTGACCGCCTCCACGACATCTGCCGAGGAGCCCACGAATGCAGGACGTCCCGCGAGCAGCTCATACAGGATGGTGCCGAGCGCATAGACGTCCGAGCGCTCATCGATCTCGTCGACCCGGCCATGCGCCTGCTCCGGCGACATGTACGCAGGGGTTCCTGCCAGCGAGCCGTGATTCGTGTGGCTCGCTGGCGACGCGAGGCTGATCGGGGTGAGATCACCAGCCGCGGCCGCACGGTCGAGAAAGCCTCGAATCTTCGCGACCCCCCAGTCCAGCACTTGGACCTCACCGAAGGCCCCGATCATCACGTTGGAGGGCTTCAGATCTCGATGCACGACCCCTCGGGTGTGCGCGTAGGCCACGGCCTGACAGACCTTCAGCCACACATCAACCAGCCGCCGCAGCGACCACTCCTCGGCCCGCAGGACTTCCTGCAGGGTGCGACCCTCCACCACCGACATCGTGAAGAACAGGCGTCCGTCAGCCAGACGATCGAGGTCGAAGACCGGCAAGATGCCCGGATGAGCCAGCTGCGCCGTGACCTGCGCCTCTTCGACGAAGCGGCTGCAGACCGAGGGGACGTGCAGCAGGCCGTGGCGAATGACCTTCATCGCCATGTCTCGCCGCAGCACCTCGTCGTGCACGAGGTACACCTCGCCCATTCCTCCTCGTCCGAGCTCCCGAACGAAGGCGTAGCGTGGAGGGAGCTCGGGAATGCCACCGGGCGTCGCGACGACCTCTTCCGCAGCCGCCGCCATCGTCACGGGCTGGTAGAACGTCTCGGCGACCGAGCCCACCTTGACGGAGCTGGATGAGGGTCGGGACTTGTTCTGTTCCGAGGACATCTGGACTTACCCTACGGCAGGCTACACCGACTCGACGGTCCACGTGGCGTCAAGGTTGATGCGCGCAACCCCCTCTGACGGGCTCGACGCCACGGCTCCCGCCCTCTCGCGACAGCGATCCGCACCGAGGATCAGCCGCCCCGGTCCAACCCGGAGGCCATCAGGCCGCTGCGCAGCCGCGTCGCAGGCACGCCAGCCCGGAGTCAGCCTGGCTACTGACGAACGCCGACGACCAGCGCGGTGATGTTGTCTTCGCCGCCCGCCTTGAGCGCCTCTTCGACGAGCACGTGGCTGAGCATGTCGGCGGGTGTGGCCTCGATGATGCGCGCGAGCTCGTTGTCGTCAAGCGCGTCGGTCACGCCATCGCTGCACAGGATGAAGATGTCGCCACTCTCCACCATTCGCGTGGTGGTGTCCGGCTCCACTGGCCCGTGAAACCCGACCGACTGCGTGAGGATGTGCTTGTGGGGCAGCAGGCGCGCGAGCTCGGGGGTGAGCCGCCCCGCGTCGATCTCCTGCTGCACCACCGTGTGGTCGCGCGTCAGCCTCGTGAGGCGCCCCGAGCGGTAGAGATAGGCCCTCGAATCACCAACATGCGCGAGGTGCGCTTGGTCGCCGTCCACCACCAGCACCACCAGAGTGGTGCCCATGCCCCGAACCTCCGGCCGGGCATCCGCCTCGCGACGGATGAGGATGGACGCCTGGTTCATGGCGTAGCGAAGCCGCTCACGCAGCACGTCTGCCGGATCTTCGAGATCGAGGTCGCGGACGAGACGCGTCTCGTCTGGATCGGGGGAGCCGACCAGAGTCTCGTGGATGGTCTCCGTCGCCATGGCAGAGGCGACATCTCCTCCCGCATGTCCACCCATCCCGTCTGCCACGACGAACACGCCGTGATCGAGATCGATCAGCAGGGAATCTTCATTGCGCTCTCGGACCGGGCCGATGTCGGTGCGCGCGTACGCTTCGAGTCGCATTCGCCCTCTGTGCTGCGGAGACACTATAGCGGCGCAGCGCGCGCAGCGACATGACCCTTGGCTTGCCCCCGCGACACCATGATGCCGACAGCCCACGAGGCTCGCCGTGTGGGCTACACTGTGAACGTCCGGGACGTCCGGACCTTCAGCCCTGGCTCCCGTGACAGACTCCTCGCACTCACGCCTCGACGCGACCGACCCGGCCGCCGGCGAGCGCATCGGACCTTACCGAGTCATCGAGCCCGTGGCTCGAGGCGGCATGGCGTCCGTGCTGCGCTGCCGGGACACGCGCAGCGGTGAGATCGTGGGCGTGAAGCTGCTCCTGCCCCTGCCCCTGGCGGACGAGGCGCGGGGGAGGTTTCGCCGCGAGTTCCGCTCCCTGTCACGCCTCGACCACCCGAATGTCCTCCGCGTCTTCGAGGCCGGACTGTGGGGAGACCGCCCCTGGTTCAGCATGGAGCTGATCGAGGGTCACGATCTCCGGGAGGAGCGAGAGGTCCTGCAGGGACTCACACCTCAAGCGCGGTTCGAGCGCGTCGAGAGCGTCCTGGTGCAGATCGCCGGAGCACTGGCGTACATCCACGAGCGGGGGCTGGTCCATCGCGACATCACGCCCGGCAACGTGATGCTCGACGCCGCAGGTCGGGCGCGCCTCATGGACTTCGGTGTCGTCAAGGAGCTCGGACACGACCACACCATGGTCAACACCGTGATCGGCACCGTGGCCTACATGGCTCCCGAGCAGATCTCGAACGCCCCGATCGACGCCAGAGCCGACCTGTACTCACTGGGCGCGCTGCTCTACCTCCTGCTGACCGGCCAGCGGGTGTTTCGCGCGCACACCATCCACGGCTACATGGAGCAGCACCTCAACGCCGTGCCGCGCCCTCCGCAGCAAGTCGACCCGCTCGTCCCCTCCCACTTGGACGCGATCTGCCTGCGCCTCCTGGCGAAGGACCCGTCCGATCGATTCGCATCGGCCGCCCACCTCCTCCACGTCCTCGGTCACGCGGGCAACGACGACGACAGCCCACACTGGCCACCCCGGACCGTCGGACGCACCCTCCTCAAGGCCACGCTCCGAGATGCCCTCGACGCGGTGGAGCGCGGTCAGCGTGGCTCCGCTCTGCTGATCTCGGCGTCCATGGGCCAAGGCAAGACCCGCATCCTCGAGCTGGTCGAGACCTGGGCTCGCCGACGCGGTCTGCGTGTGGCCTCCGGCCGCAGTCGCCCTCTGGACCGACCGTTTGGTGTCTTCTCCAGGATCTACGAGGCACTCCGCACCGACGCCCCCGCTCCAATCCTCGAGGAGACCTTCGGACGCTCCGAGGAGGCGAGGCGAACCGAGCGCTACCCCGTGATCGCGGCGTTCCGAGACCTGCTGGTCGAGCGCGCTCCGGCCGTCCTCCTGCTCGACGACCTGCACCACGCTGACCCCGCCTCGGTCGAGCTGCTCTCCTACCTGATCCGGAACACCCTCGAGATGGGTCACGCCCCCGTCGTCTTCGTGCTCGGCCACGCCAGCACCGACTCGTCGGTTCGCAGCCGGCTCGCAGAGCTGGAGCCCGTCTCGGCCATCGAGCTGGGCCCTCTGGAGGCCGCCGAGGTCGAAGAGCTGGTCCTCTCGCTCTTGGAGAGCACACCGGCCAGCCTCGCACTCGCGGACCGCCTACACCGCGAGTCCGGCGGCTCGCCCGCATTCATCACCGACATGCTCCAGGGCCTGATGGACGATGGCGTCATCGTGCCCGAGGAGGGGCGCTACGCGCTGATGCTCGACGTGTCTGAGATCACCCGGTCTCGCCTGCCGATGCCCGCATCGCTTCGGCAGGCGCTGCAGGAACGGCTCGCTCCGCTCAGTCCGGATGCCCGCGAGGTCGGACACGTGCTCGCGCTCACCCGACGACGACTACACCTCGACGTGCTCATCGAGGCGGCGCCGTTCGACGAAGACCGCGTGATGGAGGCCCTCGACGAGCTGGTCGATGCCCAGATCGTCGTCGAAGACCGAGGTGACGACTCGGAGCGCGTGGAGCTCTCCCACGGACGCTTTCGCGACGTGCTGCTCGAGGATCTCGGCGCAGCCGACATCGCCTCACGGCATCGACGGATGGGCGAGGTCCTCGAGCTCCACTACCGGGGACGACTCGGGCAGGTCTTCGAGGAGCTGGCGTGGCACTTCGAGCAAGCCGGCATCGCGACCAAGGCCTACGCCTACCTCTCGAAGACAGCCGCCCGACACCTCGCGCGGAGTCTGTATGCCGAGAGCCTGACCTTTCTCGATCGCGCGCTGCAGCTCGAGCCCGAGGCACGCCCCCTGATGGTGCTCGACGATGCCGACCACCTCCTAGCGGAGGCTCACCTCGCGAGAGGGCAGGCCTTGTTCCATCTCGGCCGCCTCGAAGAGGCCGTGAAGAACCTCAGGCACACGGAGCGCCTCGCCCGAGAGCTCAGCGACACCAGGCTGCAGGCACGAGTCGCCGGTGATCTGGGCGAGCTGCTACGCAACATGGGCACCCATGCTCACGAATCCGAGCACTACCTGCGGCAGGCCATCGAGCGCGCCGAGGAGTCGGGTGACCAGACCCTGCTTCCGAAGCCGATGTACCAGCTCGGTGGTGTTCTCTGGGGGAATGGCGACCTCGAGGGGGCGGAGCGGACCTGGAGGCGCTCCCTGGAGATCGCCACGCGTGTCGGTGACGAGCGCTCCGTCGGGCTCGGCTACAACGGCCTGGGCATCCTCGCGATCTGCAGAGGAGACTCGATGGCTGCCCGCAAGCACATCGAGCAGTCTGCCGCCGTGTTCGAGCGCCTCGGGATGCTCGACCGCCTGGCCATCAGCCGCGTGAACCTCGTGGAGCTGTACCTTCAGCAGGGGCTCCTCCTCAAGGCCCTCACGCTGTCCGACCGCACGGTCGAGCAGGCGAGAGAGGTCCAGCACGTCCACGGCGTCGCACTCGGACTCGCGTGGCGGGCACAGGCCCTCCTCGCCATCCGTCGCTTTCCCGAAGCGCTCGCCAATGCCGAGGAGGCCCTCGCTCTCGTCCGCCGCCTCGACGCGCGCGAAGACGAGGTCCTCGCCCTGGCCACCATCGTGCGACTGCACCTGGCCGCCGAGGACTACGAGGCGGCCCTCGGCGCACTTCAGGAGCTCACACCCCTCCTCGCGACACACGATCCGGAGGGCATCGCCCCCCAGGTGCGCGCATGGCACGCCGAGACCCTCGCCGGCCTCGGCAGACTCGACGAAGCGACCCAGCAGCTCGAGCACACCGAACAGGGCGACCCGTGGCCACACATCAAGGTGCGCACGGATCTCGCACTCGGAGCCGCCTACCAACTGCTTGAGGAGTCCGGCCCCGCACGCCAGGCCCTGCAGCGTGCTCTCGCCCTCGCCGAGGCGAATGGCTACCGGTACTACCAGCTGCTCGCACATCACCAGCTCGCCCTCACCGTGACGGACGACGCAGCCCGAGCACGCCATCGGCGAGTCGCGGTCGCCCTCGCCCGATCCCTCGCCGCCAACCTTCCCCGCGTGGACAGCACGGCCTTCCTGCAGCGCACCTGGGGTGGGGACTGATAAGGTCCTCGCGGCAGACCGCGTCAGGTCGCTGGAGCTGACGCAGCACGCAGGTGGACGGCTTGGGTCCTCTGGGATCACATCCGCGCTCTGGCACGAGGCTAGGGAGCTACACACTCGGCGAGCACGTCGGCTCCGGCGCCACGGCTTCGGTTTTCCGTGCGGTCGACGACACCGGGCAGATCTTCGCGCTCAAGGTCCTCAATCCTGCACAAGTTCTCGAGGAGGACCTGCGGCGCTTCACGCGCGAGTACGAGGCCCTCTCACGAATGGAGCACCCCAACGTGGTCCGGGTGTACAGCTCGGGCATCCATGATGGGTACCCGTGGCTCGCTCTGGAGTTCGTGGACGGAGAGGATCTCGGGACCCTGATCTCCCGGTGGAATCGCTCTCGACCCGATGACGTCTACGAGCAGATCGAGAAGATCCTGCGGGGCCTGTGCAGCGGCCTCCAGTATACGCACGCCAACGGCCTCATCCATCGAGACATCAAGCCCTCGAACATCCTGGTGAGTCGTGATGGCGAGGCCAAGCTCACGGACTTCGGTGTGGTCAAGGGCGACGCCAGCTCATCCCATCAGACCCAGCTCACCATGGCTGGACGACTGGTCGGGACCGTAGCCTTCATGGCCCCCGAGCTGATCACGGCCGAGGACGTCGATGCACGCGCCGACCTCTACGCCCTGGGAGCCTGCCTCTACATGATGCTGACCGGCGAGCGTCCCATCGAGGCCGACAGCGTCGCTGGGTACCTTGCGCGGCACCTGACCGAGGTTCCTCGTCCGGCCAGCGAGCGGCGCCCTGGCGTGCCTCATCGCCTCGAGCGCATCGCCATGCGGCTGCTCCGAAAGGACCGCGGGCACCGCTATCCATCCGGTCTCGCGATCCTCCAAGCACTCGACCGCCCCGACAGCAGCGAGCCCCTGCCGCTACGCGGGCGAGACGACCTGACCACGCAGTGGACGCGTCGCCTCGGAGCGCTGCGAGACGGCGCGGGTGGTGTGGTCGCGCTGGTCGGCCCCACGGGGTGTGGTCACACGCACCTGCTCCACTCGCTGGTCGATCACGCGCGCGTGAGCGGCACACGGGCCGCCTGGGCCACTGCAGTCGAGCCCGACCTTCTCGGCCAGCTCGCGCGCAGCCTCGGCCTGACCGACGACCAAGCGCTGAACCAAGAGCTTGGTCGTGCACCAACCGTGCTCGCAGTCGACGATGCCGACCAGATGCTGCCAGAGACGCGGGACAGTCTCGCCCAGCTGGTCCGCTCGACGGTCGCCCTCGAGGCACAGCGGGTCCTTCTGGTGCTGACCGTACGCGACGTCGACGGCCCCCTGTCGACGCTCGTTCGAGGCCAGGCAACTGGAATCCCCGCAGACCGGCTGAGCGTCGGGCCGCTCGCGCGTCCGGCCGTCGTCGCCATGCTCCGAGACAGACGCTTCACCGGGGCTGTGATGGCAGTGCTCGGCCGGCGGCTCCACGACGCCTATGGCGGCTGGCCCGGACCGATCGTCGAGCAGCTCGAGGTGATGGTCGAGCAGGACTGGTTCAGTCGACAGGGCACGACCTGGAAGCCCGCCCATCCGCTCGAGGTCTACCGACGCCGAGAGCTTCCCGTTCCCGGCAAGACAACCGAGGTGCTTCGCAACAAGCTGGCCTCGCTCTCTCCGATGGCACGAGACGTCGTCGCTCTACTGGCCACACTGGACCAGCCGGCGAGCGCCGCTCTGCTAGGGCGCTGCGTCGAGCGGCGACGCGAGCTGACACGCGTCCTCCAGGAGCTGATCGGCGCCGGTGTCGTGCAGCGCGAAGAGGCCGGTGAGCAGGACCGCTATGCGCTGTCCCACCCCTGCATGTCCCGCGTCGTGCGCTCCAACCTTCCCCAGGAGCAGCGACGCGCCCTGCACGGACGAATCGCCAAGGCCCTCTCGGCCCGTCGCCGTCGGGCCTCGGCGCTCGAGCTGGCCTACCATCAGGAGTCCGGAGGCGACCCTGCGGGGGCCTACCCGAACTATCTCCAGGCTGCACGTAGAGCAGCCAGGAGTGGTCTGACAGCCGACGTGCTGGAGATCGTCGCCCATGCCGACCGCGTGAGAGCTGCAGCCGAGGCATCGCTCGACGCGCCCACCGCCGCCGGGCAGCGCCGCTGGCTGCGAGTGCTCGAGGGCGAAGCGCGACTCGAGCGACGGGACTACGAGGGCGCACGCACAGCACTCGTCGCAGCGCTCGAGGCGGCGCGGGAAGAGACGACCTCGGTCGCCGTGGCGCGATGCTTGGGCGGGCTCGGCCGCACTCACCATCGCCTAGGCCAGTTCGCCAAGGCCGCCCCCTTACTCGCCGAGTCCATCGAACTCAGCGAGACCGGCTCGGTGGAGCGAGCGCGGGCGTGTCGCGCACTGGCTGACATCAACCTGCGGCAAGGATCTCTCGACGAGGCAGAGCGCTTGTTCGTCGAGGCCTTGAGCGTCGCGCAGCGCAGTGGCTCCCGCGACGGCGAGGCGAGAGGTCGACGAGGACTCGGGCACGTGCGCGCCCTCCAGGGACGACTCGGGGAGGCAACCGAGCTCCTCGCACATGCCGAGGAGATCCTCGCAGCGACAGGCGAGAATCCAGTCCGCGCTGCCGTCCTGCTTCGACTCATCGAGCTGGACATCGCATCGGGACGCTTTGGGAGCGCACTGTACCGGTCCGAGCACCTGGTCGAGCTGATCAGGCGACAGGCTCTCTCGGATCGGCTTGCTCGGACCTACTCCTTGCTGGGGGTCGCCCTCTGGTCACTCGGAGACGCCCCCGAAGCCTACGACGCCGCCTGCCAAGCTCGCATCTACATCGCCGCGTCCGAGCGCTCCTCCATCTCGGCGCGCCTGCAGCTCACGCGCCTGTTCGCAGATCTCGGTCACTGGGACGAGGCCGAGGAGCAGCTTCCTGCTGCTCAGGAAATGCCCCAGGAGTCACTCCACGATCCCGCCGCCCAGCGCGCCGCGCTCGCTGCACGATGCCTGGCACGCCACGACCCGGGACGCGCTGCCGAGCGAGCCACCTGGGCTACTGGACGCCCCACAGCGGTGTTTCCCGTCGCGGCAGCCTGGACCTGCCGCGACGCGGCAGCCGCCCTGCGAGCGGCAGGCAGTCCGGAAGCCGCCCGCAAGGCTGCAAAGCTGGGCCTAAAGCACCTTCAAGGCACTGGGGCCGACGGCACTCGGCTGGAGCTGCTCGCCGAGCTCTATCGGGCAGCCCCCGACGATCGGATCATCGAGGCTGCACGCCCTCTGCTCCAGCGCATCCGTCAGGGCCTCCATGGCACGCAGCGGCAGCTCTTCGGCTCACGAGATGACCTCGCGTTCCTCCACTGAGGGCCGATCGCCCGAACCGCGCCTCGCACTGCCGAGTACCGCGTGTAGAGTATAGAGGGGCTGCGGAGGTGGTATGGCCGACCAGGACGGCATCGTCCGCATGGGCGGGCTGGAGCTAAAGCCCGGGTCACGCATCGGAGCCTACGTCTTCCTGCGAGAGGTCGGCCGTGGTGGCATGGCTCGCGTACTTCTGGCGAAGGACCCCTCCGACAAGCTCGTCGCCCTGAAGGTGCTCAAGCCCAATCGCCTGCGCCAAGGTCGGATGCGCTTCAAGCGCGAGTTCCGCGCACTGAGCAAGATCAACCACCCCAACGTGGTGCGGGTCGAGGCCTACGGCGACCTCCACGGTCACCCGTACATCGCCATGGAGTTCGTGGACGGCCCGGATCTTCACAAGCTGATCCGATCGTTCCGAGGTTGGGACCAGGAGAAGCGCTGGCGACGCTGCGAAGAGATCTTGGTCGACCTCTGCCGCGCGCTCGCCGCCGTGCACCGCCGCGGGCTCGTTCACCGTGATCTCAAGCCCTCAAACATCCTGATCACCAGCGACGGGCTCTGCAAGCTCACGGACTTCGGAATCGTCAAGGACCTCGACCCCACTCGAGACCCGAACCAGAGCACCACCCTGGTCGGTACCTGGGCCTACGCATCGCCCGAGCAGTGCCAGGGTCACGCCATCGACCAGCGCTCCGACCTGTACTCCCTCGGCGTCATCCTGTTCGCGATGCTCACGAGCAAGCGCCCCTTCGTGGCCAACGACCTCCATGGTTACCTCGAGCTCCATCGGGACCGTCCCGCTCCGGCGCCACGCGACGTCAACCCGAGAGTCCCCGAGCACCTGGACGAGGTCTGCCGGAAGCTGCTCCAGAAGCGCAAGAGCGACCGGTACCAGAACGCGCAGGAGGTCCTCTACCGCCTCGAGGCAGAAGAACGCGTCCCGATGCCCTCTCCATCAGACGGCTGGGAGCCGCCGCTGGTGGGGCGTGCCCTGGAGGTCGAGGCCCTCGGCGATGCCATCAGCAGCCTGACCGCTGGCCGGGGCGGAGTGGTCATGCTCGATGGAGAGGACGGGACCGGCAAGTCACGCATGCTCGACGTTGCCATCGACCAGGCACGTCCGCTCGGGTTTCGCTTCCACGCCGATGAGTTTCGAAAAGAGACCCCCGTCTTCTCCGTTCTCCTGCGAACGCTTCGCGCCGTCACACGCGACGTTCCGAACATGCCGGCCGAGCTCCTCACCGACATCGAGGGCTTCGCCAGCGGAAGCACGACCCTGAGGGATGCACGGTATCGACTCTACGATGCCGCGCGCGAGGCGCTGCGCTTGGCCCTTCAAGAGGGGCCGTTCGTGATCGCACTCGACGACCTTCACGAGGCCCAGCCACGGGAGATCCATCTGCTCGGCACGCTGGTGCGTGGCCTGATCGCCAGCGACAAGCTGCCGCTGCTCCTCGTCGTCAGCATGCGCCACAAGGCCAGCGCTGCGGCAGATGCCTTCGCCGACGGCGAGGCCCTCGACCTCGAGCCCATCAGCATTCTGGTCGGGCAGCTCTCACGGCAGGATCTCGCCACGCTGGTGTTCGGTCTCGTCGGTGAGTCTCTTGGCGCTCGCCTGCTCGCCCAGCGCCTCCACAAGGAGACCGAGGGCAACGCCTACTTCGTCTCCGAGTTCATCCGCGCCCTGATGTCCAAGGGAATGATCACGGCCCGCGGCAGCGGCTGGACACTGAGCGTCGAGCACAACGAGATCGCAACGGGCCACCTCGAGATCCCCATTGGGGTTCGCCAGATGCTCAAGGGCCGCCTCGAGGCCATCACGAGTGACGACCGCAGTGTCCTTCAGGTCTTGGCCGTGGCAGGCCGCGAGGTCGACATCGATGTCCTGCTCGACGTGCTCGATGCCGACGAGGACGTCATCCTCGATGCACTCGATCGACTGCTGGCCGCCGGGATCATTCGGGAGCGGCGGAGCGGGGAGGACCTCTACCACACGGTCGTCCACCGCACGTTCAACGATCTGGTGTACCGCGACCTCGAGGCCGAGCGGCGCGCGTGGCTCCATCGGCGCATGGCCGAGACCCTAGAGCTCCACTACGCCGAGAACCCACTCGCTCTGGAGATCGTGGGCGAGCACTACCGCCGCGCCGGAGACGCCGGGCGCGCCTACCGCTACCTCGTCGCCGCCGCGCGGCGGCTGGCAGAGCGCTCTCTGATGCACGAGGCCTGGACCCTCAGCCAGAGAGCTGGTGGACTCGAGGCGAGCGCCGCGGATGATCTCGACCCCGATGCCTTCCGGCAATACAGGAGGGATAACCTCGCAGTCCGCGCACAGGTTCACTACAACAGGGCCGAGTGGGCGGAAGCAGAGACCTCCTACAGAGTGGTCCTGCAGCTCGCCGAGGAGGACGCCAACCCCCAGCAGGCCTGCGAGGCACGGCTCCGCCTCGCCACCGTCCTTCGTCGACGCGACAAGCTCACGGCGTGCCGTCGCTTTGCAGAGCAGGCTCTCGAGGCTGCCCGACGCCTGCACTACCGCACAGGAGTCGCCGAGGCGCTGCACTGCATGGCCGCGCTCGCCTGGGGGCAGGGCAACCTCGACGAGTGTGAGCGGCTCGCTAACGAAGGACTGCTGGTCGCCCAAGGAAGCCAGCTCGCAGATCAGCGCGCCGAGCTGCTGCTGGCCTTGACCGCTGCACAGGCCACCCGGGGCCACCTCGCCTCGGCCACCTCCGGACTCACCGAGGCCGAGGGCATCTTCCGCGAGCTGCGGAGCAAGCGCCCTCGGTGCCTCGCGCTGGCGAACATCGCCGAGCTGCTCACCTGGCAGGGAGAGCCCCTCCAGGCCAGACAGCGTGCGCGCATTGCTGTCGACCTCGCTCGGGACCTCGACTACAAGCTGGGCTTGGTCGTGGCTGGCCGTGCGATGGCTGTCGCGGCGCTCGATCTCGGTCTCTACGAAGAGGCAGAGCGCGGACTGGCCTCCTCGATCCGTCTCGCGCAGGACATCGACCTGCCCGAGGAGATCTTGGCCTGCCACGTGGCCCTGCAGCAGCTCCACCTCGAGCGAGGCAACACCCCCGCTGCCCGAAGGCACGGGGAGGCTGGCCTGCGCGTGGCCGAGCGACGCGACCCAGAGCGGTACCGTCCCTTGCTGCTGGCCCACCTGGCCCGGGCTCGAGCTCTGGACGCCGCTGACGAAGCGAGCACCCTCGCAGCAGAGGCCAGGGCGATGCTCGCAGAGACGCCGGTACCCCGGCGGATCCAAGTGGCCCTGGCCCTGGCCCTGGCCTGGTCACAGATGGGCGACCTCGAGCAGGCACGCGCCATGGCACGGCGCGTGCTGCAGATGGCGGGAAGCCGAGGCTTCAGGTTGATCAGCCTCGAAGCTCGCGCAATCCTCGCCTACCTGACGACGGGTGAGGAGCGACAGACCCACCAGAACGTCGGGCGCGAGCTCGCTCGCGACTTCACAGCCGTCCTGGCGAGCGACATGGTGAAGGCCTTCCACCGGAGGCCCTTCCTCCGCCACTTCGACTGAGAGACGAGGCCCATCGTGGCCTCCAGCAGCTCAGAGACGCCTCAAGAGCGGCGGCGGTAGGCCAGGGCAAGGAGCGGGAGCATCATCCAGCCGGCCGCGCCCGTAGGCCCGGTGCTGCAGCGCATGCCCACCTTGTAGGTCCCCTTCTCGGGCGTGACAGCGGGAACCCAGGCCTCACCGAAGCCCTCTGGCTCACCCGCAGGCCGGTCGAGCCCACCCTGGCCAGTGCCGGCCGTGCCACCATCCGTCGTGCCACCCGAGGTCCCCCCCGTCTCCGTCTCCTCGACCTCGGAGAAGAGCACGAGGTCACCAACCTTGCCCTCGATCCAGTCGATGTAGGCGTCGACTCGGCTCGAGCCATTCGCCCCTCCCGCGCAGCCCGGTGTGACGTAGACGTTCACTCCGACCTGGACGAGGCCGACCTTGGTGTCTCGGAACGATGGCCCGCCCGAGTCGCCCGAGCACACATTGGTGTCGGGGCTGTAAGCGTAGAGGTACATCCTGTCGAAGGCATCGACCGGGATCCAGGTCTCGTGCTTGATCCCCGAATCGCCTCGGTTGTCGTACGTCGAGCCGAAGCCTACGTAGTTGTGCTCGTCACCGATCCAGCCGTCCTTCGGCTCCTTGTCGTTGACGACGACGAGCGGAACGCTGTTGAGTGGCGAGTCGAGCCGCACAAGACCGATGTCGTTCTGCAGCGCAGAGCCGTTGTACTCCGGATGGATGTGCACTCGTCGGAATGGCGCAACGTCGTCGTAGGCGCCGCTGAGCATGTTGTCGCCCGTGAGGGCGTAGTGCTCCATGCCGTAGGCCGCGTAGGCCTCCACAGCCTCGAGGCAGTGCGAGGCGGTGAGGATCCACTCAGGATGGATCACCGAGCCGGTGCAGAAGACGGAGAGCTGGCCGTACCAGGGGTCGACCATCGCGAGCGCGACCACGTTGCTGTGGCCACCACGCACCACGTCTCCCTCCCAGATGCCGTGAGGCGTCTGTCGAGTGCGCTCGACGGCAGCATCGAGCTCGGCCAGGTCAACGTCGAGCCACTCGTGGTCGATGGCGCCCACATCATCGAGAATCGGCGCCGCCAGTGCGAGTGTGGCGTAGACAAGACCGAGCATCGCCCCTCCAGGCCAGCAGGGTAGCGCGTCGCATCGTGGCTGGCGTGAAGCGAGCGTCAACCCGACACAGCACTGTCATCGTGGCGCGAGGACGCCATGCTTGCCCAGTCTCCGAGCCCCCCACGACGGACTCGCAGAGCTGCGCGTGGCACGACGAACGTCGCGCCGCGGCGAGAGGGAACGAGCGCGGCAGCCTCTCTCGGTCACCCGTGTCGTCGCCGTCGGCCGACACGTCGTCGCCTGAGTGCAGCCCGTGCTCGAGTGGAGCTGGATGAACGGCGTGGCGACTGGGCTAGTGGACCCGCTCTACCAGGTAGTGACCGAGCACAGTCAGGCCATCGCGGGCGTCTGACGGCACAAGCGCATCCAGCGCGCTCACCCCCTCGGCGACGAAGTCCCGCGCATCAGCCAGCGCGGCGTCGAGAGCGCCACTCGCTCGGACTTCTTCGATCAGCGACGGCACCTCTTCCGGCGTGGGCGCGGCCTGCGTGAGCCTCTCCCGCAGCCCGGGCAGTCTCTCCATCGCGTGCAGAAGGGGCAGGGTGACCTTCCGCTCTCGGAGGTCGGCGCCGGGGAGCTTGCCCGTGCCTGTCGCGTAGTCCAGGACATCGTCCGTGATCTGGAAGGCCGTACCGACTCGACGCCCGTACAGCTCGAGCGCAGCGGCTGCCTCCAGATCGCCGCACGCCGTGGCGTGCGAAGCGACGCACCACGCGATGAGTGCGGCGGACTTTCGGTCGATCACCTCGAGGTACTGCGCGGTCGTGCAGCTGAGGTCACCAGCGCGCTGAAGCTGCAGCACCTCGCCCTCGGCCATCTCGGTCACGGCTCGCGCCAGCGATGTGGCGGCAGCATGGCCACCGGCCTCGCTCGCGAGCAGGACGGCACGCGCGAGGCAGAAGTCGCCGGTCAGCACCGAGACCGCGTTTCCATACACGCGATGGGCTGCCGGTCGGCCGCGCCGCTCGTCGCCATCATCGACCACGTCGTCGTGAAGCAGACTACCGAGGTGAATCAGCTCTCCGACACACATCAGCTGGTGCTTCGCGGGGACCCCGACGGCCATCGCACCCAGCGCAGCGAGCGCAGGGCGAAGCCGCTTGCCCCCGGCATCCACGAGGTAGCCAGCCACGGCAGGCACAGCAGCGACATCGCTGTGGACGAGACCACGGAGAGCCCGCTCTGCCTCACCGAGATCCGCAGCGACGAGGCCGAGTGCCTCAGCTGGCCCGCTGATGCGGCTCAGTGGCGCGCCAGCGCGCAGCCCGACCGGCTGTCGGCGTCGGGCCTGTCCACCCGGAAGGGTGACCGCGGCGGGTGTCGAACGCATGGAACTCCCGTAATGGGTGAGTCTTCTATCCCCGCGTAGCGCAGGCTGTTCTGCCGCTCGCGCCACATGAGCAACTTGTAATCCCGGGCGTCAGTTTTTTCAATATGTTCTGAAATCAGTGATGCGAAGTTCATCTCAGTGAGTGATGACACGTTCAGAACCGGGAGCGCTCATGAACTCCACTCCAGAAGAAGCAAGGCAGCGCGCGGTTGGTCTCGCGGCCGACACAATGGGCGAGATTGTTGCCTTTTGGGGCTTCAAGGCATCCATGGGCCGCATCTGGACCCTCCTCTACCTCTCAAGCGATCCCCTACCTGCCGACGTCATCGCACAGCGCACGCAGCTCTCCGCCGGCGCCGTCAGCATGGCCCTGCACGACCTCCTCCAGTGGGGCATCGCCGACCGCGCGATGGTCCCGGGTGCACGGAAGCGCCACTACCGGGCTGCGACCGACGTGTGGGCGATCGTGCGACGCATCATCCGGCAGCGGGAGCTCCGCCTGGTCGGCCGCGCGGTCGAGCGCTTCAGCGAGGCCGTCCGCGTGCTCGAGGACAGCCTCGCGAACCACCCTGGAGATCCCTCGACGCAGTTCATGCTGCAGCGCCTGCGAGGCCTCCTCCAGCTGGCCCGCATCGGCTACAAGCTGGTCGAGGGCTTCGCTGACGTTGGCACGTTCACGCTGGACCCTATCCGAGGCGCGCTGTCGTACTTCGGGCGAGAGCAGCACGCGTGACGCCGCGAGTCGGTTCGACGCGCTGTCTCTAGACCGCATCGCAGAGGCCACCCCGACTCGTTTGCGGCGTGATACGTTTCGCGAGTTGCTGGACGGTCTATGCGCTTCGCTGCTCTGTTGCTTCTCGTCGCTTGCACCACCGAGCCTACTCGAATCGAGGGCAAGGTGGTGGATATCTGGGGGCACCCCATCGAGGGCGCCAGCGTCATCGTGCTCGGCCAGACCGAGCGTCCGATGACCGATAGCCACGGCATCTTCAGGGTCCCGGCTCAGCCTGGCACCTGGGAGATCAAGGCCGGCCGAGAGGGCTACATCCCGACCACGGCGACCTTCGAGATCGCCGACGAGAACAGCAAGGCGCCCACTCTCCAGCTCTACCAGAAGCCCAAGGAGACGGGCTTCTTCTTGCTGGGCCAGGGAGCCTACGCCCAGGCCAAGCCTCAGCAGGTCGTCGCCAAGGGCACCGCCCTGGCAGGCCACCGGGGGATCGAAGAAGTCGGAGCGGCCGAGGCCGACGGCCCCGCGCTCCGGGTGTTGTTCACCACAGACTTGCGCGAAGACGAGATCAACCGCCTTGGACTGGAGCTCGTCCGGCTGAAATACATCCGCGAGGCTCACGTCTCGGGAGCACTCGGGCCGTCCGAGGTGAAGATGAACCTCTACGTCGCCGACGGAAAGGTGGACTTCGACCTCGAGGCGCTGCGCAGCCGCACGGACTACCTGATCACCGCCTCCGAGCTCGAGCCAGGCGTGTACGCGTTCCACTCCGGCGAGATGCTCGACGACATGACGCAGGAGGTCTTCGCCCAGACGCCTCCCGAGCTGCGCTTGGCCTGGCCCTTCGCGATTCGCTGACCACGCGAGGCCGCAAGTGCTTGCCCACCCGACCATGACACAGGGCGCAGACCGCTCAGAGTGAGGGGTCGTCCGTGGCGACCCGCCGGGCCAGGAGCTCGGCCGCCAGCTCGGCCTGAACCTCCGCGTAGTCTGGGTCGCCATAGAGGTTGATGCGCTCGTAGGGGTCCGCCTCGAGGTCGAACAAGGCGTTCAGCTCTGGATACCCGAGCGCCTCGCCGTACTTCCAGCGGGAGGTTCGCAGGGCCCTGCGCTGGTTGGGCCCCGACTCCTTCCGGGCGATGTAGCTACCCGTCCAGCCTCCACCGACGGACTCTCCGTCCACCAAGAGGCCAGACAGATCGCGGCCGTGACCGATCGTCCACGGGTCACCGCCACAGAGCGAGCGCACCGTCGGCAGAACGTCGACGAGCGTGGTCGGTGTGTCGAGCTCCCGAGGCGCGATCATCCCAGGCCAGCGGAAGGACAGCGGAATCCGGACCGACTCCTCGAGCCAGTTGCCCTTCTTGTAGCGGCCGTGCGAGCCCGCCATCTCGCCATGGTCCGAGGCGAAGACGACGATGGTGTCGTCTCGCTGGGAGAGCGCCTCGAGCCCATCCAAGAGGCGCTGCAGCTCGGCCTCGAGACCGAGGATGCAGGCGTAGTAGCCAACGAGAAACCTGCGCGCGCCGTGCGGATCTGCGTAGCCGAGCTCGGGCCTCCGGTTGGGCTCCTTGATCCACTCGGGCACGTTCGGACGAAACGAAAAGGACGATCCGTCGACCCTCTGCATCAGCTCGGCCGGTACGTCCGTCGTCCAGTCGACCGGCCAGTTGCCGTTCGGGTGAGGGGGGCCCCACGACACGACGAGAAACCAGGGCTGCTCTGGCTCTCGGGCTCTCTGCTCGAGGTAGTCGAGCGCCAGGGTCGTCTGCCAGGTCGGCTCCCATGTCTCCGGCGGATCGGGACGCAGCGCCTCAGCCGAGCCATCGCTCCAGTACCGCGAGCCGATGTAGTCGTGTCCCATGTTGTGACCAGCGAACCAGTCGACGAAGCCGCCGCGCCTCTCCGGAGGAATCAAGCCGCTCTGCCGAGCTCCCCCCAGGTGCCACTTGCCGATGTAGCCCGTCGTGTAGCCCAGCGAGCGGAGCTCCTTGGCGAGCGTCGGCGCATCGGTCGGGAGCGCGGTGTCATTCTCGCTCGTGCCGGTCGCGTAGGGGTACCACCCCGTCCACAGCGCCGCCCGCGCCGGCGTGCACACGGGGCCAGGCGTCACAGCCTCCGTGAAGGCGGCCGACTGGCGCCACAGAGCATCGTGGACCGGCGTCAAGATGTTGGTCTCACCCAGCGCCGACAGAGCCATCGCCCTCAGCTGGTCTGGGAAGACGAGCAGCACGTTCGGACGATCTCGCCCGACCGCTGTGTGAGGCATCGCCGTGTCGGCCGTCTCGAGACCCGTCAGCCCCGTCTCCGTCGACGGGCTGTCGGTCGCGCCGCTGTCATCCGTCCCGCCACCACCACGGCGTCCGCGGATGGACTCCGACGCACAGGCCGCGAGGCCAGCAGTGCCGATGAGAACGGAGCGTCGTGTCGGGTCAGGCATGCCTGACCGTACCCCGGAGGACACGCACCGTCAGGCGGCAACTCGTCCTCACCTCACGAGCGCCGATTTGCGAGCGGCACCCGCGCTCAGAGGGACCTGGCACGTCAGGCATGGACACGCTGCCTTGCTTCCCACGTTTCCACCTCCCTGCCCCAACCGCGCTCGTTGGTTAAGCGCCCAGGTCTGCGCGCCGCTTCCGCGCGCATCGGGAGACGCCGCCCATGAAGATCGTCTGCGCCTACTCTGGAGGTCTCGACACCTCCTGCATGATCCCCTGGCTCCGTGAGAACTACGGTGGAGCCGACATCGTCACCTACACGGGTGATCTCGGCCAAGGTGTCGACGTCGAGGCCATTCGCTCGAAGGCTCTCCGAACCGGTGCTTCCCGCGCCTTCGTCGACGACCTCCGAGAGCGCTTCGTCGGCGAGTTCATCTTCCCGGCGCTGCGAGCCGGCGCGCTGTACGAGGGCACCTACCCCCTCCACACGGCTCTCGGGCGCCCCCTGCTGGCTCAGCGCCTCGTCGAGGTCGCCGAGGAAGTGGGTGCCGACGCCATCGCGCACGGCTGCACCGGCAAGGGCAACGACCAGGTTCGCTTCGAGGTCGCCGCACAGTGCCTCGGGCCTCACCTGAAGGTGATCGCGCCGCTGCGCGAGTGGGAGCTCGTCACGCGCGAGATGGAGATCGACTACGCCCTGGCGCGCGGGATCGAGCTCCCCATCACGAAGGCGAAGCCCTACTCCATCGACGAGAACATCTGGGGCTGTGCCATCGAGTGCGGCGAGATGGAGAACCTGTGGTCCGAGCCGCCCGCAGACGTCTGGAGAATGACGAAGGACCCTAGCGCTGCGCCCAAGGGCTCCACCGAGATCACGATCTCGTACGAGGCGGGCTTGCCGGTCGCCCTCGACGGCGAGGTCCTGCCGCCCGTCACGCTCCTCGAGCGCCTCAACCAGCTGGCAGGCGACTACGGCATCGGTCGCATGGACATGGTCGAGAACCGCGTCGTCGGCCTCAAGAGCCGCGAGGTGTATGAGGGCCCCGCAGCGGTCGTCCTCCACATGGCGCACCGCGAGCTGGAGCGCATCGTCCTCGACCGTGCCACCTCCCACTACAAGGCGAAGATCGCCCAAGACTTCGCCACTCTGATCTACGACGGCCTCTGGTTCGGTCCGCTGCGAGAGGCCCTCCAGGCCTTCGTCGAGACGACCCAGCAGCATGTGACGGGTGATGTCCGCGTCCGGCTCTCGGCAGGACTGGCCCGCATCACAGGTCGTCGCAGCCCATTCAGCCTCTACGACGACGGGCTCGCCACCTACTCCGACGGAGACACCTTCGACCGCACAGCCGCAGTCGGCTTCCTGAAGCTGTACGGCCTGTCCTACCGCACCTGGGGTCACGTCCGCCGGCAGCGAGGCAGCTGATGGCTCTCTGGGATGGTCGCTTCTCCGAGGGCCCTGCAGCCGACATGGTGGCGTTCGGCGCCTGCCTCGACGTCGACATGCGCATGTGGCGCGAAGACCTCGACGGTAGCCGCGCACACGTCGCTGTCCTTCATGCCGCCGGCATCCTCGACGACAGTGAGCGCAAGACCATCCTCTCCGGGCTGGACCTCGTCGCTGACGAGCTGGCCTCGGGAGCCTTCGTGCCCGGCCCGGAGCACGAAGACATTCACATGGCTGTCGAGACGCGGCTGATCGAGCTGGTCGGGCCCGTCGGAGCCAAGCTGCACACCGCCCGATCGCGCAATGATCAGGTCGCGACGGACGTTCGCCTCTGGATGAGAGCGCGACTCACGGCGGTCCATGCCGCCCTGGTCGAGCTCGTCGCTGCCATCGTCGAGCGCGTGAAGACCGACGGCGATGTCCTGATGCCAGGCTTCACACACCTCCAGCGCGGCCAGCCCATCCTCTTGGGCCACCACTTGCTCGCCCACGCTTGGGCTGTCTCGCGGGACGCCGAGCGGGTCGCCGATGCCCTCCGCAGGCTGGACGCCTGCCCGCTGGGCGCCGGCGCGATGGCAGGCACGCCCCACCCGATCGACCGCGCCGTAGCGGCTCGCGCTCTCGGCTTCTCGCGACCCATTCCGAACGCGATGGACGCGGTCGCAGCGAGGGACCACCAGCTCGAGGCGCTGTCTGCCTGCGCCATCGCCATGACCACCCTCTCGCGCATCGCCGAGGAGCTCGTCCTGTGGTCGACCAGCGAGTTTCGGTTCGTGCGCATGGGCGAGGCCTACACCACCGGCAGCTCGATCATGCCGCAGAAGCGCAACCCCGATGCGGCCGAGCTGGTTCGCGGCAAGGCCGGCACGGTGATCGGTGCCCTGCAGGCCCTCATGGTCACGGTGAAGGGCCTGCCGCTGGCCTACAACCGCGATCTGCAAGAGGACCGGTACTCTCTCTTCGACGGTCTCGAGAACACCGCAGCGTCTGCGCGGATCACCGCAGGCATGTTCCGCACGCTGACCGTCCATCGCGAGCGCTACGAGGCCGAGCTGACCGGTGACTTCCTGCTGGCGACCGAGCTGGCCGATCACCTCGCTGCCCGCGGCGTCCCCTTCCGCGAGGCCCATCACGTCGCCGGACGCATCGTCGGTCACCTCGAGGCTCGAGGCGAGGACTTCACCAGCCTCGACCTGCCTGCGCTGCGTGGCTTCCACCCTTCCTTCGGCGACGATGCACTCTCCTGGCTAGAGCCGCGCGCTGCAGCCGAGCGCCGAGCCTCCCTCGGCGGAACCGCCCCCTCCCAGATCGCCGCGCAGGTCGACGACCTCGGAGCGTGGCTCGACGAACATCTCGAGGAGTCCTGATGCCCAACGCATACATCCCCCGCGCCGACGTGCACGCCTGGTCCCGAGCCGTCGCCGAGGATCCGACCGAGCAGGCTGCGCTTCATCGTCTGCTCAAGTCCCAGCGGCGCCTGACCCGCTTCGTCGAAGAGAACGCGGAAGCGCTCGGCGGACAGAGCGGTGGCGTGGCGACCTTCCTCATGGGCACCATCGCCCGACTCTTCGACCGTGCCGGAGGCCGCCTCCGCTCGGCCACCTGGGAGCAGGTCCGCAGTGCCGAGAAGCGCGTGCAGCAGGCGGTCGCCGAGCTGCTGCCGCTGGAGGGCTTCGCCGAGCGAGCCCGGGGCGTGGACTGGCGGGCACAGCCGCACATCCTTGACGAGGCCCTGATGGCGCTCTTCGACGCCAAGGTCGAGGAGGGCGAGGAAGACCTCGACCCTGTCGAGGGCCTCAAGGTGTACATGCTGCTCTGGGTGGCCGTCGAGGTTCTGGACCTCAACTGGCGTCCGGCCAAGTCCTTCGAGGGCGAGACGACGTACGCGTACGTACACATTGATCCCGAGGAAGCACTGGCGGACGACTGACAGCCCGAGGGGGTCCGAAACTGAAAGGGTCCCCTCAGTCTACGCGCACCAGCTGTGCACACGATGCCTTCGTGAACCCACGGAGGCCCCATGCCGTCGCTCATCCTGCTGTTGACCGCTTGCACCTTTGGCGTGGTCACTCCGCCGGACCTGCTCGACACGGGTGACGCGCCTGTGCAGGCCGAGGCAGCAGTCGAGACGGAGCCAGGCACGGCGAGGCTCACCGTGGCCCCGCAGCAGCTCAACGAGACCGGCCTGTGCGACGCTACAGCCCCGCTGTGGGTGGCGAACGACGGTGAGACCGACCTCACGGCCAACCTCATCGCACATGGAGATCTCACGGTCTCTGCCGAGCAGCTCCAGCTCGCGCCTGGCGAGGCCGTCGAGGTCTGGGTGTCCGGCACGAGCGGCCTGGTTCAGATCGAGTCCGATGCCGGCATTGAGACGGTCGAGGTGAGCCTCGAGCAGCTTGCATCGCCGACCCTGGAGACCATCGCGGCCCGCTATGAGGTGATCGAGGGCCCGACCGTCCTCGAGGTACTGGCCAACGCCGAGCCCGGTACCCGCGTGCAGTGGACCTCCGACCGCGACGGCCTGATCGGTGACACGCCCGTCGTCGACGGTTGGGCCACGCTGGAGTGGACCCCCATGGCACTCGGCGATCACAACATCACAGCCACGCTCATCGACGCATGCGGTCAGGAGACCTCGGCCGTCCAGGCTGTGTGCCACGACGGAGCCATCGTTCAGGAGGGCTTCGAGAGCTGGGAGATCGTGGGCAATGCCTGGCTCGCCGACGACGAGCTGACGCTGACCGACGACGCACCATGGCAGCTCGGTGCAGCATGGCTCCCGATGGACATTCCTGGCGATGCGGTGGAGGTTGCCTTCTCGTTCTACGCCAGCAGCGCCTCTCTTCTCTCGGCGGACGGCCTGGCCCTCGTCGTCGCGGATGCGCAGCGTTGGGACGGCTCCCTCGGGCCGGGCGGTGGCGGCATGGGCTTCGGCGCGGGCGTCGAGCCCGGAGCGGCTCTTCCGGGCTGGGCTCTCGAGCTGGACACCAGCTACAACCTCGAGGTCGATCCGACGCGCGACGACCACACAGCCTTCGTCGTCGATGGGGACCTCGCCTCCTGGCGGGCAAGCAGCCCCCTCCCGGAGCTGGAGGACGGCGCCTGGCACCGAGCCGAGCTGTCCCTGCAGCGGGAGCACCTCGTCGTTGCCGTCGACGGAGACACCGTGATCGACACCTACATTCACGACGATCTCGACTACCGCGGAGTGCTGGGCTTCACGGCCGCCACCGGCTCCATCACGAGCAACCACCGCGTCGCCGACGTGCAGGTCGTCACCCGCGCCTGTGACTGACGGCTACCAGCTCGCTCTGTCCAGACTCAGCTCGTAGGCCTCGCAGCCGTCGTGCGGCGGCAGCAACCGTCGCACCATCACCTCCTCTCCCGCCTCGAGAGGTCCTGCCTCCACCCCAAAGCGGGCGTCCCCACAGCGAATGCCCGTGACGGCCGAGCCGATGGCTCGGCTCGCTTCGTTGGTCGCTGTCACCTCGACCTCGACCCGTCCTCCCGGGAAGCGCTGGAACGTTGCATCCACACCCAGGAACGGCTTGATGTCGAGATGCCGGTCGAACGACGGCCTCGCCGCAAAGACCACCTCGCCACGGTCGCTGTCGATGGTGAGGTTGAAGCCCCCGGCCACGTTCAGTCCGAGCAACCCGACGGTCTCTCCCGATGCACAGGCATCGCAGGTCGCAATCGCCACGCCCTCGAGCCGCAGGTCGCCGAGCCAGACCTCGTCCAGCAGCACGATCCGTGCCTCGCGCTCACCATTCGCCGTGTGCAGCGTGATCAACGGATCGGCATCGGAGGGCACCACCCCCAGCTGGGCCAGCGTCGACAGGGGAAGCGTCGTGTAGGTCGCCCCCGTGTCGAGCATCATGAAGGCCTCCAGCTCCCGACCGCCGGCACCAAACACGACCGGCACTGACAGCCGACGGCCCTCCCCTTCGAATGGCAGCGCGATCTCGTCGTCGCCGAGAGGCGTCGCAGGGGGGGGCGCCGGCTCGACGAGCACCGTCGCCGTCGGCGCAGTCGGCGCAGACACCTGTGGCTCCTCGGGAAGCACATCGGCGATCACGCGCGCCATCCCGTCCAGCTGTCCCAGGCCGATCAACGCGAGCCCCGTCGTCACCGCATCGCGCCGCTCACCCGGGAAGTACACGGGGAGGATCGCAATCAACAAGGCGGACCACAGGCCGCAGACCGCAGACGTGATGGCGACACGGTCTCGCTCCACCAAGAACCCAGCAAGCAGCGCCGGCCCGAAGACAAGGAGCGTCGCACTGCCCGAGACGGCCACCGGTGAGCCGTGGCGATGCAGCCCTAGACCGACGAGCGCTGCGTACGCGAGCGTCGTCGGCAGCAGGGCCACACCGAGGACTGACAAGGCGACGACTGGCCTCACCGGTGACTCCGCAGTACTCGGGCTCGGCGACAGGTCACCACCGGGGAGGGAGCTTGCCACGAGCCACCTGGTTCTGCGTCGACATCGAGTGTTCTGGCCCCGTGCCAGGTCTGTACGACATGGTGTCCCTCGGCGCCGTCGCCGTCTCGGGCGGTGACGGCTCGCCCTTGGTCATCGGTGACACCTTCTACGTCGAGATCCGCCCGACCGCCCCCCGCTTCGACGCGCGGGCCATGGCGGTCAACGGCCTCGACTTCGAGCGGCTCAAGCGTGAGGGCCAGCCGCTGCCAGAGGCCCTCGAGGCACTGTCGGACTGGGTCGCCGCGAACACAGCTGCCGGCTCGCGCCCTGTCTTCGTGGGCCACAACGCCCCCTTCGACTGGTCGTTCGTCAATCACGCCTATCACGCGCACGAGCTCCCCAACCCCTTCGGCTACAAGGCGCTCGACACAAAGGCGCTCGCGATGGGCGTTCTCGGCCTGCACTGGTTCGATGCCAACAAGGAGGTCCTCGCAGAGCAGCTGGACCTCCCTCCAGTCGTCACTGAAAAGGTACACCGCGCCGACTACGACGCTTGGTACCAGGCGCACATCTTGATCCGGCTGCTCGAGCGGAGCTGACCATGTGTGGATTCGTCGGGATTACCGGGCTGCAGGATGCAGCCGCCGCAACATCACTGGCGCTGCAGGCCGTGCAGCACCGCGGGCAAGACGCCGCGGGCATCGGCGTGTGGAACGGTGGGTATGTGCGGGTGCACAAGGACGAGGGCATGGTCGCCGTCGCCATTCCGCCGCAGGTCCTGGCGGAGCTGGAGGGCACCTCGGCCATCGGCCACGTGCGCTACCCGACGGCCGGCACGGGCACGCGACTCGATGCGCAGCCGTTCATGACCCGTCGGCCGACGATGATTCTGGCCCACAACGGCAACGTGACCAACGTGCCCGAGATCGAGGCGCGCCTGAAGCGCCGCGGGATCAGCCTGACGAGTCGCTGCGACGCCGAGCCGATCCTGGCCGTGCTCGGAGACGAGCTGCTCAAGATCCGCCCCGTGGGCTTCACCGAAGAAGACGTGGTCGAGGCCGTCGCTGCGACGCACCGCCGCGTGCGCGGTGCATACAGCGTCGTCGCCATCCTCGAGGTGGCAGGCCGCGAGACGATGGTGGCCTTCCGAGACCCCCACAGCATTCGCCCCGGCGTCTACGGCCAGGGCCCAGACGGTGCCTGGGCAGCGGTCTCGGAGACCGTCTCGCTCGACGTCCTCGGCTTCACCCACACGGGAGACATCCCACCCGGATGCGTCATGTTCTTCCGCCGCGGGGAGGAGCCCGTCACGCGGGAGGTCACGCCGCGGCCTGTCCACCACTGCATCTTCGAAGACATCTACTTCGCACGTCCTGACAGTGTGATGGAGGGCAAGCGCGTCAACGCCCAGCGCTGGTCCCTCGGTGAGCGCCTCGCTGAAGAGTGGAAGGCCAAGGGCTTCGAGGCCGACGTAGTCGTGGCGGTGCCCGACACCAGCCGCCCGGCAGCCAAGGCAATGGCAGAGCGGCTCGGGATCAAGAACCGCGAGGGCTTCATCAAGAACCGCTACTCGGGTCGTACCTTCATCATGCCCAACCAGAAGGCACGGGAGGCCGCCCATCGACTGAAGCTGAACCCGATCAGCGAGGTCTTCGAGGGACAGCGAGTCGTCATCGTCGACGACAGCATCGTTCGCGGCACCACCATGCGACGGATCGTCCAGATGGTTCAGGCCCTCAACCCCAAGGCTGTGCACGTCGCCATCTTCTCACCGGCCGTTCGCCATCCCTGCTTCTATGGCATCGACATGCCCTCCGAGCAGGAGCTGGTTGCCGCACAGCACAGCCCCGAGGTGCTCGAGGCCGCTCTCGCCGAGCGCTTCGGTGCCGACTCGGTGACGTTCCTTTCCACACCTGGGCTAGGCCAGGTTGCAGGACGGAACATCTGCGATGCCTGCTTCACAGGCCGGTATCCGGTGCCTGTCTCCGCCTCCGAGAAGCAGCACATCGAGACGGACCGCAGAGGCGCGTAGACCCGCCCGCACTACTCAAGTGCTCGTCTGACATCCCCGCCTGTTCGTTCAGCGAGGTAGACTGATCGCGATGACCCGTGAAGTGACGGAAGCGCACTACCTGCACGAGCGTCACGGCCTCGAGGCCGTGCTGCGCCCGCCCGTCGACCACCCCACGGCGATCGTCTGGATTCCTGGCCAGGAGGAGCTCCTGGTCGCGACGCGTGAGGGCGACCTCATGAGCGTCGACCCCGTGATGGGTACACGCCAGGTGATGTCCGAGCTCGGTGAGATTGCCGACCTCGCTGTGGCGCCCGATCGATCACGAATCGTGGCGCTCAACCGAAGCGGTCAGTGGTTCGTCGCCACCCTTGGGGGCGAGATCCTCCATCGCGGAAAGCACCCCTTCCTCGCCGGTATGTCAGGCTTCTTCGCAGGAAAGTACACGATACTCACCGGCGACACGAGCGACGGCAAGCGGATGATGTTGGTGCTCGAGGGAGACACCACCCGCAGCCGTGTGCGCCTACCGGAGCGCGTCGTCGCCACCCTCGACGCAGCAGGGCGTCCTCTGCTGGCTCGCTCCACACCCTCCGGACTCGTGGTCATTCCGTTCGGCCGCAAGGCCAAGTTCCCGAGCCTTCCCTCCACGATCCACCGGCTCCGTCCGACCGGCAGCCACATCCTCGGCTTCACGACCTCGGGGGTCTGCGTCTGGGACCACAGTGGTGGTGCGCCAGAGTCCACACGCCTGCCTGATCTGACCGCGGGCGACCTCTGTCGAGATGGCCGCTACCTCGGCCTCGGTACACGCACAGGCGCCGTGGCACTCTCGCGCATGGACAAGAAGAACAAGCGCATGCGCCCCGACTTGGTCCGCGCCTTCAACAACCCCGTCACCGCCGTGTGCTTCAGCTCCCGCGGACGCTGGCTGGCGACCGCCGCCGAGGCTGTTCGCCTGTGGACATGGGAAGAGCCCGACGAAGACTGATGGCCGCAGCCGCCCTCAGAAGCGGAACTCCCAATACAAGTCGCCCCATGAGTTCGGCACGCCGAAGGCCCCGCTCGCCACGAGGCGAGGCAGGATGCTCCACTCGAGCTCCAGGGTCAGTCCGTTCTCGTCCTGCTGTGGCGCAGGGTTGACCATCGTCGTGGCGTGCACGGTCTGTGAGACCGGTATGCCAGCCCTCACCGACCCATCAGGCTGGATCGAGAAGGAACCGAGCCCCCCGAAGAGGCTGTTCAGCAGCATCCCGGCGAGCGCGGTCGCCGTCCCCTGACCGTCTTCCGCGTCCAGCTCGTCGGGGGCTCGACCCGTCAGCAGGATGGTCAGAATCTGCGACTTGTCTGGATATTCCTCGCTAGAGAAGTCGATCGCGGGATCGCTCGGCGTCCCGTCGATGGTCATGTCGACGGCTGCGCCGGTCACACTCATGCGGGCCGCGATGTTCAAGATGGGCTCGGTGTAGTTCGCACCCGTGAAGATGATCTTGCTGTTCCGCAGGTCGAACCGACTGCGCAGCACACTGACGGTTCCATCCACGATCTCGACCTCTCCTACGAGCGCAGGATCCCCGTTCTCCAGCGCAACGTGGATGGTTCCGCCGAGCCTCGAGTCCATGTCGACCGTGCTCACCATCGCGCTGAAGGCTCCGTAGGTGTCGAGGAAGGGCATCAGCATCTTGAAGTCGAGGTTCCGCCCCAGATCGATGTCGAGGTCCACGATGAAGGACTCGTACAGCGCCGGCCCGTCCTCCTCGTCGTGCAGCGATCCGGTCGACCGACGCTTCAACACCATCGAGGGGTCGAGCGACAGTGGGGCCTTGGAGAGGAAGGAGGCCGAGTCCATGAAGAAGCGGCCGTTGACGAGAGCGAGATCTCCCGAGACCGACAGAGCGGGCCACGTCCCAGAGATGTCGACGCCACCGTCCATTCGAAGCCGCTGCGAGGGCAGGCCGCTGACGAAGGCTCCCTGCAGAAGGTCTAGACGCGCCGTGATCTCGCCGGGCATCCACTCGTCGAGCGCAGCCTCGCCCTTGAGCTCGATGATCGACCGATCCCGCTCAATCTCCGCCAGGATCCGGGTTGGCTCGGTGTGGGCACGCACGGACCAGCCGATCCGATCGCGCGTAGCCTGGGCATCGACGACCAGGTCGGACACGCGCAGGCCCTGTGGGCTGTAGACCAGGGCTCCCCCATCGATGCTCAGCGTCACGTCTGGCGACGGATCGAGGGGCGAGCCACCGACGTGGCCAGACAGCTTGATCTGTCCCTCCGTATCGCGCACGCCCTCGTCCACCAGGCCGACCAGCGTGAGCGGGAGCCCCTCTCCCGTCAGCTCGAGGTCCAGGTCACCGCGAACCCAGCCCTCCGTCTCGGTGCGCAGGTCTGGCACTAGGGGCACGTCGCCCGTGATGTGGAAGTCTCCCTCGATGAACTCGAGGTCGAGATCGAGGAAGTAGCCAGTACTGCTCGGGGTGAGGACCAGGCTCACATCGTCCATCAGCGTGTTGCCGAGCTCGCAGTCATCGACGTCTACATCGACCGTCATGACCGGCGACAAGGGGGATCCGGTGACCGTGACGTCACCATGGGCCGCCCCAGCGATTCGAAGGGACGAGCCCAGCGCGGTCCCGATGGAGGCAAGCGACAGACCATCGAGCTCAGCTCTCACGTCCATCGCGTCGAGGAAGAGGCTGTAGTCCTCGAAGTCCGGCTCCTCTCCTCCCTCCAGAGCCCAACTGAGCACCTCCGAGACCCGTGTGTCACCTTTGAGAGTGAGGGCACCGAGCTCCTCGAACCCCTGCCGGATGTCGAGCCATCCCTGAACGTCGCCACCCTCGCGCCGCACATCCATCTCGACCCGGACGGGATCGGCCCAGCGGTCGACCTCGACCCCCATCACGCCTGCCAGCTCCACACTCGGATCGCGCAGGACCCCATCCAGCCGCAGCGCCGCACTCACCTCGCCACTCGGCAGGTCTCCCGCTGCGGGGGCCACCCGCTCGATCCGCTCCAGCCCTCCAGGCAACACAGCGACGTTCAGGTCGACGGCTCCAGAGGGCTCGGGCCGTAGGTCCTGAAGATCGAGGACCACGGGTAT
>PKDJ01000227.1 GCA_002862545.1 Pseudomonadota bacterium
TGGTGGCCTCCGCGGCGGGGATTCATCATGCGGCCGTCCAGTGGGGGGAGGCCCCTGCAGCGCGCACCAACCCCCTGGTCGTGCGTGAGGGAGCGCCGCCGATTCTGTGGGGTGACCTGCAGATCCACACCGGCCTGTCCGATGGCACGGGCTCCCTCGACGACGTGTACCGCTACGCCCGCGATGTCGCTGCACTCGACGTGGCGGCGCCGACCGATCACGACCACTGGGGGCTGGCCTTCCTCGACACGCACCCGGAGCTGTGGGAGGAGACTCAGGCGGCCGCGGCGCGCTGGTACGAGCCCGGCACGTTCGTGTCGGCGCCCGGATTCGAGTGGACCAACTGGGTCAGTGGCCATCGGCACGTCATCTACTTCGCGGACTCGGGCCCGCTGCTGTCCTCGCTCGACCCGGCGACGGATCGGCCCGACGAGCTGTGGCGAGCGCTCGAGGGTCGACCGGCGGTGACCATCGCCCACCACAGCGCCGGTGGACCGGTCGCGGTCGACTGGCGCTATCCACCGGATCCCGTGCTCGAGCCGGTGACGGAGATCTGCAGCGTGCACGGTCAGTCCGAGGCCTGGGAGACACCCGGGCGGATCTACGACCCGGTGCGAGGGAACTTCGTGCACGACGTGCTTCGGGGCGGCGCGAGGCTGGGTTTCTTGGGGTCGACGGACGGCCACGACGGGCACCCTGGCCTGTCTCACCTCGCGGGGCCGCATGGCGGTCTGGCGGCCATCGGCGCGACTGCGCACACCCGAGAGGCGGTCTTGGAGGCCCTGCGGGCGCGGCGGGTTTACGCGACCAACGGGGTCCGCATCGTGCTTCGTGCTGAAGTGTCGGGAGTCGGCATGGGTGGAACTCTGAAGCCTGCGGACGCCGCTGAGCTGACGGTCAGGGCGGTCGGGACCGCGCCGATCGAGCGCATCGAGGTCGTGCGGCGGACAGGAGTCGACCAGCGGGTCGAGGGCATTGGGTCGGTCGCGACGCACCAGGTCTTCCCCCTCGCGGACCTCGAGGCGGGCGACTTCGTCTACGTGCGCGTGCACCAGGTCGACGGTGGCCGGGCGTGGTCGTCGCCCGTGTTCGTCTCCGACTGAGGCGGGTCAGGTCTCGGACCACATCCGCAGCAGGTTCTGAATGGACTTGTCGAGGGTGAGAAGCTCGACCTCGGATGTGGCCCTGCCGTCGCGGAGAGAGGCGCGGAGGCTGGAGAGATCGAACAGCAGCTGTCGCTGGTCGTCCCGCCGGATCAGGCTCTGAATCCACCCAACGCAGACGAGCCGCTCGCCACGCGTGACGGGTGCGACGCGGTGAATACTCGACGAGGGATACAGCACCAGATCACCGGCCTGGCCCTTGATGGATGGAACCATCCCAGGCCAGTCAATCTCCAGCTCGCCGCCCTCGTACTCCTCGGGGGCGGAGAGGAAGAGGGTGAAGGAGAGGTCGCTGCGAAGCGTCGTCGTGCCTGTCCGCATGAGGGCGTTGTCGGTGTGGGCGCCGTAGCCCCCGCCCACCTCGGTCCGTGAGAGCCGAAGGTCGGAGAAGCGCTGGGGGCGGGCTGCGGTCCGAAGCACCGGATGGCGCCGGAGCAGCTGCAGCACCCGAGCGTGCCAGACACGGCCAGCCCCGTGGGTGAGATCGGCCTGCAGGTTCCGCTTCACCCGGCGGGCGGTGGCGCCTGCGGTGGCTGCGCCGTCCGTGAAGGTGAGCATGCCGACGAGCTCGCGGATCTCGGTGAGATCATCCTTTGGAATAATTTTTGAAATGGTGAGAATCACGGGTGGGTATCCTCTAGTTGAAAGTCCTTATCATAAGCAATACACGTCCAGGTCCACGGAGTGCCCGCATGAATGTCCGCTACAAGACTCTGACCACGCTCGGCCTCGCCACCACCTTTTTCGGCCTGACGGCCTGCGGAGGGTCGGGTGAGCCCGCCCCGAGTACTCCCTCGGCCGCAAGTGCCGAGCATGGAGAGGGCGAGGGCGAGGGCCACGCCGAGGGCGAGGGCCATGCCGAGGGCGAGGGCCACGCCGAGGGCGAAGGTCACGCCGAGGGCGAGGGCCACGCCGAGGGCGAGGGCGAGGGCCACGCCGAGGGCGAGGGCGAGGGCCACGCCGAGGGCGAGGGCGAGGGCCACGCCGAGGGCGAGGGCGAGGGCGAGGGCGAGGGCGAGGGGCATGGCGGCCACGACATGGCGACGCTTCCCGTCGAGAAGCGCGTCGCCTTCATGTCGGGGCACGTCGAGGCAGGGCTGGCGCTCTACCGTGCCGGAGCCCCGGACCAAGCCGCCAAGCACCTCCTGCATCCCGTCTCGGAGACTCATGCGGCCGAGCGAGAGGGCATCGACGCACTCGGCTTCGACGCCGGGGCCTTCGAGCAGGTGTCGGAGGCGCTGGCGGCCGGGAAGTCCGCCGAGGAGCTCGCGCCTCAGCTCGCCGCAGCTGAGGCGAACATGGCGCTGCTGCAGAAGAACGCGGGTGGCGACCCCAAGGAGATCATCGAGTACCTGATGGCCACCATCGTCGAGGAGTACTCGGTCGGTGTGAAGGACGGCGCCATCGCCGATCCCGGTGAGTACCAGGATGCCTATGGCTTTGCTGTGGTCGCGCTGAAGACGGCTCAGCGGATGGATGCGGCACCCGACACGCTCGTCAGCGAGCTGAAGGCGCTCACCGCGATGTGGCCCAGCACCGGTCCCCTCGCTGCGTCGACGCCGAAGCCCGTCGCCGAGATCACGGCACAGACCTCCAAGGTGTTGCTCGAGCTCTCCGGAATGTGAGGGCAGGAGCCTGGGTGGCTACACTGCTCGCATGCAGGCCCACCACCCGACGATCAGCGAAGTCCAGGGAAACACACCGCCACCGTGGAGGGGGCGCTCCGAGTGGTCGCTCTGGCTCGACTGCATCGGGGGTCTGTCGGCGAACGTCGAGAAGGTCACAGAGGTTCTCGGCTTCTTCGGTGCGCTCCTGCGACCGCGCCTGGTGCGCTCGCGTCTCGAGCGGCTGCATGAGCTCGGGCACTGCGCGCACCTGCCCACGGTGCCACAGCTGCTAGTTGCGTCGCGGCACCAGCTCTCGTTCAGCCTGGGTGCCGAGACGAAGCTGATGTACGCGGCACAGGGCATCCCGTGGACGCGCCACAACCTCAAGCGCTTCGTCGCGTACCCCACGACGATGATGGACCCGGTCGGGCTCTTCCTGCCGATGAACAGCATCATCCAGCACGTGCTGCAGACCTTCCACCGGCACGCGACGTACGATCTGGTGTTGCTGTGTGCGCACCCGGGCGGGCCCGAGGAGCTGCAGCGCCAGCTGGAGCAGCTCTCCGCAGGCACCCATCCACACCAGCGCTCGCTCGAGGCGCTGGTCGAGGACGGCTCGTACCACGACCGCCTCCGCCGCGACGTGCCCGCCTTCGTCGCCGACCCACACGTCAGCCCGCGACCGATCCCCGAGGGGCTCGTGCCGGAGCCACTCCTGATGCTGGCCATGGACCAGTTCAAGGATGTTCGGGGCTACATGGCCTATGCGAGCCGGCTCGACGTGGACTGGGGCGACGCCCTGCGCAGCTTCCTCCACCTGGCCTTCAACGAGACGATCGGTGGTGCGGTCGGCTGGCAGGTGGGTCGCCAGACGCTCAGTGTGGCGTCCTGTGAGCCGGAGCTGGTCGCGCGACATGTGCCCCGCTCGGACGACCGGCAGGCGCACTCGTCGGCTGGCTAGGCGGGGTCAGACCCTCCCTGGGCTTGTCCTGCCTCGACGGGGTGCAGGTCGTCGGCCGAGGCCCTCACGTGCACGCGCGCGCCGGTGACGGGCGCGACGCCGCAGTCGGCCAAGACCCGTGAGCCATCATCCAGGCTCACCTCGACCCGCCAGCTTCCTCCGCGGTAGCGGCTGTGGGCGACGGTGCCGGGGGCGCCGTCCGAGGCGAGGCGCAGCGACTCGGGGCGGACCAGGTAGTGTGCCGCGGAGGCTCCCTCGAGGTCGGGCGCGAGCAGGGCTGCGGTGGCGCTCTCGACCTGACTCACCTCTCCAAAGAGACGGGCGACGTAGGCCGAGGCCGGTCGCCGGTAGAGCTCGTCGGCGCGACCCAGCTGCACCAGGCGGCCGGCCTCCAGGACGGCCGCCCGGTCTGCCACGGCGAGCGCATCCTCCGCACGGTGCGTGACCCAGACGGCCGTGGTCTGGCGTGCGCGGAGCAGGGACGCGATGTCGTCACGCAGTGTGCCGCGGAGGCGCTCGTCCAGGCTCGACATCGGCTCGTCGAGCAGCAACAGGCGTGGCTCCGGAGCGAGAGCACGCGCGAGCGCCACTCGCTGGCGCTGACCGCCGCTCAGCTCGTGGATGTAGCGGCCGCCGAGCTGGGGCAGCCCGACACGCTCGAGGGACTCCTCGACACGCTGGGCACGCTCCGAGGCCGGGAGATCGCGCAGGCCGAAGGCGACGTTCGCGGCCACGCGGAGGTGGGGAAAGAGAGCATGTTCCTGGAAGACCATGCCGACGCCGCGCGCCTCGGGCGGGACCGAGTGGGTGCGGTCGGCGACAGGCCTGTCGAACAGGCTGACCCTGCCGTCGGTCGGAGTCTCGAGGCCCGCCACGAGGCGCAAGAGCGTGGACTTGCCACAGCCACTGGCGCCGACGAGTGCGAGGATCTCCCCCGGCTCCACCGTCAGGTTCACGCCGTCTACCGCGACGACTCCGCCGCGGAAGCGCTTGACCAGCCCCTGGGTCGTCACTGCTGGCACGTCAGGCTCCCTCTCGCAGCAGTCCCCGCTGCGCGATGGCGACAGCGAGCAGTCCGAAGGCCACGAGCAGCATCGCACCTGGGGCCGACGCAGGGACCATCTCTTCGCTCGCGAGGTTGTAGGTGTGGGTGGCCAGCGTGTCGAAGTCGAAGGGCCGCAGGATCAAGGTGAGCGGTAGCTCCTTCAGCATGTCGACGAAGGCCAGGGTGGCGGCGCCGGCGAGGGCACCCCGAAGCAGGGGGACGTGCACCGTGCTCAGGGTGCGGAGGGGACCGGCGCCGAGCATCCGAGCGGCGTGGTCCACGCTGGGTCCCTGGCGGAGGAAGCCGGCCTCGATCGGCTGAAGCCCGACGGCGAGAAAGCGCACCACATAGGCCCACACCAGCGCGGTGAGGGTGCCCTGCAGGAAGAGCTCGCGGGCCGGCACCCAGCCGAGCAGGTGTGCGCCGTCGTCGACGAGGGCGCTCGCGGCGAAGACGCCGAGCGCGATCACGGCCCCCGGGACCGCATAGCCGGTGCCCGTGAGGCCTGTGAGGGGCGTCAGGGCAGGGACCACGCGCCGTGCGTAGGCGACCAGCAGGCTCAGGCCGACCACGAGTCCCGCCGCCAGCGCCGCCAGCGCGCCGCTGCGCAGGGAGAGGAGTCCGAAGGCCGTGAGGTCGATGTCGGCTCGGACCTGCCACGACCACCAGCCGAGCATCGCGAGGGGCACGGCGAGTCCGGCGACGACCGGCCCCGTGCAGAGCAGGGTCGCCCCCAAAGCCCGCACTCCGCTCAGGTGCCAGCGGGCCAGCGGCCGGACCATCCCGCCCTCGTCGTAGCGGCGTCCACCGCGGGCCCAGTGCTCAGCGCCGAGCGCCAGGGCGGTCACGGCGAGGAGCACGGCAGCCAAGCGAACGGCGGAGGCTACGTCTCCGAGGCCGAGCCAGACGCGGAAGATGCCGGTCGTGAACGTGTCGACGCCGTAGTAGTGGACCGCGCCGTAGTCGTTGATGGTCTCCATCAGCACGAGCGCGAGCCCCCCGACGATGGCGGGCCGCAGCGATGGCAAGACCACGCGCACGAAGGTGGCCACGGGGCCTGCGCCCAGACAGCGTGCGGCCTCGATCAGCGTGCTCGACTGGTGCAGGAGTGCTGCCCGGGTCGTCACGTAGACGTAGGGGTAGAGCACGCTCCCGAGCACGAAGGACACGCCGTAGACGGTCATGATGTCCGGCACCATGAGGGCGGCCTCGGCGCCGAGTGTGCTGCGGATCAGCGTCTGGACCGGGCCCGTGAAGTCGAGCAGGCCTGCCCAGGCAATGGCCGCGATGTAGCTCGGCACGGCGAGGGGGGAGGCGAGGAGCCAGGCCAGCGCACGGCGACCGGGGAACTCGAATGCGGCAACCAGCCAGGCGGGAATCACCCCCAGGAGGGCGGCCCACGCCAGCGTCATCAGCGTGACGGCGGCGGTACCGGATGCGTAGCGCCACAGCAGCACGCTGTAGACATGCTCCCAGCCGTCTCCAGCGGGCTGGAGCAGCGACACCAGCAGGGTAGCCAGCGGGGAGAGCACGACCAGAGCGGCGAGGACGGCCGCAGTGACCCAGCCCGCGCGGGGAGGAGGGCGCCAGCGCCGGTCGGTCTGCGTGCTCAGCGCCAGCCCGCCTCGTCGAACACCCGGACCGCCGTGGCCTGGTGCTCGCCGAGGGCCGACAGCGGCAGGGCGTCTTCCTTGAAGGCACCCCAGGAGCTCAGGGGCTCGCCGACCGCGATCCCCTCCTTGACCGGGAACTCGTAGTTCGCCGCCGCGAAGACGCGCTGCGACTCGTCGCTGACGAGAAACTCGAGCAGCGCGACCGCGTTGTCGCGGTTCGGAGCGTGGGCCGTCACGCCCGCACCGCTCACGTTGATGTGAGCCCCGCGGTCGTCCTGGTTGGGGAAGAAGACGCCCATACGCTCGCCGACCGCCCGCTCGGCTGCGACCTCGGAGTGGGCCATCAGGCCCACGTAGTAGGTGTTGACGATCGCCACATCGCCGACGCCGGCAGCGACGGCCTTCATCTGGTCCCGGTCGCTGCCCTTCGGTGGGCGCGCGAGGTTCGTGACGATGCCCTCGGCCCAGGAGCGTGCCGCCTCGGCACCATCGTGTGCGACGAGCGAGGCGAGCAGGGACTGGTTGTACATGTTGGCGCTGCTGCGGACCAGCACGCGCCCCTTCCAGGCGGGCTCGGTGAGGGCCTCGTAGGTGGACAGCTCCTCGGGCTTCACCCGCTCGGTGTCGTAGACGATCACCCGTGCGCGCTTGGTGAGGGCGAACCAGTGGCCATCGGGGTGGCGGAGGTGCTGTGGCACCGCCTCCTCCAAGGCGTCGGACTCCACACCCTGCAGCAGGCCTTGGCTGTCAGCGCGCCAGAGACGTCCGACGTCGGCGGTGATCAGCAGGTCGGCGGGGGAGCTTGCTCCCTCGGAGGCCAGGCGCTCGATCAGCTGGTCCGCGGCGGCCTTGACGACCCGGACCTTGATCCCGGTCTGCTCCTCGAAGGTCGCGAAGAGCTGCTTGTCCGAGGCGTAGTGCCGGTGGCTGTAGACATTGACCACACCCGCATCCGCCGTCTTGGAGCCCGAGGGGGCCGGAGCGTCGGCCGGTGGGGGGCTGCTGCCAGCACAGGCCAGTGCCAGGCAGGCCGTCAGCACGCGCAGGCCGCTGAGTCGATGGTGTGGGGACCGTCTGGTCATCGGACCTCTCCTCGAACAGGCAGGTAGCGGCCTGTCCGGCGGAGCTGAGTACCCCACGGAAATCAACTTTCAACAAGTTGGTCGCGTCGCGCGTAGCTCCACGCCATCAGGGTGACGCGGGGAGCGCGAGGGTCAGTCGCGCCGACGAACCAGTCCGAGCAGGGCGAACAGGGCGAGGGCTCCGAGCGGAGCGCCACCACCGGTGCTGCAGGTCGACGGACCACCGCCGCGGATCAGGTACTCGTCGTCGCAGGGGTCGCCGAGGCCGTCGCCGTCCTCATCTTCCTGCGTCGGGTTCGGGAAGAAGGGGCAGTTGTCGCAGAGGTCACCGACCAGGTCGTTGTCAACGTCCGACTGCTCGGGGTTGAAGGTGTCGATGCAGCTGTCGCAGAGGTCGCCGACACCGTCGTCGTCGAGGTCGGTCTGCTGCGGGTTGAAGGTCGCCCGGCAGTTGTCGCAGACGTTGCCGACATCGTCCTGGTCGAGGTCGTCCTGACCGGCATTCGGCAGGGTCAGGCACGTGTCGCACACGTCACCGACACCGTCTCCGTCCGCATCCTGCTGGGAGGGGTCGGGCGTCTGTGGGCAGCCGTCGCAGAGATCGCCGATGCCGTCGAGGTCGCTGTCGAGCTGGTCGGGGTTGAAGAAGTACAGGCAGTTGTCGCAGGCATCCCCCGCGCCGTCACCGTCGATGTCTTCCTGATCCCGGTTGGAGTCGAACACGCAGTTGTCGCAGGCATCCCCGAGTCGGTCGCCGTCGAAGTCGAGCTGGTCGGGGTTGAAGTCGATCGGGCAGTTGTCGCACTGATCACCGGCCAGATCCTCGTCGAAGTCTTCCTGCAGCGGATCGGGGATGATCGGGCAGACGTCGCAGAGGTCGCCGATGCCGTCCATGTCGGCGTCGGCTTGGTCGGGGTTGTAGAGCGTCAGGCAGTTGTCGCAGAGGTCGCCGGCGTTGTCGCAGTCGAGGTCGGCCTGGTCTGCGTTCGGCACGTACGGGCAGTTGTCGCAGGCGAGGGTCGAGACCACGTCGGGGTAGGCGCCGCCTTCCTCGATGACCACCACCGCCTCGGAGCCGAAGCCGTCGAGATCGGGGTCGTTGTCGGGGAGCCCGTCACCGTTGTTGTCGGCGAGCAGGTAGAACTCGCAGCCGAACGAGTAGTAGTCGTAGTAGTAGTCGGCGGACGCGTACGGCTCGCCCGTGATCGGGTCACGCCGGATGTTGCACAGCGGATCGTCGGTGTCGACGCGAGCGTCGTCGAGCTCGTCGACGCCATTGCAGTTCAGGTCCTGGTCCAAGTCGGTGTAGCAGCCGAGGCCGCCTGCATACGACAGGGTGAGGGACAGCAGGAGCGCGGTCATCGGGTCTTCCCGGGTCGGTCGTTCGCCTGACTAGATGCCCGTGCGCCTGCACGGACGTCACTTGGCACCTGAGAGAACAGGCGCCAGGGTCACGCATCGTACACCACCCAACGCGACCGCGCATGGCTCAGACACTCACTCGGAGGCCATACTGGGGGTGAAGGAGGTGTTCGTGGACGACAGCCGTGCCTGGACCGAGGCCATGCTCGAGGCACTGCCTCCGACCGAGCACGACTTTCAAGAGTTCAAGGGATCGGCCTGGCTCGAGGATGAGGGGCTGGTCGCGGATGGCCTCCATGCACGACTCAGCAAGCAGGTCTCGGCCTTCGCCAACGGTGCGGGCGGGCGTCTGTTCATCGGCATCGACGATCGCGGGGCGGTGGATGGTGGTGTCGTCACCACCCTCAAGACGGACACCCGCTCGTGGCTCGAGGATGTGATCCCAGGGTTGGTCGAGCCCCGCCTCGGTCGCTTCAACGTGTTCGAGGTCGGCCGGTCGGGCCCTGGCTCGGCGATCGGCGAGGGCCGCGCCGTCTATGTGATCGTCATTCCGCCCTCGACGGATGCGCCCCACATGGCCATCGACCATCGCTACTACATGCGCACGGCCGGCAAGTCGCGGCCGATGGGGCACGTGCACATCCAGGATGTCCTCCGTCGCTCGCAGCAGCCCACCGTCGAGGTGGTCCGCCTGGCCCCGTACGGTGAGCCCGAGGTCGTCGACGACGATCCACGCGGTCCAAAGACGCTGGTGCACTTCCGCGTGTTCGTGGCGAACCGCGGGCGCACGCTGGCCCGACACGTCGGCGTCGAGCTCGTCATGCCGCGTCCGATCGTCAGCCGTGAGGTCCGGCAGAGGATCCGTGCGTCGCCGGAGTTCACACCGCTCACGCAGACGCCTGGCGCCATCACGGTCTTCCGCTACCACCCTGCCCCGATTTTTCCGAGCCAAGAGGTGTACGTCCTGCACTGCTGGATCGCGGTGCACAGCGGTAACATCGAGCTGATTCGTGGGGGTGCGCGGCTGGTCTGGCGCGTCTACGCCGACGATGCCGTGCCCAGCACGGGGAGTGTCGAGCCGTGGAGTTGGTCGGTCGTCCGCCATGCGGTGATTGCACTCGAGGCCCAGCAAAAGCTCTTCGGCTAGAGCGAATCCGAGCGGCCCGTCAGGACAAAGTGTGCGGACGGTCGCCCGTCGAGGCGCTAGAACGAGTCGTTGTCGGACGCACCCGGGCAGTGTGTGTGTCCTGAGTGCCGGGAAACCCCAGGGGCCTCCACATGCGCACTTTTGCTTGTTTCGTCGTCAGTGTGCTCTGCGTGCTTGCCAGCAGCATCGCCCACGCCCAATGTGCCGACGAGGTCCGCGAGGACCTCTCCTGCACGAGCGTCGTCGCCGACAAGGTCGTCCCTCCCGCGTGGATCGGCGCCGACCCAGAGTACTCGGCGCTGTTCGGCGAGTGGACGTGTCCCAACGGCTTCGACTTCGGCAACCTCGACAGCGACGTCGGGGCCTCCTGTGACTACACGAACCTCGGTGGCTTCTGCTCGATCACGGGCTGCACCGACGAGGAGTACATCTGCGGCGATCCGAGCGCTGATCGGCGCCAGGGTGGGCCGGAGCACGTGTACCGCTTCGAGTGCGAGCACACGGGGGCCGTCCGCACGCGGATCCGCGGCCTCGACTGCGATCTCGACTACTACGTGCTCGACGCGAGCTGTGATCCCAACTCGCGCTCGTCCTGTGTCGACGGCGCGACCAAGGCGGGCACGCTCAACGACCAGGTCAACTTCGACTGCACCTTCGTCGGCGAGACCTTCTACCTGGTGGTCGAGGGCTTCGGGCACACCTGGGAGGGCCTCGTCACGTACGACGACGACGGCACCGGGTACTGCAACCCCGAGGCGGGCGGCGCTGCCCGAGGTGGCAACTACGAGCTGATCTTCATCACCGACAACGAGGCGGTCGACTACTGCTACGAGGACTGCGACAACGGCATCGACGACAACGGCGACGGGCGGATCGACTGCGCCGACCCGATCTGCGGCTGTCCCGGTGAGCCCGAGGACTGCTTCGACGGCATCGACAACGACCTCGACGGCGACATCGACTGCGACGACACGGACTGCAGCAACGCCGACGGAGACTCCTTCATCTCCGAGATCTGCGGCGGCACGGACTGCGACGACACGTACTTCAACTGCTGCGACCCCGACGGTGACGGCATCCCGGCCTCGCCGAGCTGCGACATCTGCCCCGACGACTTCGATCCGGACCAGCTCGACACCGACGGCGATTCCTTCGGCGACGCCTGCGACAACTGCCCGGACGACGCGAACGACCAGGCCGACGGCGACGGCGACGGCGTCGGAGACGACTGCGACAACTGCGCCGCAACGCCAAACCCACTGCAGACCGATTCGGACGGCGATGGCTCGGGCGACGACTGTGATGACTGTCCGGGCGGAGACGACGCGGCCGACCGCGACGGCGACTCGGTGCCCGACGACTGCGACAACTGCCCGGACGACTTCAACCTGCGGCAGTTCGACGGCGACGGCGACGGCGTCGGCAACACCTGTGACGTCTGCGACGGCGGGGACGATCGGCTCGACGGGGACGGGGACGGGGTGCCCGACGACTGCGACAACTGCCCGGCGACGCCGAACCCCGACCAGGACGACGCCGACGGCGACACGGTCGGCGATGCCTGCGACGTCTGCCCCGGGGCAGACGACACCTCGGACGCCGACTTCGACGGCACGCCGGACGCCTGCGACGTGTGCCCGGGCTCGGACGACTCTGCCGATGCCGATGGCGACGGTGTTCCCGACGGCTGCGACGACTGCGACGGTGCGGGCGGCGACTCCGACGGCGACACCGTGCCCGACGACTGCGACGTGTGCGACGGGGGCGACGATCGGTTCGACACCGACGGTGACGGCACCCCCGATGACTGCGACCTCTGCGAGGGAGCGCCCGACTTTGCGGATGCTGACGCGGATCTCGTGCCCGACGGCTGCGATGTCTGCCCCGGCTCGGACGACCTCGTCGACGCGGACCTCGACACCGTGCCTGATGGCTGCGACGTCTGCCCGGGTGAGGACGACCGTGACGATGCCGACGTGGACGGCGTTCCCGACGGCTGCGACGTGTGCCCCGACGGTGCGGACGGCGTCGACGATGACGGCGACGGCGTTCCCAACGCCTGCGACGTGTGCGAGGGAGCCTCGGACCTGCTCGATGATGACGGCGACGGTGTTCCCAACGGCTGCGACGTCTGCCCCGGCTCCGACGACGGCGTCGACAGCGACTTCGACGGCGTGCCCGACGGCTGTGATGCCTGCCCCGGCGGCGCGGACGGCCTCGACGGCGACGGCGACGGCGTGCCGGATGCCTGCGACGACTGCGAGGGCTTCGACGACGGTGTCGACACGGACGGCGACGGGGTTCCCGATGGCTGTGATGCCTGCGACGGCTTCGACGACGCGCTCGACGGCGACGGCGACGGCGTGGTCGATGGCTGTGACATCTGTCCCGGCTTCCGCGACGACGTCGACAGCGACGGCGACGGCACACCGGACGGCTGCGACACCTGCCCGGGGGCCGACGACCGGATCGACAGCGACGGCGACGGTGTGGCGGACGGCTGCGACGCCTGCCCCGGCTTCGACGACGCCGACGATCTCGACGCCGACACGGTGCCCGATGGCTGCGACGTGTGCGACGGCGGTGACGACCGCCTCGACAGCGACGGCGACGCGGTCCCCGACGACTGCGACCTCTGCCTGGGCTTCCCGGACAGCGTCGACGGCGACGGCGACGGCACGCCCGACCTGTGTGACCTCTGCCCGGGCTCCGACGACCGCCTCGACAGCGACCTCGACGGCGTTCCTGACGGCTGCGATGCCTGCCCCGGCTCCGACGACGGGGCCGATGCCGATGCTGACGGTGTGCCCGACGCCTGCGATGCCTGCCCGGGTGCTGACGACGCGCTCGACTCCGACCTCGACGGTGTCCCCAACGGCTGTGACGTCTGCCCGGGCGCCGACGATCTGCGCGATGCCGACGGCGACGAGGTCCCCGATGCCTGTGATGCCTGTCCCGGCTCCGACGACCGCCTCGACGCAGACCGCGACGGCACGCCGGACGGCTGTGACGTGTGCGACGGCTCGGACGACAGCGCCGACGCAGACGGCGACACGGTCCCAGACGGCTGCGACCTCTGCCCGGGAGGTGACGACCGCGAAGACTCCGACGGCGACGGGGTCCCCAACGCCTGCGATGCCTGTGACGGCGACGACCTCGACGACAGCGACGGCGACACGATTCCTGACGACTGCGACCTCTGCCCAGGGGCGGACGATCGCGTCGACACCGATGCCGACACGGTGCCCGACGGCTGCGACCTGTGTCCCGACGGCGATGACCGCGCGGATGCCGACCGGGACGGCGTGCCGGATGCCTGCGACGCCTGCGAGGGGAGCGACGACGCGCGCGATGCCGACGGGGACGGCGTTCCCGACGGCTGCGACGTCTGCGAGGGCAGCGACGACGCCCTCGACGGGGACCGGGACGGCGTGCCCGACGGCTGCGACAGCTGCCCGGGTGGTGACGATGCTCTCGATGCCGACTTCGACGGTGTGCCCAACTTCTGCGACGCCTGCCCGGGCGCCGACGACGCGGTGGATGCCGACGGTGATGGGGTCGCGGACGGCTGCGACGCCTGCCCGGGCTTCGACGACCGGGTCGATGGCGACGGCGACGGCGTGGCGGATGGCTGCGACATCTGCGCGGGCAGCGACGACGCGATCGATTCAGACGGGGACGACACACCGGACGGCTGCGACCTCTGCCCGGGTGCCGACGATCGCCTCGACAGCGACGCCGATGGCGTGCCCAACGCCTGCGACGCCTGCCCGGGCGCTGACGACCTGCGCGACTCGGACGGTGACGGCGTCGCCGACGGCTGTGATCTCTGTCCTGGCTTCGACGATGGGGCCGACGGCGACGGCGACGGCATTCCGGACGCCTGCGACGACTGCGAGGGAGACCCGACCGACTCGGACGGCGACGACGTGCCCGACATCTGCGACGTGTGCCCCGGCTTCGACGACGGTGCCGACGCCGATGCCGATGCTGCCCCGGACGGCTGTGACATCTGCCCGGGCTTCCCCGACTTTGCCGATGCCGACGGCGACGGCGTCCCCGACGGCTGCGATGCCTGTGAGGGCGGTGACGACGGGGCCGACGGCGATCGGGACGGCACGGCGGACGCCTGCGACCGGTGTCCGGGCTTCGACGATGAGCTGGACAGCGACGGGGATGGTGTGCCCAACGGCTGTGATGCCTGTCTCGGGTTCGACGATCTGCGCGACTCGGATGGCGACGGCGTCGCCGATGGCTGTGACGTGTGCGAGGGCGGAGACGACAGCCTCGACGGCGACGGTGACGGGATTCCCGATGCCTGCGACGACTGTGATGGCGACCCCGTCGACCGGGACGGCGATGGCACGGCGGATGCCTGCGACCCCTGCCCCGACGAGCCCTTCGAGTCCGATCTCGACGGTGATGGCTCGTGGAGCTGCGACGACTGTGACGACGACGACCCGACGCGAGAGGCGCTCGACCTCGACGGCGACGGCGTCAGCACCTGCGACGGTGACTGCGTCGACAACGACGCCGCCGTGTATCCGGGAGCACTCGAGGCGGCGGACGGCATCGACGGCGACTGTGACGGCCTCGTCGACGAGGCGACGGTCCGCTTCGACGACGACGGCGACGGCTTCACCGAGAGCGGTGGTGACTGTGACGACTCCGATCCCCTCGTGAACCCGGCGAGGACCGAGACCTGCGACGGCGTCGACGAAGACTGCAACGGTCTGATCGACGAGGGCACCGAGTGCTTCGACGACGACTTCGACGGCTACTGCGAGGCGCCGTGCACCGATGGTGGGCCAGGTGGCGACTGCAACGACGGCGATCCGGACGTGAACCCAGACGCCGCCGAGGTTCCTGACAACGGCTACGACGACGACTGTGACGGCGCGGTCGACGCGGGGACGCTCGACCCCGACGGTGACGGGGTCACCGCAGACGGGGGAGACTGCGCGCCGGACGACGAGACGGTCTACCCGGGTGCGCGTGAGCTTCCCGACGGCATCGACAACGACTGCGACGGCCTGGTCGACGAGGGTACGCCTCTGGCGGACGACGACGGCGACGGCTGGTCGGAGGAGGAGGGAGACTGTCACGACGGCGACGCCAGCATCCACCCCGATGCCGACGAGCGGCTGAACGGCATCGACGATGACTGTGACGGGGAGATCGACGAAGAGAGCCCCCTCACGGACGACGACGGCGATGGGTACACCGAGGACGCTGGGGACTGTGACGACGGTGATCCGGCGATCTTCCCGGGCTCTCCAGAGCGTGACAACGGGCTCGACGACGACTGCGACGGCGCGATCGACGAGGACTTCGCCGACCTCGACGGCGACGGCTGGTCCATCGCCGAGGGCGACTGCGACGACGAGGAGGGCTGGGCGAACCCGGAGCTCCCCGAGACCTGCGATGGCATCGACAACGACTGCGATGGTGAGGTCGACGAGGTCTGCCTCTTCGATGTCGAGGAGGAGGACAAGAAGGCGGACGACGAGGGCTGTGCCTGCAGTACGGGGGCTCCGACCCTCGGCTGGCTGGTGCTCCTGCCGCTGGTGCTGGTGCGCCGTCGGGGGGGCTCGCGCCGCGCCGCGTAGGGCTCAGCAGCCGCCGGGAGGCCGGGGCTCGCCCACCAGCTCGACCGTCGCCCGGGCCTCGTGTCCGGTGGCGTCGAGAGAGCTGATGTCGAGGGTGCCAGCAGTCCGAGAAGCTGCCAGCCCGACTCGCAGGGTGCACGGTGACGCGCCGGAGGATCCACCGGGCGCGGCACAGTGGATTACGGAGGAGCCGTCCAAGGGGCTCTCGCGTGCGGAATCGCTCGACCACTCCTCTGCTCTTTCTCGTCGGCGCGGTGCTCTTCATGGGCTTCGGGCCTGCGGTCTCACTGGTCACGGACTGGCTGTGGTTCCGCTCCGTCGGCTTCACCTCCGTGTTCTCCACCCGGCTGGGTGTCGAGACCGCGCTCGCCGTGGGCTTCGGTGCGCTGAGCTTCGTGTTGGTGCTCGGCAACATGCGCCTCGCGCTGCGGAACTGTGGTCCCGATGCACCCGTGCTGCAGGACATCGAGGACAACCCCGTCGGTCAGGCACTCGCGCGGGTCGGTGGCAGCCGGCTGGCGCTCGGTGCCTCGCTGGGGATTGGCGTCATCGCGGCGCTCGCTGCGGCCTCCTGGTGGCCCGAGGTGCTGCTCGCCCGGAACGGTGAGCCCGTCGGCTTCGTCGACCCGGTGTTGGGTCGGGATGCGGCGTTCTACATGTTCACGCTGCCCTTGCTCGTGCAGGTGCGCGCCGGTCTGATGACCCTGGTGATCCTCTGTGGTGGGCTCACGGTCGGGGTGTACGTCACGCGGGGGGCCGTGAAGCTGGACCTGGTGGAGCGGGATGGGCAGCTGATGGCGCGGGGAATGGCCGTCGCCCCAGGGGCACGCCGGCACGTCGCCACCCTGGCCGCCGCTGCGATCGTGCTGCTCGCGGTCGGCGTCTACCTCCAGCGCTTCGAGCTGCTCTACGATCAGGGAGGCCTGTTCGCCGGGCCTGGCTACGCACAGCTCTACGGCACGCTGCCGCTGCTGCTGGTGCAGGCCAGCGCGACCCTGCTGGCAGCAGCGGTGGTGCACTTCGGCATCGAGCGCCTCTCAGCCGGGCTGGTGTTCCTCGGCGCGAGCATGATCATCCTTCCGAGTGCCCTGACGACGCTCTACCCGAGCGTGGTCCAGCGCTTTGCGGTGGAGCCCAACGAGCTGTCGCGCGAGGGTCCCCAGATCGTCGATCACATCGAGGCGACCCGCTTCGCCTACGACCTCGACGACATCACGGAGCTCACGCTGCCGGGCGACAACAGCCTCACGCGGGAAGACATCGAGCAGAACCAGCCGACCATTCAGAACGTCCGGCTGTGGGACCACGACCAGCTGCTCACTACGTTCAGTCAGGTGCAGGAGATCCGCACCTACTACCGCTTCGTGAGCGTCGACAACGACCGCTACCGCATCGACGGGGAGCTTCGCCAGACGATGCTGTCCCCGCGTGAGCTCGTCGCAGGCGACCTGCCAGACCCGGCTCGCACCTGGGTCAACCAGCACATGACCTACACCCATGGCTATGGGCTCGCCCTCGGGCCCGTGAACCAGGTCACGCCAGAGGGACTGCCCGAGCTGTTCATCCAGGACCTCCCCCCCAAGGTGCGGTTCCCCGACGACCTCGCCATCGAGCGGCCCGAGATCTACTTCGGCGAGGCGGCCGACACCTGGGTGGTGGTGGGCAGCGACAACCCCGAGTTCGACTTCCCAGCCGGCGACGAGAACAAGTACACGTCCTATGCTGGGGTGGCCGGTATTCCGCTCGGCTGGCTCGAGCGGGGCCTGTTCGCTACCCGCTTCGGAAGCTCCGAGCTGCTCTTCACGACCGAGATGGGGGAGGGCAGTCGCCTGCTCCTCTACCGCGACATCACGGAGCGCGTTCGTCAGGTCGCACCCTTCCTGGCGCTCGACAGCGACCCCTACCTCGTGATCGAGGGCGGACGCCTGGTGTGGGTGCTCGACGGGCTCACCTACTCCGGTCGCTTCCCCTACGCGCAGCGCACCGGCCGCATCGGCAACTACCTGCGCAATCCTGTGAAGATCACGGTCGACGCCTACGACGGCACGATGCGCTTCTTCCTCGTCGACCCGGACGAGCCCATCGCACGGGCATGGGCTGCGGCCTTCCCCGACCTCTTCGAGTCGGGAGACACGCTGCCGGAGGGGCTTCGCGCTCACCTGCGCTACCCGCAGGACCTCTTCGACGTACAGTCGACGATGTTCGCCGTCTATCACATGCAGGACCACCAGATCTTCTACAACCGCGAGGACGAGTGGGAGGTCCCGCGGCTCAGCGCCGACCAGCGTCGCGAGGAGATGGCCCCGTACTACACGGTGATGACCCTGCCGGGTGAGCCCGAGGAAGAGTTCATCCTGATGCGACCGTTCTCGCCGAAGAACAAGCCCAACCTGGCGGCGTGGATGGTCGCGCGCTCGGACGGCGAGCACTACGGAAAGCTCCGGGCATACAAGTTCCCAAAGGAGAAGCTGGTCTACGGGCCGAAGATGGTGGCGGCGCGGATCAACCAGGACGACGAGATCAGCGCCAAGATCAGCCTGTGGAATCAGCAGGGCAGCAAGGTGGACCAGGGCACGCTGTTGGTCCTGCCGATCGAGGAGTCGCTGATCTACGTGCAGCCGCTCTACCTGCGTGCACAGAGCGACTCGATTCCAGAGCTGAAGCGCGTCATCGTCGCCTACGAGAACCAGATCGCCATGAAGCCGACCCTCGACGAGGGACTCGAGGAGATCTTTGGACCGGGTGCGGCTCCGAGCCGAGGCGCCGTCGAGTCGCTGACGCTCCCGGGCAGGGAGGACGCGGCGACGGGCGAGGCCGATCCGGTTGGGTCGGAGCGCACAGCCCTCATCCGCTACGCCGGTGAGCGGTACAGCGCAGCCATCGAGGCTCAGCGAGCGGGCGACTGGGCGACGTATGGGGCTGAGCTGGAGGCCCTCGGGGAAGCGCTCCAGGCACTGGAGTCCAGCGCAGACCAGGCGGCGGACTCCACGGAGCCTGCCGCTGACGAGAGCGCTCCCTCCACCGAGGGCGAGGGCGAGGGAGAGGCACCGTGATCCTCGCACTGCTCCTCGGGTGTGCCGAGTCGCCAGCGCCCCTGCAGCCGCCACCACCACCTCCTCCCATCGCCGACCCGGGAGAGGCGGTGGTGCACACCGTCCGCTTCAGTGCGCCCCAGACGCAGCACTTCGAGGTCGAGGTCGTCGTCGACGCCGAGGGCCAGGATGCCGTCGAGCTGATGATGCCCGTCTGGACCCCAGGCTCGTACTTGGTCCGGGAGTTCGCGCAGCACGTGATCGACCTGCGCGCCGAGTCCGAGGCCGGCCCGCTCGTGGTCACCCGTCCTCGGAAGAATCGCTGGCGCGTGGAGACCGGCGGCGCAGACGCGGTGCGGGTGTCGTACCGCCTGTGGGCGCAGGCCAAGAACGTCCGGGGGAACTTCGTCGAGGAGCGCTTCGCCATCCTCAACGGTGCGCCGACCTTCCTCACCCCGGTCGACGATCTGGAGCGGCCCCACGCCGTCACGTTCGAGCATCCCTGGGTGCGCGTCGAGACCGCGCTCGAGCCACACCCTGATGGCGGAGAGCATCGCTACCTCGCCGCCGACTACGACGAGCTGGTCGACACGCCGGTGTTCCTCGGCGATCCCGCGGTGTACGACTTCGAGGCGGGCGGGGCGGAGCATCGGCTGGTCGTGCTCGAGGAGCTGGAGACCTGGGACGGGCCGCGCTCGGCGCGAGACGTTCAGCGGATCACGGAGGTCCAGCAGGCCTTCTGGGGGGTCGTTCCGTACCGTCGCTACGTCTACCTGAACGCGCTGCTCGAGGGCGGCGGCGGGCTCGAGCACCTCGACTCGACGCTCATGTTCGCGAGCCGCTGGCGCACGCACGACGACGACGACTACCTCGGCTGGCTCGGGCTCGTGAGCCACGAGTTCTTCCACACCTGGAACGTGAAGCGCCTGCGCCCCGAGGCGCTCGGCCCCTTCGACTACGAGAACGAGGTCCACACGCGCGACCTGTGGATCGCCGAGGGCTTCACCTCCTACTACGACGACCTGCTGCTTCGACGCGCCGATCTGATGGACGAGGAGAAGTACCTGGAGAAGCTCTCCTACAACATCGACCGGCTGCAGAAGACACCGGGACGACTCCACCATCCCCTCGGAGACACGTCCTACGACGCCTGGATCGAGGGCTACCGTCGCGACGCCAACAGCCCGAACACGACGATCAGCTACTACACCAAGGGCGCGGTCGTGGGCTTCCTCCTCGATGCAGAGATTCGGCGCCGAACGGGCGGTCGGACGACGCTCGACGACGTGATGCGCGAGGCCTACCGACGCTTCTCGGGGGAGCGTGGCTACAGCTCCGAGGCCTTCCGTGCGCTGGTGTCCGAGCTCGTGGGCGAGGACCTCGACCCGTGGTTCGCGGGTGCCGTGGACCGCACCGACGAGCTCGACTACGCGCCGGCGCTGCAGTGGTTCGGTCTGCGCTTCGAGCCCGAGTCTGAATCCTCCGAGGACGAGGAGCCCGAGGGCTGGCTGGGGCTGCGCCTGGACGGCAGCAACAGCGTGACCGAGGTGCGCTACGACTCACCGGTGTTCGCCGCGGGGCTGAACGTCGGCGACGAGCTGGTCGGGATCGACCGGTGGCGGGTCGCGGGGGGCGCCTGGGAGAGCCACGCGGCGCACTATGCACCCGGAGAGACGGCGGAGCTCCTGGTCAGTCGTCGTGGAGAGCTGCGGCGGGTGCCCGTGACGTTCGCGGAGGAGCCGAGCGCCTCGTGGTCGCTGGAGATTGACCCCAAGGCCTCCCCGGCGGCGGCAAAGCGGCGGGACGCCTGGCTGGCCGTGTCGCCCGTCGTGGCCGCGGAGTAGCGCGCATGGCCGAGCCCACCCCATACGAGCGCATCGGCGGTGACGCCGCGGTGCGACGACTCGTCGACCGCTTCTACGACCACATGGACACCCTCGAGCTAGCCGCCGTCATCCGCGCGATGCACCCGGACGACCTCACGTCGTCCCGGCAGAAGCTCTACGAGTTCATGAGTGGATGGCTCGGAGGCCCTGCCCTGTACTGGGAGCGCCATGGGCACCCGCGGCTCCGCATGCGCCACTTCCCCTTCGCCATCGACGGCGACGCGGCGGAGGCGTGGATGCAGTGCATGTGGCGAGCGCTGCACGAGGTCGTGGAGGACGACGACCTGCGTCAGTGGCTCGCCCAGCGACTCGCGCAGGTCGCCGTGCACATGGTCAACCGCGCCGACCCCGACTGAAGAAGGCCGCGAAGGCGGCGCGGGCCTCGGGGCCCTTCAGGCAGGCCTCGAAGATCTCGGCCTCGGAGCGCATCACGGTCTTTACGGTCTCGGCGGGCCAGCGGCGCATCAGCGCCTTGCTCTTGACGAGCGCCTCGGGGGGCTTCGCTGCGAGGGCCTGCGCTGCCTTCCAGGCGGTCGCCTCGAGCGCGTCGGCCGGCAGCACCTGGCCGACGACGCCGTGGGCCTCGGCGTCTGCGGCTCCGAAGAGCTCTCCGAGGAGGAGCCACCGGGCTGCCTTGGCGTGACCCATCGCGGCCGGAAGGATCAAGCTGCTGCCGGCCTCGGGGACGAGTCCGAGCTCGACGAACGGCAGCTTGAAGCGGGCCCGGTCCGAGGCGTAGACCAGATCGGCGTGCAGCAGTGCCGTCGTGCCGATGCCGATCGCCAGTCCATCGACGGCGACGACGATCGGCTTCGAGAAGCGAGCGAGGGTGTCGAGGAAGGTGAGGACGGCAGACAGATCGGCGTCAGGGTTGGCGAAGTCGGCGAGATCATTGCCCGCGGTGAAGCAGCCACCTGCCCCCGACCAGTAGACCACCCGCAGGGAGTCATCGCGCTCGGCCTCGACGAAGGCCGCGGTCAGGGCCTCGTACATCGCGAGGTTCAGGGCGTTCTTCTTCTGTACTCGGTCGATGGTCACGCGCTGGATCGCGTCGACACGCTCTACTCGGATGGTCTGCTCCACGCTCGCCTCCTCCGGCGTGGAGTATGCCAGTGAGCGCTCGGGGGCAGGGGGTGACCGGCGAGCGGCGCACGATCGGGTGTCGCGGGTCGAGCCTCCGTTGTCTATACAGCCCGCCTGCCTCGGAGACGCGATGTTCCGGTTCTTGTGGCTCGTCCTGTTCGCTGGCTGTAGCACCTCGGGTCTCGAGGAGAAGCTGGAGATCGACACGGGCTCTGCAGCGTCGAGCGGCACGCCCGATGGAGCAGGGTCGGGCCCGGGGGGCGGTGACGGCTCGGGAGCGACGACCGACGGCGACTGCGACCCCGAGGCCATCGACTGTGCCGATCCGGCCTGCGCCAGCCTCTGTGACGCTGACGCCGATGGCTTCGTGGCTGTGACGCTGGGTGGTGACGACTGCGACGACGCGGACGCGGCCGTCCATCCAGGCGCCACGGAGATCTGCAACGGCCTCGACGACGACTGCGACGACGCGGTCGACGATGCGGACAGCTCCATCGACCCGGGCTCGCAGAGCACCTGGTTTCCAGACGGCGACGGCGACGGGGTCGGCCGCGAGGCCGATGCGGTCCGCACCTGCGACACGTCTCCTCCCGACGGACACGTCGCCACGCCGGGCGACTGTGACGACGCCGATCCCTCGGTGACCGAGGGCGCACAGTGGGTGATCGACGACGACGGCGATGGGGTGGGCGCCGGCGTGGTGGAGGAGGCCTGTGAGCCGCCGTCAGAGCGTCACGTCCCGGCGGCGCTGGGAGAGGACTGCGACGATGCGGATCGCTCGGTCTACCCGGGGGCGTCGGAGGTCTGCGGCGATGGGGTGGATCAGGACTGCAGCGGGGCCGACGCCGTCGACTGCCTGCCCGACACCTGTGACGACGCGAGCGCTGCCCCGTGGACCGCTCCGGGGGTCTACATGGACGACGCCACTGGCCTCGCAGACGACCTGAGCCCCGTGGGAGTCTGCATCCCGAGCGAGGCTGCAGGCTCGGACGTGATGTACCCGGTCGAGGTCGGACCCTACGAGGTGCTCACGGCCACCGTGACCGGCGATCGCCCGGCCGTCTACGTGATGCAGGACTGCACGGACGAGGCCACCTGTGTGGCAGGGGGCTCGGATGCAGCGGTCGCCGAGGTCGTCTGGTACAACCCGCGCGACGTTGCGCAGGCCGTCACCCTGGTGGTCGACCATCGCGACAGCGGTGGGCCGTACACGCTCGAGCTCTCCGTGACGGCAGCTCCGGCCCGCATGGCGCTCGAGCCTGCAGACAGCTGCGCCGACCTGCTCCCCGGACTCGCGCTGACCACGGGCAGCTACCGCTACGAGGGAAGCCTCGTGGCCTACGGGGCCGACTTCACACCCGACGCATCCTGCACGGGCTACGCGGCTCGCGGCGCGGATGCGGCGGTGCCCATCCGGCTCGAGCCGGGCGAGTCGATCGCGGTGGACTACACGAACGCGGCGGACACCTCGGTCTACATCCTGTCTGACTGCGCGGATGTCGACACCTGCGTCGTCGGTGCGGACGACACGTTTGGCGGAGAGACCGAGTCGCTCGCCCTCACGAACACCACTGGCGCCGTGCTCGAGGCCACGCTGGTGCTCGATGCCTACACGGGCGGCGGTGCCTGGGAGCTCGACGTCACCATCGACTAGCGAAGTCGAGGCGCGCGGGAACAGGCGCTGCGTCTCGTGTGTCCTCGGCACGTATTCGTTGTGGCATCCGGCGCGGGAGCGTGAAAGGATGCCCCCTCTGGAACTAGGAGAACCTACATGATCCGTTCGTTGCTGTTCGCTGTCGCTGTCGCTGTCGCGGCACCGGTCTTCGTCGCCTCCACCTCCACCTCGGCCTTCGCCATCAGCGAGAAGAAGCTCGAGGCCATGAAGGAGGACGCGGACTACCACAAGGACCGCTTCAAGGAGATCGAGAAGCTCGCCAACAGCGTCATCAAGGACCTGGAGAAGGACAAGAAGGACGACGCCGACGAGACCCACAAGGAGCTGAAGAAGTTCTACAAGGACGAGCTCGCCGGGCTTCGCGCGAAGGGCATCGAGACGGTCGACGAGGACATCCCCGAGACGCCGCTTCACGTCGACAACGAGCCGGAGGAGATCCCCCGGGAGAAGCTCGAGGAGCTTCGCGACCTCTGCGTCGACCTCAAGAACCAGAAGCCGTCCGAGAAGCCCAAGCCCTACCAGACCCGGCTCGAGGAGTACCTGAAGACGCTCCAGGAGCGCTACGAGCGCAAGGAGAAGCGCTACGAGGAGGAGAAGGCAGCCTCCAAGTAAGGCTCCTCTCCACCTCGTCAGCACGCGGCCCGGCATCCTCGATGTCAGGCCGCTGTTGCTTGCGGATGCGCAGTCTCGTGGCTCGCGGGGGGCGGGCGTCATGGACCGCCTCCCGACGGTTGCGCATGCTTCAGGTCATCATCGAGGTCGACACGAGCGGGGGTGTGTGCAATGTTTTGCGCAGATGACCGGCGTCGATGCGAAGCCCCCCACCGATCCGCTGGTCGGCCAAGTCCTGGCCGGACGCTTCAGGGTCGTGCGCCTGATCGACCGTGGCGGGATGGGGCGGGTCTACGAGGCGCTGCAGGAGCCCCTCGGTCGGAAGTGCGCGGTCAAGACCCTCGACCTCGCCGATCCGCGTGGGGAGTACAAGGCGCGCTTCTTCAACGAGGCCCGACTGTGCGCCCAGCTGTCGCACCCCAACACCATCCGCATCTTCGACTACGGCTCGACGGACGACGGCGTCTACTTCTTCGCGATGGAGTTCCTCGAGGGGCGGACGCTCCGGACGGCGATCAAGGCCGACGGTCGGTTCACCCCTCGGCGCGCCGTGCACGTCTTCCGTCAGCTCTGCAGTGCGCTGGGTGAGGCGCATGCATCGGGCATCGTGCACCGCGACCTCAAGCCGGCCAACGTCTACCTCTGTGCTCATGGCGACGACCCCGACTTCGCGAAGGTGCTCGACTTCGGCCTGGTGAAGGAGCTCTCGGTCGACGCGGGCCTGTCGTCGCGCGACGTGGTCCTGGGCTCGCCGATGTACATGGCCCCAGAGCAGATTGAGGCCAAGGAGGTCGACGGCCGCTGCGATGTCTACGCGATGGGCTTGATGCTCTGGAGCACGCTCACGGCGCGTGCGCCCTACCGAGCCAAGAACTCGCAGGCCCTGCTCGCACAGCAGCTCATGAAGGACCCGCCCACCTTCGAGGAGGCGCTGGGCCCCGACCACGGGATTCCGGCGAGTCTCGAGCAGCTCGTTCGGTTTGCCATCGCCAAGGCTCCGGGCGAGCGTCTGGCCTCGATGCGGGAGCTCGCCCGCGGCTTGGTCATCGTCGGGCGGGAGCTCGACGGGGTCGTGTCGCCGGTGACGTTCGGTCTGACGGGCGGGGTGCTCGAGGTGCCCGAGGCGGCGCGTCTCGAGGCGGAGGTGACGCTGCCCCGTGCCCCCGCGATGGCCGGGCAGGTCGAGATTCCCTCGGGCGCGACCCTGCGCTCCAGTGCGGACGCGTCGACCGGAGGCTCGGCACCGTATGCGACGCTCGGGGCGGTCGGCGTCGTGCTCGCCGGTGGGGCCATGGGAGGGCTCGGCCTGGTAGGGGTTCTCCTCCTGGGTGTGCTCGGGCTGGGCCTGTGGGGTGTGCTGTCTCCCACGACGGAGCCAGCAGAGCCTGCGGGCGAGCAGGTCGAGGCCGTCGTGACCGAGCCAGAGGCCGAGCCTGCGAGCCCCCACGCGGTCGAGGTCGACTCGGCGCCCTCCACGGCTGACGTGTTTCGAGACGACGTGTTGATCGGCACGACACCCATCGAGCTGAAGGTGCCACCGGGCGAGACCTGGGAGCTGCGGGTGGCCCGACCTGGATACACGTCACGCATGGTGTCGATCGACGGCTCTGCCAACACAGTGATGGTCCGCTTGGACAAGGTGCCGGTCGCTCCAGCGCCTTCACCGAGGTCCGGACCGGTGGCGCCCTCACCCGAGCCGCGAACAGGGCTCGGTCGGGAGGTTCGTGACCCATGGGACGACTGATCACGGTCCTGGCCTTGCTGCTGGTCATGGGGCCGGCGTGGGCCCAAGACGAGTCGTCGTCCGACGAGCGTGCGCGCAGCTTGTTCGACGACGGTGCAGAGGCCTACGAGCTGGGGCGGTACGAAGACGCCATTCCTCTCTGGGAGGAGTCGTGGCGGCTCAGCCTGCAGCCCCTGATTTTGTACAACCTGGCCAATGCCTACGAGCGTGCGGGTCAGCTGGAGCAGGCACTGGAGAGCCTCGAGCGCTACCGTCCGAGCGCGCCATCCGAGGAGCGTGCGGTCCTCGACCAGCGCATTGAGGCGCTCGAGGTGCGGGTGGCTGCAGTGCAGGCAGAGCGCGACCTCGAGGCCGCCGAGGATGCGCGACGCGAGGCGGAGCGACTCGCCGAGCGTCAGCGTGCCGAGCAGGCCGAGATGCGGCAAGAGCGCAGCACGGAGCAGACCCGCTCCCCCGCAGGGTGGCTCGTGGGGGGACTGGGCGTGGCAGCTCTGGGCACGGGGCTCGGCTTCACGGTGGCGGCGGGCAACAGCCGGGCCCAGGTGGCCACCTACTGCGTCGACGGCGGACCCTGCTCGGTGCAGGCGGCAGACTACGTCGCTCGCAACCGCACCCACCGCATCGCGGCCTGGACCGGCCTGGGCGTCGGCGCGGTCGGACTTGGAGTCGGCAGCGTGATGATCGCTCTCCCACTGTGCGGGAGCGGGGTCGGCCTGACCGTGAGGAGGCGGTGGTGAGGATGCTGCCTCTGCTGGCGCTCGCGGGCTGTCTGGCGCCCTATCCGGTGACCACGTGTGAGTCGGCCGCGGACTGTCGCTCCGCCTACGGGCTGGGCGCGGTGTGTGGCGGCGACGGCTTCTGCTCCATGGAAGAGGCGAACCCTCGCTGTCTCCAGACCTACCCCGATGATCTGTGGCAGCGACCACAGGACTTCGGTGACCACCTCGTGCTCGGCGCGATGTTCGATCTCGGCCCCGACCTGCCGAACCTGAAGTCGGCCCTCCTCGCCGTCGGAGAGGCGAGCCAGGCCGGGCTGCCCGGCGGCATCGAGGTCGCCATTGTGGGCTGCTCCTACTCCGAGGACGACGCTGCCGATGGGCTGACGGTCGACGAGGCCGTGGTCGCGACCAGCGAGTGGCTGCGCGACACGATGGAGGTGCCTGCCATCATCGGGCCGGGCACCTCGGGTGCCTCGATCCTCACCTACGAGACCCTCGCGGCCGACGACATCCTGCTCATCGCCCCGTCGGCGACGAGCCCGGAGCTGATCACGATCGACGGAGAGATCAGCACCGATGATGCGCCTGGGCTGTTCTGGCGTCCGGCCCCTCCAGACGACGTGCAGGCGGCGGCGATTGCGGCCGATCTGGCCTTCCGCGGCGTGGTCGAGATCAGCGTCGTCTTTCAGGACAACGCCTACGGGCGTGCGCTTGCCGAGCTGGTGCAGGGCGAGCACGGCGGCGTGACGAAGATGATTCCCTACGTCGACGACAACGGGCGCAACCTGGCCGTGCCCGATGCGGTTGCATCCCCGACCGCCGAGGAGGTCGTGTTCATCACCTCCGACGTGCAGGACGTGGTCGCGTTCCTGAACAGTGCAGCCTTGCTCGACAGCTATGACGGCATCTCGCTGTTCCTCACCGATGCAGCGACCGACCCATACCTGTTTGCCGAGACGACTCCCGAGACCCAGGCTGCGATGTTCCCCGTCATCCGAGGCAGTCGTCCCGCGCTGCCCTCCGGGGCGGTCTACGACACCTACGTGGTCAGCTATGCCGCAGCCTACGAAGGTGAAGACCCCACTCTCGACGGCTACAACCCCTACGCCTACGACGCTGGCTGGATGGCGATGTACGGCTTGGCCTGGGCCACCCAGCAGGAGTCGGGCATCACGGGCACGAACATGGCTCGTGGGCTGCGGCAGATCGCCTCGGGCTCGCCGACGCCGGTGGGTCCGGGCGGCTGGACGGCGGGCCTCGTGGCCTTCAGCAACGGCGACTCCGTCGACCTCGAGGGCGCCTCGGGTCAGCTCGACTTCGACCCGGTGACGGGCGAGACGGTGAATCCCATCGAGATCTGGGTCCCTCGCGACGAGACCTTCCGCGTGATTGCCCTGTGTGAGCCGAACGGTCCCTGCGTCTCGACCGAGGACTGACGGCGCCCGCGGGGAGGGGGCAGCGGGCTAGTCGAGCGGGCGCACCCGCTTGATCGTGTCGCGGCTCCGCACGACGCGCACCGCACAGCTGTCGCCGAGCAGCTGGTCGACGAGGTGCACTTCGAAGACGTCGGGCAAGCCCGGCGGGATCTCGAGCACGTTGTCGGTGCGCCACGCGCGACTCACGCCCTTCAGCGAGGGCGGTCGGGGGTCGGTGGGGGTGGCGACTCGCCGAGAGACCTCCTCGTCGTCGACCACGATGACCCAGTGGAAGTTCTCCCCCCGCGCGTGCACGGCGGGACGTCGGTGCACTGCGACGGTCAAGGCGCCGTGCTGTGGTACTGGGGAGACCGCGCGCCCTGCGCGTCGCGCACGCTCGAGCTCCTCGGCCGTGAGGCGCTCGGTGCTGTGCCACGTCATCTCGGTGTGACCGGCGAAGCCGTGCTTACACTTCATGCTCTCGCGAGCCTCGGCCGCGACGATCAGGCTGGAGAGGAGGAGCCACATGGTGGGGGCTTAGTCCCCCGCGCTGCCTTCCGGTAGAGTGTCGCCCCGCAGAGGCACGCTATGCAGGTCGAGGCACAGCCAGACGCTCCCAAGCCCCCCGAGACTCCCGAGGAGGTCGCGGCCTACGAGCGTGACTGGCTCGAGAACACCTACCGGGGTGACAAGCTCCCCGAGCTCACCCTGCAGGTGATTCTCGTGAGCATCGTGCTGGGCGCGCTGATGATCGCGTTCAACATCTACATGGGCCTCAAGACCGGCTGGGGTGAGGGGGGCTCCCTCATCGCGGTCATCCTCGGCTTCGCCATCATCCGGGCGCTCTCGCGGGAGTACTCGGAGCTCGAGAACAACATCACGCAGACCTTCGCGAGTGCTGCGGGGTCGCTCGGCAACATCGTCAACGTGATCCCGGCGCTGTACCTGCTTCATGCTGATGGCCTCATCGACAGTGAGCCCACCTTCGTCGACATCCTGCTCTGGGTGTTCTTCACGAGCTTCCTCGGCGTGTTCTTCGCCATCCCGCTGCGGCGGCAGATGCTCGTGGTTGACCAGCTGGTGTTCCCCACCGGGACCGCGGCGGCCCAGACGATCAAGGCGATGCATGCCAAGGGGGACGAGGCCGTCCAGAAGGCGAGGGCGCTCGGCATCATGGGCCTCGCCAGTGCGGCGATCACGGTGGTTCGGGACGGCTTTCACTGGCTGCCCCATGCACTGTACGTGCCCGGTCTGAAGGGCCTGCAGGGCATCGAGCTCTCCAAGCTGACCATCGGCGCAGCCGTCAGCCCCATGATGATCGGCGCCGGTTTTCTCGTCGGGCCCCGCGTGGGCATCTCACTCGCCATCGGGGGCGGCATCGCCTGGGGCGTGATTGCGCCGACGCTCCATGGCATGGGAATCGACATGGTCATCGCGGAGGCGATGACCGACCCGGCCAACCTCGAGGGCTGCCGGGCCATCCTGGCAGCCCCCTCGATGACCGAGTCCCAGGCCGCGCAGCTCGCGGCCGACTGCAAGTACGTGAATCAGGTGCACGCCGAGGCCTACTACTCGGTGATGGTCAAGTGGCTCATGTGGCCGGGGCTCGGCATCATGGTGGCGGCCGGCCTCACCTCGACGCTCATGAAGTGGCGCATCCTGCTGAAGGCCGTGCAGTCCCTCTTCCGGCCGTCCGGCGGCCCGAGCCCCATCGCCCACCTCGAGTTCCCCACCAGCTGGTGGGTCGCCGGGCTGCTGGGGTCGTCCATCGGCGTGATGGCGATGCTTCAGCTCCGCTTCGGTGTGCCGTGGTACTTCGGGCTGCTCGCCATCGGTCTGTCCTTCGTGCTCGCGGTCATCGCCGTGCGGGCGACCGGTGAGACCGACATCAACCCCGTCGGCTCCATGGGCTCGATCACCCAGATCGCCTTCGGCGCCCTTCAGTCGGGTCAGGCGGCGACCAACCTCGCGGGCGTCGTCAACGGCAACCTGCTGACCGGTGGCGTGGCCGCGGGAGGCGCCTCTGAGGCGGCCGACATGATGCAGGACCTCAAGACGGGCTGGCTCCTCGGGGCGACGCCGCGCACCCAGGTCATCGCCCAGCTGATGGGGGTCTTCGTCGGCTCGTTCTTCTGCGCGGGCATCTTCTGGGTGCTGATCCAGGGGGCACCCATCGGCTCGGCCCAGTGGCCGGCGCCTGCAGCCATCACCTGGTCGGGGCTCGCGACCATGATGGCGCGGGGCACGGATGCGCTGCCGCCGGGAGCACTGACGGCCCTCGCCGTCGGTGCCCTGATCGGAGTCGTCCTTCCCTTCGCCGAGAAGGCGGCCGGCGAGCGTGCCTGGATGCTGCCGTCGGCAATCGGGCTGGGAGTGGCCATGGTCGTGCCCTACGAGTACAGCTTCTCCATCTTTGTCGGCTCCCTGATCATGCTGGCGATCAAGTCTCGCAACCCAGCGTGGATCGCCGCATTTGGAGCTTCGGTAGGGGCGGGTGGTATCGCGGGCGAGGGGCTGGCCGGAGTCAGCGTGGCCTTCGTGCAAGTTATCCAGCAGTTCCTCGCCGGGTGAGGGAGCAGCGTATGGCGCGGGAAGTGGTCGTCGGAGTCGACGGAGGGTCCACCAAGACCCGAGCAGTCGTACACGACAGGCGGTCAGGCGAGAGGCTGGGGGAGGGCCGAGTGATCGGCTCGACCAACCTCTGGATGCACGGCGCCGAGGGGGCCGAGGTGACGGCCTCCATCCTGCAGGGAGCGATTCGCGCAGCGCTGCCCGACGAACCGGTCGAGATCGTGGCGGCCTGTGTGGGCACCGCTGGCATCGATGCACCCGGGGATGCCGAGCGACACCTCGAGGCCTTCCTCGGTGCGCCGCTGCTCGCGCCGCTCGGGCCGACTCGCCTGCGCGTCGTCTCCGATGTCGCGGTGATCGAGGCCTGTGGATCGACCAACCTGCGGGTCTGTGCCATCGCGGGTACGGGCTCGAACACCCTTGGGGTGCGCCTCGAGCAGGGCATCGCCGTCGACCGACGCCAGGTGGGCGGCCTCGACCTCGACCTGTCTGACGACGGGAGCGCGGCGTGGATTGGTCACTACGCCTTCCGCGCGGCCCTGCGTGACCTCCAGGGGCAGGAGGAGTCGGAGCTCGGTCCCGCCATCGCTCGGGCCGTCGGACTCTCGGGAGAGCGCACTCCGGCGGTCTGGCGTGCCTTCCGCAGCGTGCGCGAGTCCATCCACAAGTCCGACCTCGCGGCGCTCGCTGGCGACGTGGTGTCGCCTCTCGCCGCCTCCGACGCGGTCGCTCGACGCATCCTGGAGCGGGCGGGGACGGTGCTCGCCGAGAACATCGATGCGGCAGCCCGCCTCGTGGGCGGTGTTGACCGCCTCGAGGTGCTGTTGGTCGGCGGCGTGTGGAAGGAGCCGGTCGTGCGCGACTGTGCCGAGGCCTGGCTCAGCGAGAAGTGGTCGACCGTTCTTCTCCACGACGCCGACGCCGCAGAGGGGGCAGCCCGCATCGCTCGGGCCCTCGCGGCCGACTAGCCGCTTCCCGAGGCGCCCGACGGGCGTTCTCCACCTCCTCAGGCCGTGCGCTGCCGCACGCCACCCATCGCGAAGGAGACGACGGCGTCAGCGACCCCGTCGGGGTCGAAGTCTTGGTCATGGTCGACCACGTAGCGGTGCACGACCCCGCGCAGCGCGCCGAGGATGCACGAGGCCGTCGTCTCGCGGTCGATGTCGTCGCGCACGACCCCGAGGGTCACGCCGAGCTCGAGCGTGTGGACGAGGTAGGCCCGGAGCTCGTCGTAGAAGCCCGTCAGGCGTGTCTGGACCGCGTCGTCGAGGCCGACGGCCTCGCGGAACAGGATGCGCGTCAGGTGGCGGTTCTCGGCGGTCGTGCGCAGGATGTGGGCCACGATGGCCTTGAGCTGCGCGTCGACGGTCGGGTCGGCCTGGGGGTCGACACCGCGGACAGCGGCGCGCAGGCGGCCGATCAGCTCCTCGAGAAGATCGAGGAAGATCTTCTGCTTGCTGTCGAAGTACAGGTAGAAGGTCCCTCGGGCGACGCCGGCAGCCTTCACCAGATCCGTGATCGAGGTCTGCCAGTAGCCGTGCTCGGAGAAGACCGACAGGGAGCTGTCGAGGATCTGCCGCCGCCGAAGCTCCCGAGAGCGCTCGGCACGTGCGGTGCGTCCATCACCCATGGTCGCCCTCCCAGTGGGCATCCACGCGTGCGGCGACCACGGAGCGCACCTGCTCGGCGAGGTCCTCGATGGCGTCGTCGGAGAGGCCCTTCGTCGGGATGGGGGCATCGCAGTAGACGGTGACCACCCGCCCGGGTCGCATCAGCCAGCTCCCCTTGCGGAGGATCTCGTACATGCCCGTGACGGCGGTCGGAACGATGGGAAGCTCGAGGTCACGGGCCAGGTAGAAGAGGCCCTTGCGGAAGCGCCCGACCCGTCCGTCGAGGGTGCGGGTGCCCTCGGGGAAGGCAAGGATGGAGTGGCCCTTGTCGACTGTGGCGCGCATGCCCTGCCGCAGGAAGTCCCGCTCGGCGTCACCTCGTCCTCGGCGCACCGGAATGGTGCCTCGGGCCTTCATGAACCAGCCGTAGACGGGGATCTTGAAGTGGGACTCGAGCTCCATCCCCTGCTTGAAGTGGGGGGTCGCGGGGTACATCGAGACGTGGTCGAGCAGGTTCACGTGGTTCTGGGCGAACAGGTAGGGGGTGCCCGGATCGACGTCCGGGTGCACCACCGCCCGCCAGCGAGCGCCGGTCATCGCGACCTGCCCCCGACAGTAGAGGCGGTTGAGCCCGTCGATGTGGGTGTGTCCGAGCAGGCCACCGCTGGCCATCATGGACAGCATCATGGGGGTGAGCCAGGCGAGGCCTGCGCCCCAGAGCCCGACGGCGATGGCCTTGTCGAGTGGGCCCTCTCGAAGGGGAACGACAGGGTCGCTCATGCGAGCACCTCCACGGCACCGGGGAGCACCTCGAGGCGCGTCGGGCGTACGCGCACGACCTCGCCGTCGATCATCACGTCGACGGGCGAGGCGAGGTCGAGCTCGACGGCCTGGGCGGTCGTGGCCTCGATGTGCGGGGCGCTCACGTGGGTGCCGGCGAAGATCTTGGGGAACGTGGCGAGGAAGCGGGGCCGTCCGAGGGCCCCGACCCGAATGACGTCGACCCGTCCGTCCGTAGGGTCTGCCGCAGGGGCCATCCGCATGTCGCCCCCCGTGTACTGGCTGTTGGAGAAGGACAGCAGCGCACAGGGCCGCGCGTCCCACTCGCCGTCGTCGAGCCGGACGCGGAAGGAGGGATGCTTGAGTCGCGCTAGCGTGATCAGGACGGCGAGGATGTAGCCGGCAGCACCCAGGCCCTTGAAGCGGCGGTTGGTCAGCTCTCCGGCCTCGGCGGTGAAGCCGATGGAGAACAGGTTGATGCTGTAGAGCACGCCATCGTCGTGCTCGGCCCGCACGACGTCGACGGCGCGGGTCTCACCGCGTGCGATGGCGTCGAGGCAGCGGTCGGGGGTCGTCAGGTCGAGGTCGCGACCGAAGCTGTTTCCGGTTCCGAGCGGCAAGAGGCCGAGCCGAGGTCGGTCGTCACGCCCCATGAGGCCTGTGACCACCTCGTGCAGCGTGCCGTCGCCACCGACGCTGATCACGTCCGTGGCGTCGGCCTCGCGCGCGAGTGCGGCGGCGTGTCCCGGGTCATGGGTGCACAGCACCGAGACGTGGCCCAGTGCCTCGAGGCGGCCACGGAGGGCCTCGAAGCGTCGAGGAGCCCGTCCGCCACCCGCAGCGGGGTTGAGGATCACGGCGATGCGGCGACTCACAGAGGCACCACGTCGGCGCGCGTGCGTCCTGCGCGGAGGGCATCCGCGAGCACGTGACGCTTGAGCTTCATCGAGGCGGTGCGCGGGAACTCCTCCTCCCAGCGCAGGACGCCGCTGACGCGCTTGAAGTCGGGGAGTCGCCGGTTCTTCTCGGCGATCTCTCCGAGCAGGGCGCCGGTGACCTCTCCACGGACGACGAGCAGCAGGCGCTCGTCCTGCATGGTGCGCTCCGGCCAGAGGTAGTTCTCGGCGAAGACCGTGAGCTCTTCGGCCTCCACGCCGCGGAACGCGAAGGCGACATCGTCGGGGTAGATGTTCTTGCCGCCTGCAGTGACGATCATGTCCTTCTGGCGTCCGACGAGGTGCAGGTGCCCGGCGGCATCGAAGTGGCCGAGATCGCCGGTGCGGTACCACCCATCGAGGAAGGCGGCCTCGGTGAGCTCGGGGGCGTCGAGGTAGCCGGACATCAGCGTCGGCCCCCGAACGTGGACCTCTCCGACCCCATCGGCATCGGCATCGTGGATGCGGACCTCGACGCCGGGCAGCACGTCCCCCACGGAGTCGCCGCGCCAGGGATCGGTGCGGTTGACCGTGATCACGGTGCAGGCCTCAGTCGTTCCGTAGCCGATCACGACGGGAATCCCGAGATCGTAGAAGAACTCGGCCAGCTTGCGATCGGTGTAGGCGCCGCCACAGAACAGCAGGCGGAGCTCACCGCCGAAGGCGTCGTGGACGGGCTTCAGGAGCCGCGAGGAGACCGCGTGGCGAGGACGTCGCTCGGTCAGGCGGGCGTTGGCAGCGATCAGGGTGTCGGCGAGAGAGCGCCGCCAGCCCGAGAGCGCGTCCAGCTTCTCGTCGATGGCGCGCTTGAAGGCCTCGAGCACCAAGGGCACGACAGCCATGTGGGTGATGCGGTACCGCTTCATCGTCCAGCGGAGCAGCTCGGGTCGCAGCGTGCGCTGGTGCACCACGGTGGCGCCGCAGACGAACGGTCCCACGAAGCCGACCATGAAGTCGATGGCGTGGTTCGTCGGCAGGATGCTGAAGTAGCGGTCGCCCGGAGCCAAGGGGAACCGCCCGAGCAGGGCGTCGAGCTGGGCGAGGTAGGCTCGGTGCGGGAGCATGCAGCCCTTGGGCGTGCCGCCGGTGCCGGAGCTGTAGACGATGGTGGCCGTGTCCTCACGGTCCCGCGGCACGAAGGTCCCGCCATGCTCCGGGAGGCTCTCCCAGCGGTCGACGTCGGCGCCCTTCGGCGCCTCGGCCACCCACACCTGTCCGGCGGGGGCAGCGTCCCAGGTCCGCCAGATCGCGAACTCCGTGATCACCACGCTCGGCTGGGCGTGGGCGAGGAGGGCCTCCTGCTCGGGCCCGGTGAGCTTGTGGTCGATGGGCACGAGCACCGCACCCGCGAACAGCGCTCCGTACGCGGAGATCAGCCACTTCGACTGGTTGGACAGCACGATGGCGACGCGGTCGCCCGGGCCGACACCTGCGTCCTGGAGCCGCGCGGCCACCCGCTCGCCCAGGAGCTTCACCTCCCACCCGGTCCAGCGTCCGGCCTCGCGCTTGCGGCTTGCCTCGATCAGGACGGTCTCGGCCTTGTGCACGACGAGGGCGTCACGCAGCAGCTCGCCGAGGCAGGCGTAGCCGGCGACGTGCATCCGCTCGGCGGCAGGACGGGCGTTCATCGGCGGGCCTCGATGAGCTCGGCGAGTCCGCCCAGCGTGTTGACGCCCTGGACCTCGTAGTCTGGGATCTCCACGTCGAAGGCGTCCTCGAGATCGGTCAGCAGATCGAGGGCCTGTAGGCTGTCGATGCCGAGGACCTCGAACAGGTCGTCGTTGGGAGCGAGCGCCTCGGCCTTGACGCCGAAGCGCTGCACAGCGAGCTTCTTGAGGGTGTCGAGGATCATGGGAGGTACGGCCTCACATCGGTGGATTCGACGAACTTGGTGAGCGCGGCGAGGACGGGCGGACGGGTGACGAGGCGGCAGAAGGTGTCCTTCTCCCGGTCGAGCTCCTCCCGGGGCAGTCGCTTGGCGAAGGCCTTGGCCTCGGCGGTGGTGTGCGGATCGAAGCGGGCGGCCTGCTCGGCGACCTTGCGGGCGACGTCGAGGCCGTTGTCCCGACCGACCACCTGGGACACCAGGCCCACAGCGTGCGCTCGGCGGGCGTTGATGCTCCGGCCGGTGAGCAGCAGGTCGCGGACGACGGCATTGCCGAGGTCGCGGTTCAGGCGGGGGATGCCGCCGAAGCCGGGCACGAGACCGAGGCGGAGCTCGGGGAAGGCAAAGCGGGCCGACTTCTCGGCGATGATCACGTCTGCCGTCAGGGCGAGCTCGAAGCCCCCACCGAAGCACACCCCATGCACCACCGCGATGGTGGTGAGCGGTGCGGTGTCGAGGGTGTCAAAGACCGAATGAATCCGGTCGATGAACTTGCGGATCTCCCGGCGGACCAGCGGCCGGAGGACCCGTCCGGCTACCGGCGCTGCAGGACCGAGGCGGTCGGCGAGGGCGGCGCGGCGTGCGAGCAGGCCCGCGTGGAGCTCGCGCAGGTCGGCCCCGGCGCAGAAGCCTCCTCGCCGATCACTGTGGAGGATCAGTGCCCGCGCACCCCCCGCGCCACCGCGGACGTGCTCGGCGAGCAGCTCGAGCTCTCGGAGTGCCGTGGTGCCCAGCTCGTTGAGCGGCTCGCGGTGCAGGGTGACCTCGAGAGCCGGCCCCACCCGGGAGAAGGTCAGGGCTTGTCCGCGGAACACGGTCATGCGTAGAACCCGGCGATGGTCGAGGCGTGGGCCGACTCGATGGCCGTGCGCCGCAGCTTCCGGTTCGCCGTCAGCATGCCGTTCTCGACCGTGAAGGCGTCGTCGACGATCCGGTGCTTGCGGACGCGCTTGTAGTGCGGGAGAGCCTCATTGATGGCGGCGACGCCGGCCTCGACCGTGTCCGCGTCGACCTGTCCGCTGATCAGCGCGCACAGGTAGGGCTTGCCGTGACCGACCAGGACCGCCTGCTCGACGCCCTCTATGGTCTCGACGAGCTTCTGCTCGATGGGCTCTGGCGCGACGTTGTGACCGCTCGAGGGCACGAGGAGGTTCTTCACGCGGCCCACGATGCGCCAGGTGTTCGTGTGGTCCAGCTCGACCTGGTCGCCCGTGCAGAACCAGCCGTCCGCGAAGGCGGTCTCGGTCTCCTCTGGCCGTCGCCAGTAGCCGGAGAAGATGTTCGGACCCCGCACGAGCAGCTCGCCGTCGTCGCTGATCTTGGTCTCGACGCCTGGAATCGTCGGTCCGACACGCCCGGGGTAGACCAGCGGAGGCACGTCCATCGTCACGATGGCCGTCGTCTCGGTGAGGCCGTAGACCTGGTACACGGGAATGCCGAGCATTCGGAACCAGTGCTGGGTGTCCTCGCCGAGGGGCGCGGAGCCACAGATCAGGCACTCCAGGTTCGGTCCGATCTGCTGCTTGATCTTGCTGAAGATCAGCTGCTGGCCCATCCAGACTGCCAGTGCATCACGCCGACCGCCGCGTCCCGTGGCACCCCGGAGGTAGGCGTCGCGGGACCGCTCGTAGAGCCACTGGATGGCCTTCGGGCGCTCGCGGAGCTTGGCCTCGACCCCGTTCTTGATGCGCTCGAGGAGCATCGGCACATTGAGCAGGTAGTTCGGGGCCGCGGTCTTCAGCTCCTGGGCCAGGTTGTCCAGGTTGGTGGAGACCATGATCGGGTTGGCACGCAGCAGGCAGGTCCACAGCACGACCCGGGAGCCTGCAAAGCAGAACGGCAGGTAGTGGAACACCCGGTCCGGGGTCGAGCGCTCGCCCATCATGGCGACCAGCGCATCCCGCGTGACAGGCAGCATGAAGTCGACGTTGCGCGTGCTGTAGACCACGCCCTTGGGCACCCCGCTGCTGCCCGAGGTGTAGATGATGGTGACCGGGTCGTCATCGGCGCGCAGCACCGCCGGAGTTGCCGGATCGATGGGCTCGGCGGCGAAGAACTGGTCGAATACCACCAGGGGTGCGTCGCTCCAGTGCGCCCGCACGGCGTCCGCCAGCAGGTCGGTGGCTGCGACCACCAGTGTAGGCGCACAGTCGTGCATCATCGCGACCAGCTCGGCTGGGTCCTGCCGGGCGTACATCGGCACCACGACCGCGCCCTCGGCCAGAGCCGCCAGGTCGGTGGCTACCCAGCGAATGCCGTTCGGAGCGACCAGGACCACCCGGTCTCCCGCGGCGAGCTCGCGCTTCCGAAGCGTGGCCCGGGCTCTCGCGATGAGGTCGAGCAGCTCGCGGCCGGTGCTCTCGACGACGGTGTCGCCATGGACCTCCTGGACGAAGGCCCGCGCGGGGTGCTCGCGGAGGTTGTCGAGGAAGGTGTCGACGAAGCTCATGGGGTCTCCACGGCGGACCGGTGCTGCTCGACGAGCGCACGCAGGGCAGGGGAGAGGGGAGGCAGGTGGCCCCAGGGGTCGCCGTGACCGCCGAGCTCGGGACGGAGCGGCAGCTCGGGATGACGCTCTCGCAGGTGGTCGACGAAGATCTGACCCATCTGGCCCATGCGGTGGAGGTTCTCGGCGACCGTGCGGTCGATGCCGGCGCGGAGCGCATCGGCGTCACGGTGGAGTCGATGCAGCATGCGCTCGACCTTGGCCGCGAGGTCGGGGTCGTCCACCGTGATGCTGAGGTCCGGCGTGCCGCGATCGGCCATGAGGTTGCGGATGCGCTCGTCCATCGTGATGCCGCCGCTGGGCACACCGCCTCCCATGGAGCACACGCAGGCGTGGTAGCGGCTGGACACCAGCATGTCGGCGCGGCGAATCAGGCTCACCATCGTGTACATGTCGTAGTCGTCGCTGATGAACAGCGGCGCGCCACCGATGCGCTCCGAGAGCAGATCGCAGGCGGAGCGGTCGAGCATCTCCATGCCGACGCAGATCGGGAAGCAGTCGACCTGGCTGCGGAAGGCCCGGAAGCCCTCGGCGATGGCCTCGACGTAGGCCCGCTGCTTGCGGTCGATGTCGGCCGAGGCGGCGTGGAAGTACATCGACTTGTAGTGTGCGCGAGCATGCGCGCCGGTGAGCTGTTTCTCGACGAGCTTGCGGACGTCGGGCTTCACCGGCCACCAGAAGGCGTTGATGGGGCACAGGGCGACGACGGGCTTGCGGCCGTCCCAGCCGTGCTCCCGCAGCAGCGCCTCGGCCACCGAGGCAGGGTGAGGGGTGAAGGTCCAGGCGGTGTCGGTGCCGGACTCGCTCGCCACCCCGAGGCGGTCGAGTACCCGGCGAGACTCCTGGTTTCTACAGATGATCAGGGCGTCGCGGCAGTAGCGGCGGACCAGGGCCTCGAGGGACGGGTCCATCGTGCCGGCCTCTCCGCCGTAGCCGACGGCGATCTTGTTCTCGGCAGCGGCCACGCCGAGGGCCCCGACCATCAGGGTCGACAGGGCATTCGCGAACTTGCTCTTGAACATCGAGCCTTCGCAGGCGATCACGCCGTGCTGCTGGTGCACCGTGTCGAGGACGAACTTCGGGAACACCTGCGGCATGTGGAGCTGCTTGACCGTCCGGAAGTAGGGGGCGGTGTTCGCAGGGTCGATGGTGAGGATCGACAGGTCGGCCAGCTCGTCGCCGAGCAGGAAGCGGATCTGCCGGATCATCTCCTCGACGCGCACGTCGGCGCCCGTGTTCCGTGACCCGGCGTAGCCAGCGAACAGCAGTCGCAGCGGCTCTCCGGGGGACCACTGTGCGCCAGGGTCGAGGGCGTAGCGGGAGGCCGCGACCTCCACGAGGCCGGCCATGGAGGCCTGGAGGGCGAGGTCGGCGTCGACGTGCTCGCCGATGCGCTCCACCTCGGCACGCAGGCGTCGGCCGAGCCGGGAAAAGAAGCCGGGGCCCTCGTCGGCGTCGATCACGTGATCACGCGTGTTCACGGCGCCTCCGGGTAGTCGCGGTAGGGGAAGCGGAAGCTGCAGCCCTTGGCGAAGCGGTAGAGCGGCCCGCAGTAGGTCGTGAAGGGCTCGGGCATGCGCCCAATTTCCTTGGTGATACGGTCGTTGTCGAAGACCGTGTTGTAGACCACGTAGGGCCAGAACACCTTCATCAGGGCACCGATGGGCTGCAGTGCGTTCCCGCGCGGCAGGCGGTTCATCGCCCGGAAGGCCAGGTCGGTTGCACCGTCGAGGTGCTTGACGAAGCGCATCCGACGGCCGAGCACGGGCTCCATGGCGGTCGCGATGTCACCGGCCGTGATGGCCCGAACGCCGGCCGACAGGTGGTAGATCCCGTGGTCGGGGCGCTCCTTGACGTGGATCCGTGCGATGGCCTCCCCCACGAAGTCGGCGGGCACGATGTCGAGGCGGGTCGTCTGATCGAGGGGCACCACGGGGAGGTCGGCGAGGGCGACGGTCGCGCGGACCATGTCCCACTGGGTGGTGCGCTCGTGGCGGCTGTCGCCCATCACGATGGAGGGCCGGAAGACCACGCGGCTGATGTCGGGCAGCAGCTCGGCCACCATGTGCTCGGTGAACTTCTTGGTGCGGCCGTAGGGGTCGTAGTCGGAGCGGGCCCAGTCGACGGCCTCGTCCTCGTGGACCACCTCGTTGTCGCGCTGCCCAGCCACTGCGACGGTCGAGACGTAGCTGAAGCGGCGGAGCTCGTGGGCGTCGGCGATCTCGCGCGCGAGCTTCACCACGGACAGCGTGCCCCGCAGGTTGGTGTTGAAGCAGGCCTTGCTCGACTTGCGGTTCAGGGAGGCGGCGATGTGGAGCACCGAGTCGCACTCGCGGACAACCTTCGCCCGCACGTCGTCGGGGAGGCCGAGTCCGGGAGCGTGCAGGTCGCCCGGCACGATGTCGATGCGCTCGAGCGCCGCGAAGAAGTCCGCTGCGTCGAGGTGGAGCTGCAGGCTCTTCCACAGCTTCTCGCGGGCGTGGTCGAGGTTCTTGGCGCGGGTCATCACGGCCAGCCGCGCGTCGGTGCGCGCGAGCAGCTCGGTGATCACGTAGCCGCCGAGGTAGCCGGTTCCCCCGGTCAGGAAGATGCTCACTTGCCCGCCAGCTCGTGCAGGGTGGTCGAGGGCTGCTCGAGGCGCAGCGGCGGGGTGGACGGCGGGTCTGAGGGGACCTCCTCGCCACGCAGCACCGGCATGCACCAGGTTGAGAGCCCGGGGTACTCCACGTCGACCCAGTACTCTCGCCAGCACAGCTCGGGGACGGCCCACCGGAAGGCGGCCTCGTCGTCACCGAGGGCGTCGGACCAGGCGCGCACCTTGTCGGTCGCGAAGACGTAGCGGTTGTCGTGGATGAAGGGCCGGTAGAGCTCCAGCATCTTCTCGATGCGCACCAGGTGGGTGTTGGCCTCATCGAGCTGCTCGGTGAGGCTGTCGAGCTGCTCGCGCACGGTGTCGCCGAAGACGTCGGCGATCACGGTGGGCAGGTGCTCGGCGGGCTCGAAGCGCGCGGTGGCCTTGCGCAGCGAGCGAGCCCAGCGCTTGAGGCGTGGCACGGCGAAGGGCCCGGGGGCGTCCTCGGCGACCGGCACCGGGTCGAGCCAGCGCATCCAGCGGTCCGCAGACGTTCCTCCGCCCTTGCGGGTCCAGCGACGGAAGCCGAGGCCGGTGAGCTCGACGGCGCGCTCGAAGGTGAAGGGGTTGGCGTCGGAGGAGGCGAGGTGCACCACACCGGGCTGCTCCCCGCGGCGCACGGCGGCGACGGTGAGCGCGAGACCTCGGGCCACGTCGTCCACCGGCACGATGTCGAAGGGGTGCTCGCCCTGGGTGGGCAGGCGGCGGAATGCGGTGGAGATCAGCCAGGCGAGGGGTCCGGCGGTGTTCAGGCCCTCGTTCCACCCGCGGAAGGGCAGGGTGCGGGCACACTCGACGATGGCGGGTCGCACGATGGTGAGCCCGATGTCGGTGCGCTGGGCGAGCAGGTGCTCGGCCAGGCCCTTGGTGTAGCAGTAGATGTTCGGCCAGCCGAGGGCGAGCGCGCGCTCTTGACCTCGATCGATGCGGGTCTGCTTGGAGGGCGTGCGACAGGCCTCCTGCAGGGCGCGAATCTCGCCCGCCACGTCGAAGCGCTCGCCGCTCGGACCGACCCCGGGGCGCAGGGCCTCGGCGATGTCGCCGGAGACGTTGCCCGCTACGTACGCCGTGGAGACGTGGATCAGCGGGGTCTTCCAGTACCCGGCGAGGTCAGCCGCGTGCTTCGCGCCCGCCACGTTCACCGCGAGGGCCCGAGCGGGGTCGGGCTGGAAGTCCGTGAGGCCTGCGCAGTGAACCACCATGTCGACCTGGCCGCGGAGCGCGTCGAGGGCGGGCCGGTCGAGTCCGAAGCGAGGCTTCTCGATGTCGCCGGACACGACCTGGACCCGCTCACCGAGGAAGCGGCCGAGGTCGGCGCCGTAGCGCTCCCGGAGGGGCCGCAGCGCGGGAGAGGTGTCGGCGATGTGCTCGAAGCGCTGCAGAGCCGTCTGAGTGCGTCGACGTGGACGGACGACCAGGGTCAGGCGGATGTCGGGGACCTCCTGCAGCAGGAGGATGGCGAACACCTTGCCGAGGAAGCCCGTCACGCCGGTGAGCAGGATGTGGGTACCCTGAAGGTCTTGGCGAATCATCGGTCGTGCTCCAGGATGGGCCAGTCGAGGTCACGGGCCATGCGGCGGAGGCCGCGGTCGGGGTGCACCGCACAGGGCAAGCCCGCTGCGGCGAGCAGCGCGGAATCGGCCTCGGCGGCGCCGTAGGCGGTGGAGCGGGATAGATCGAGGCCCTGGTCGGCGGCAAAGTCCTTGAGGCGCTGGCCGCCGAAGCGCGCCACCACAGGCTCGGCGAGGCGCCCGGTCGCCCGGCCCCCGCGCAGCTCCATCCGGTTGGCGACGAGCAGGTCGGCCCCGAGGCGCTCGACGAGGGGCTGCATCACCACGTCGAGGTTGTCGCTCACCAGCACGATGCGGCGGCCATCGCGGCGTGCCTGGCGGACCAGGTCTTCGCCGACGGGCCGCACGTCGTCGTCGAGCCAGGTGGCCCAGTACTCCTCACCGAGAATCACGAGCCGGTCCTCGGACATGCCGCGCAGGCCCATCCAGGTGACCCGGGCGGCCGTCGTCGGGTCGGCCCCACTCCACGCAAGGGGCGCGCCGAGGGCGACGGAGCCCAGGCGCGTCAGGCGGGAGGCGAGCCGCTGGCTGTTGGTGGCCAGCCACGCCGCGGCGAGTGCGGTGGGCCGGCGAAGGAGTGTGCCTTCGACGCGGAAGAAGGCGGCGGGGTGGAGCTCGGGCATGCAGTCCCTGGGGTGTCGGAGGCCGAGGTAACTTGGTTAGACTGACATGTCAGTCTAGTTGTGGCGACATCCCATTGAGCGCCACTCCACCTGGCTGCGAGCGACCACCTCCGCCCGCAGTCGCACGCCGACCGCCCCGAATGCTCGAAGTGGATGCACGCGCGGTCCTCGTCGTTCTGCGACGACCTGAGTGGCCGATGGTCGGAACGCGTCTGGATTGTGTCAGGCCGCAGGGCGACGCTCGGGTCGGTGCAGTACCCTGACGCGCCCCGCGACGTGCGCGTCCGGCGGACGGGAGGCCGGATGGCTGAGAGTGGGTGGATCGACGTGGCTGAGGTGGACCGCCTGGCGCCCTTCCTCGTGAGCGTGGTCAGTCCGTCGGATCACTGGATGTACGCGTCGTCTCGTGGCGGTATGGCCGCTGGGCGCGTCGATCCGGATGGGTCGCTGTTCCCCTACCTGACGGACGACCGGCTGCATCGGGCTCAGGAGGACGTGGGCGGGTGGACCTGTCTGCACGTCGAGCGTGACGGAGCGACGACCCTCTGGGAGCCGCTCCGCCCGCGGGCCGCCGCCCACCTGCGGCGGAGCCTGCGCAAGTCCGTCGCCGGCGATCAGCTGGAGTACACCGAGACCCACACTGGCCTCGGGCTCACGTTCACCGTCCGCTGGGGCTTCTCCGAGCGGTTCGGCATCGTGCGCACCGTGACCCTGGCCTGCGAGCCCGGCGCGGAGTCGGCCCGAGTGCGGGTTGCCGACGGACTGAACGGCGTGCTCCCGGCCGGTGCGCCGCTCGGTCTCGTCCAGACCTCCAGCAACCTGGTGGAGGCCTACTCGCGCGCCCAGTGGGATTCCGCCGGTGCGCTCGCCGTGTTCGCTCTGGAGTCGCTGCCGTCTGACCGCGCCGAGCCCGCGGAGGCGCTGCGGGCCAACGTGGTCTGGTGCGCCGGACTCGACATCGACGCCGTGCTCCTCTCCCGGCAGCAGCTCGACGCCCTCGTCCGCGGCGAGGTGGCACACAGCGAGGCCATGGTGGTCGGGCGGGCCGGCGCGTTCGTCGTCACGTCGACGGTCGAGGTCGCCCCCGGAGCCCCGGCGCGGTGGCACATCGTCGCCGACGTCGACCGCACGCATCACGACGTCGCCGGGCTCCGGCAGCGATCTCGGGAGGGGCTGGACGCCGTGATCGAGGCGGAGCTCGCGGCGAGCACCGCTGCCCTCGACGGGATCATCGCGGACGTGGACGGCCTGCAGTGCACGGCTGACGCCACCCTGGACGCCCACCAGCGCGCGAGCGCCCTGTTCAACGCCATGCGCGGAGGCGTGCCGGTCCGCGAGCACCGGATCCGCGCCGTGGACTTCGACCGCTTCGTCGCCGCCCGTCACGCCGCCTGCCACGCCCGCAACGCCGCCTGGCTCGCCGGGCTCGAGGGCGCCATGGAGGTGGGGGACCTCCTCGCCCGCGCGCGCTCCCGGGACGACGCCGACCTCGAGCGCCTCGTCGGCGAGTGCCTCCCGCTGTGGTTCGGCCGCCGCCACGGCGACCCGAGCCGTCCGTGGAACCGGTTCGAGATCCGCGTGCACGACACCGATGGCGAGCGCCGTGTCTACTGGCAGGGCAACTGGCGCGACGTGTTCCAGAACTGGGAGGCCCTGCTGCTGGCCTACCCGGAGTTCTTGGCGAGCGTCGTTGGCGTGTTCGTCAATGCGTCGACCCTGGACGGCTACAACCCGTACCGCATCACCTCGGACGGCATCGACTGGGAGCAGCCCGAGCCGGAGAACCCTTGGGCCAACCTCGGCTACTGGGGTGACCACCAGGTGAGCTACCTGACACGGCTCCTCGAGCTCTGTGCGGCCCACGACCCGGGCCAGCTCCGGGCGCTCTTGCACCGCGAGGTGTTCTCGTCTGCCGACGTGCCCTACCGGATGCGCGGTCACGACGCGCTCGTCGCCAACCCGCGCGACGCCATCGTGTTCGACCATGCCTGGCAGAAGCGGGTGGACGCCCGCGAGGCCGAGGTCGGCGCTGACGGCCGCCGCGTGCACGACGGCGAGGCGGTGCTCCACCTGAACCTCGCCGAGAAGCTCCTGCTGCCCTCCCTCGCGAAGCTGTCGGCGCTCGTACCGGGCGCCGGTGTGTGGATGAACACCCAGCGTCCCGAGTGGAACGACGCCAACAATGCGCTCGCCGGCTACGGCGTGTCGGTGGTCACGGCGGCCTACCTGCGGCGGCACCTGGTCGTGTGCCGGGCACTGTTCGCCGGTCTGGAGCCGCGCGTGAAGATGCTCGCGTCGACGGCGGACTGGCTCGCTGCGGTGGGGACCGTCCTCGCCGGCGCCCCGGAGGCGTGGACGCCCGCGTCCCGCCGTGCGGTGATGGATGCGCTCGGACGGGCGGCGGAGAACCAGCGGGAGCGGGTGTACGCGGGCGGGCCCTACCCGCGTGTGGAGGTCGACCGTCAGGCGGTGCTCGACCTGTGCGACCGCGGCGTGGCCTGGCTCGACGATGCGCTGCGCCACGCGGCGCGTCCGGATGGGCTCTACGACGGGTACGATCTGGTGCGCTTTGGCCCCGGAACGGCCGACGTGGACCGGCTCTACCCCATGCTCGAGGGCCAGGTGGCGGTGCTCGCGTCGGGCGTGCTGTCGGCCGGTGAGACAGCGGACCTCCTGGATCGGATGTACGCCGGTCCGCTCTACCGGCCTGACGTGCACACGTTCATGCTCTACCCGAACCGCACGCTCCCGAGCTTCCACGACAAGAACCGGGCTCCCGAGGATGCCGCAGCGGCGCTCCCGGGAGCCATGGCCGCCATCGCCGCAGGGAACACGTCCCTGCTCGCCCGCGACGCCGACGGCGCCCTTCGCTTCGGCTCCGACCTCAAGAACGTCGGCGACCTCGAGGCGCGCCTCGACGCCCTCGGCATCGTCGACGACCGCCAGGCCTGGCGGGATCTGTGGGAGGCGACGTTCGAGCACCACGCCTTCACCGGGCGCTCCGGGACGATGCACGCCTACGAGGGCCTCGGCAGCGTGTACTGGCACATGGTCGGCAAGCTGCTGGTCGCGGTGCAGGAGGCCTGGCAGGCTGCGGCGGACGGCGACGCGGATGCGGGCACCGTAGACCGGCTCGCCGCCCACTACCGCGCCGTGCGTGACGGGCTCGGGTTCAACAGGTCGCCGGCGGAGTTTGGCGCCATCCCCACCGATCCGTACTCCCACACCCCGGGACACCGGGGCGCACAGCAGCCTGGGATGACCGGTCTCGTCAAGGAGGAGCTCCTCGCCCGGCGCGGAGAGCTCGGCGTGCGCGTCGCGGAGGGCTGTCTGCACTTCGACGCCGCGGCCCCCCCGGCGGGCGAGCGCCTCGAAGCGGGCGCGGCGTGGACGGTCCCGGCGGGTGTGCGTCCTGAGCGCACCGTGGACGTGCCCGCGGGCGGGCTGGCGTTCCTCGTGTGTGGGGTGCCCGTGGTCTACGGGCCGGGGGAGCAGCGCATCACGGTGCGCACCGACGACGGCGAGGTGACGGTGGAGGGCGGCGCGCTCGACGCGGCCACCTCGGCCCGCGTGTTCAGCCGGGACCCCTCCGTGCGCGAGATCCGCGTCACG